>JBBIIL010000037.1:1478-11440 GCA_037446495.1 Chloroflexota bacterium | reverse complement strand
TTCGCGCGCGAAAGTCGCCGTCTCGCGCGGGCTTGCGCGTGTGGACAACAGCGGAGTCGCAGAGGCCTCGGCGCCTCGCTACCCGGCGGCAGCGAGCGGGCGCAGGCCCGCGGCGACGAGCTGGCCCGGGTGACCGCCTAGCCGGGCCGCCTCCGGTTCGCCATCCCGAACATCAGGCCCCCGGCCAGTGCGCCCACCAGCGAGAGCCCGATCATCAGCCCCGACGTGGAGAACTGCTCGCTCCAGTAGAGCTGGGTGAACTGGTCCACGTTCGTGATGCCGGCCGCCTCGAACGCCTCCCGGCGGCCCGGGATAGCGAGGTAGCGCTGGTAGACGCAGTCAGCACCGGTCTGGCATGTGAGCGGACCGCCGGACGACGCGTCACGGTAGCCGTTGTCGGCGTTGAAGAAGATCGCCTTCACGCCCAGCAGCAGCACCGCATACGTGAGCCCGGTGACCAGACCCGCGAGCAGGGCGTTGGCGATGACCCGGCTCCACGGCCCGCCCGCCCGTTCCGAGCGCGCGTTGGCGTAGTACCCGATGAGCATGCCGCCGAGCAGCGCCGCGGGCCCAACGAGGAACTCGATCGGGATGACCAGGACGAAGCTGACGACCACCGTGACGGCCATGCCGAGCCCGACCCAGGCGGCCGTGATCGCGCCACGGTCCACGAAACGCGTCACGGCGCGCCGTCCTCGCGGAGAGCGCGCCGTTCGGCCGAAGCTGTGATGGGACGCTGGTTCAACGGCTAGAAGATCCCGCGCCCGGCGGCGCCGGAGAGGGCCGCACGGCCGAGGAATCGGGCGTCGTCACCAAGTTCATCGGCGATGCGCAGGAGCCGGTTGTACTTCGCCACGCGCTCGGAGCGCGACGGGGCGCCGGTCTTGATCTGGCCTGTGCCCATCGCCACGACGAAGTCCGCGATGGTGGTGTCCTCCGTCTCGCCGGAGCGGTGGGACACGACAGCAGACCAGCCGGCGCGACGCGCGAGGTCGATCGCGTCGATCGTCTCGGTGAGCGTGCCGATCTGGTTGAGCTTGATCAGCACCGAGTTCATCGCCTTCTCGGTGATCGCCCGGCGAATGAACGCCGGGTTGGTCACCACGATGTCGTCGCCCACGAGCTGGACCTTGTCGCCGAGACGCGCGTTGAGTTCGCGCCAGCCGCTCCAGTCGTCCTCGGCGAGGCCGTCCTCGAGCGAGACGATCGGGTAGCGGGCGATCCAGTCTGCCCACAGGTCCACCATCTCGCCGGCGTCGAGGACGCGCCCCTCCTTGGCCAGGTTGTACCGGCCGGGGACGTCGCCGGTGCCGGTCCCCTCGACCAGGATCGAGCTCGTCGCTGGATCCAGCGCGATGGCCACCTCGTCGCCCGGCTTGTAGCCGGCCTTCTCGATCGCGCGGAGGATCACCTCGACGGCCGCCTGGTTGGACGGCAGGCTCGGCGCGAAGCCGCCCTCGTCGCCCTGGCCGGTGGCGTGGCCCTCGTCGTGGAGGATCTTGCGCAGCGCCGCGAACACCTCGGCCCCGGCCCGGAGCGCCTCGCCGAAGCTCGGCATGCCGACGGGCATGACCATGAATTCCTGGAAGTCGGTGGAGTCCTGGGCGTGCTTGCCGCCGTTGAGGATGTTGAACTGGGGCACGGGCAGGATCCGTGCGCCCGCGCCGCCGATCCAGCGGTAGAGCGGGACCTCGTGGCTCGACGCCGCTGCGTGGGCGCAGCCGAGCGACACCCCGAGGATGGCGTTCGCGCCGAGCTCGGCCTTGGTCGGGGTGCCGTCAAGCTCGACCAGGATGGCGTCGATGCCGGCCTGGTCCGCGGCGTCGAAACCGAGGATGGACGGACCGATGCGGTCGGTGACGTTGCTGACCGCGGTCAGGACGCCCTTGCCGCCGTAGCGGGCCATGTCGCCGTCGCGCAGCTCCACGGCCTCGTTGGCGCCGGTGCTGGCCCCGGACGGCACCGCGGCTCGGCCGAGGCTTCCGTCCTCGGTGACGACGTCGACTTCGATCGTCGGGTTGCCTCGCGAGTCGAGGATCTCCCGGGCGTCGACCCAGGCGATGGTGGTGTCGCTCACGATGCGGCCTCCGTGCGGTCCAGCAGGACGGTGACGCCCGGCAGCTCCTTGCCCTCGAGGAACTCGAGCGACGCGCCGCCACCGGTGCTGATGTGGGTCATCTTGTCGGCCAGGCCCTGCTGGGTGATGGCGGCGACTGAGTCGCCTCCGCCGATCACGACAGCGGCGCCGGCTTCGGCGCGGCCCGCCAGGAACCTGGCGATCGCCTTGGTCCCGTGCGCGAACGAGGGGATCTCGAACACGCCCAGCGGGCCGTTCCAGAGCACCGTCCGGACGTCGGCCAGCGCGACCTCGATGTTCGCGAGGCTCTGCTTGCCCAGGTCCACGATGTGCCACGAGGCCGGGACCTTCTCCGCGGGGATCGTCTTGTACTCGGTGCCGCGGGTGACCTCCTTGGCCACCACCACGTCCACCGGCAGGACCACCTTGACGCCCTTCTCCTCGGCCGCTGCGAGGATCGCCCGAGCGTCCTCGACCCGGTCCGGCTCGGCCAGGCTCTTGCCGATCGGCTTGCCCTGGGCGAGCAGGAACGTGTTGGCCATGCCGCCGCCGATCACCATGATGTCGACCTTGGCGAGCAGGTTCTTGAGGACCTTGATCTTGTCGCTGACCTTGGCGCCGCCGATGATCGCCGCGAAGGGGTGCTCGGGATTGTCGAGCAGCTTGCCGAGGTTGGCGAGCTCCTTCTCCATGAGCAGCCCGGCGTAGGCCGGGCGCAGCTTCGCGATCCCGACGGTGCTCGCGTGAGCGCGGTGCGCGGTGCCGAACGCGTCGTTCACGTAGACGTCGCAGTAGCTCGCGAGCGCCTCGGCGAACTTGGGGTCGTTCTTCTCCTCCTCCGCGTGGAAGCGGAGGTTCTCGAGCAGGAGCACCTCGCCGCCGCGCAGGCGCCGGATCGCGTCCTCCGTTCCCGCGCCGAGCGCATCGCCGGTGACCGGCACGGTCTTGCCCATCAGCTGGCCAAGGCGCTCCCCCACGGGGCGGAGCCGCAACGAGTCGCTGACCTTCCCGTCGGGCCGGCCGAGGTGGCTGGCGAGGATGATCCTCGCGCCCTGGCCCTGCAGGTGCTTGATCGTCGGCAGCGCCGCGCGGATGCGCGAGTCGTCGGTGACCTTGCCGTCCTGCAGCGGGACGTTGAAGTCCACGCGCACGAAGACGCGCTTGCCCGTGGCGTCGAGGTCCCGGACAGTGAGCTTGTCCATGTGTCTCTCCCCGGGCCCGACAGCCGCGGCTGCCGGGCATCCGTTGTGGGGACGGTGCGGCCGTCAGGCTCAGAGCTTGCCGGCGACGAACTTCACGAGGTCGGCGACGCGGCAGCTGTAGCCCCACTCGTTGTCGTACCAGGCGATCACCTTGATGAAGTTGCCGCCGAGGACCATGTTCGAGGGCAGGTCCACGATGGAGCTGCGCTCGTCGCCGCGGAAGTCAGACGAGACGAGCGGGTCGTCGCTCGCGCCGAGGATCCCCTTGAGGGGGCCTGCGGCGGCATCGCGGAACGCCTGGTTGAGCTCCTCGAGCGTGACGTCCTTCTCCAGTTCGGCCGTGAAGTCCACCACGGACACCGTCGGGGTCGGCACGCGAAGGCTGAAGCCGTCGAACTTGCCCTTGAGGTCCGGGATCACCAGGGCGAGCGCCTTGGCGGCGCCGGTGGTGGTCGGAATGATGTTCAGGGCAGCCGCTCGGGCGCGGCGCGGGTCCTTGTGGGCCACGTCGAGGATGCGCTGGTCGTTCGTGTAGCTGTGGATGGTGTTCATCAGGCCGCGCTTGATGACCCACCTGTCGTGGACCACCTTCGCCGCGGGCGCCAGGCAGTTCGTGGTGCACGACGCGTTGCTGATGATGTTGTGCTTGGCCGGGTCGTACATGCCCTCGTTCACGCCGAGGACTATGGTGATGTCCTCCTTCTTGGCGGGAGCGGAGATGATGACCTTCTTGGCGCCGGCCTGGATGTGGGCGGCGGCCTTCTCGGCGTCGGTGAACAGGCCGGTGGACTCGAGGACGATGTCGACGCCCAGTTCGGCCCACGGCAGCGTCGCCGGGTCCTTGACCTGGAGGACCTTGACCGCCTTGCCGTCGATGACGATCGAGTCGTCGGTGTGGCTGACTTCGCCCGGGTAGGCGCCGTACGTCGAGTCGTGCTTGAACAGCAGGGCATTCGTCTGCACGTCGACGAGGTCGTTGACGGCGACCACCTCGACTTCGGGGGCGCGCTCGATGAGCGCCTTGAGGGACTGGCGGCCGATGCGGCCGAAGCCGTTGATGCCGACGCGGACGGTCATCGCGAATCTCCTCGGGGGTGGGGGCGCCTGGACGCCGGCCGGCGCAGGGACGGCCGACGGGGTGGGGTGACGAGCCACGGGACGAGCCCGGCGCGCGACGCGGCCGCCACCGGCGACGTCGGGAGCGCGGCAGCGACCACCGACCTGACGGTGAGCGCGACTGCGGTTCCGAGATCGAAGGGGACACGGCGTGGGGCGGGCAGGGCGTGGTCCTTTGGCCTTGCGGATCGACTGTCGCAGGAATCTTAGCAGGGACCCTTGCGGGCCCCCCCGAAATGCGGCCCCTTGGCGGGGGCCGGGCGGACCTCCGCCGAACACCATTGAGCCCCCGCCGGACCTGCCGGACGGGGGCTCAGTGAACCGCTTCGGTAACGGGCGTCAGCCGCCGATCCTGAAGACCTTGCCACCGCACTTCGGGCATGTGCCCTGAAGCGCCGGCTTGCCGTTCTTCATCGTGATGTGCTGCGGGTTCTGGACCTCGACCTTGGTCTTGTCCTTGACGCAGTACGCCTCAGCCATTTCGCATCTCCTCCCGATTTCGGTGATCCGCGGAAGCGTAGCGCTTTCGCAGCCGCATCGTCCTGCTGGCGCTCACGTTGGAGACCAGAGCGACGGGCGCCAGCGCGCCGCTCCAGCCGATCGCTTCTGGCGGTCGAGCTCCGCAAGGACCATCAGGCTCTCCAGCCCGGTCGCCACCACGTCGGCCTCCGCCTGGGTTCGGACGTCGCCTTCCGCGAATTGGCCGGTTCGGCGGTTGGCGTAGACGGCGCACACGACGCCGGCACGACATCCACCGAGGCCCGCCAGAACGAGGAGCGCCGACGCCTCCATCTCGAAATTGAGGATTCCCTGACGGGCGATCTCCTCTGCGAGGTCAGGGTAACGGATGGGCAGGTGCGGGATCGGCCGTCCCTGCGCCCCGTAGAACCCGGGTGCCGTGGCAGTCAGGCCCACGTGGTGTCGGTGCCCGAGCCGGGTCGCGGCCTCCTCCAGGGCCAGCACCGCCTCGTAGTGGGCGACGGCGGGGTAACCCTCGTGGACGAACCAGCTGGTCGTGGTCTCCAGGCGCAGCGAGCCCGTGGAGATGACGAGGTCGCCAACCTCCATGCCCGGCTGCAGCGCGCCGCACGACCCGATCCGGATGAGCGTGGGCTTGTTCGTGATCGCGAGGATCTCGGCGAGCACGATCTCCACGTTGTCCGCGCCGATGCCCGTGGACACGCACGACACGCGCATGCCGCGGTACATCCCGGTGGCCGTGGCGAACTCGCGGTGCCGGTGGCGCAGCTCGACGCTGTCGAAGTGGGACGCGACGATCTCCACCCGATCCTGGTCGCCCGGGAGGAGGATGTAGTCCGCCAGGTCGCCGGGACCGACCCCGATGTGGTACTGGACCTCGCCACTCGGGACGGCTACGCGGGCGTCGGCGTCGGCCAAGGGTGGGAATCCTCCGCTCCGCGAGCGTGATCCGCTCGGGCTTGCGCGAGGATAGGGGCCTGTTTCCGCGAGCGTCAAGCGCGGGCGGCGGGCGTCCGGCTCGACAGCCGACGGATTCAGGCATCGGCGGCCCCGCGCGCTCCAGTGCCACCAACCCACACGGTCAGCCTACGGCGGAGCCGAGCGCGGAGCCGACGCCGGTCGCGGATGCGGCGCGAGCCCACCACGGCGGCGGCGGCTGCGAGGGCCAGACCGGCCGCAAGCAGGCCGATGACCGGCACCTGGGCAGCGTCAGGTGATGGCGAGGCGATGCTGAGCAGAGGTGCCGCGCTCAGCATCACGACGGCCGCGGCGACCGATGACGCCGCCGGTTCCGCGCCGCCGAGGTCGCCGACGAGCGTCACGTCGGCCGGGTCCTGGACCACGAGCACCGGGCCGTCCCGGACCTCGACCGTGCCCACGGCGTCGAGCGCGTCGCCGGGACCCACGATGGAGGCGAGGTCCGAGGCGCTGCCCCCGAGCACGACGCGCGCCGTCCCCGTGCCGTCGTCCAGACGGAAGCCGTCCGCGGTGGTCTCGGTCACGAGGCCGCTCACGCGCACGCGCTGGCCGACGCGTGAGCCCAGGTCGCGGACGTCGGTCACGGGAACGTCGCTGCCCGCGCCGGAGGGACCTGCACCGCCGCCGGCCTTCGACCTCCCGCCCGGCGCCGCGCCGGCGCTGGTCGACACCGCCGCGCCCAGCGCAATGTCCGCGGCGTTGCGGGGCAGGACGGCGTACCGGCGATCCGATGCGGTGGGGTACGGCCGCTTCACGATGCCGACCACGGTGGCGCGGCGACCCTCCACGATGGCCGCCGCCGGGATCCCGGCACCGCTGAGCGCCGTCACGGGGACCGTGCCGAAGCCCGCGTCCAGCTCCGCCACCCAGCGGTCTCCGGTGCGGTGGACACTGGTCACGACGCCGGTGAGGCGGACGAGGCGCCACTCGGTCGCAGCGCCCGGCGCCACGTGCAGGTCGAGGATCGTGGGTGTGGCTGAGCCCAGTGCCGAGACCGTCTTCGCGTGGAGGCGCGGGGCGCCCCAGGCCCGTCCGATCACACCAGTCACGCGCAGCCGCGTCCCGAGCCGGACGGTCGGATCGGGCGCGGCAAGATAGATTTCGATGGCGCCGGTGGCATCCTCGATGACGCTCAGCCGACCAGACGCGTCGAGCAGGGCGCGGTCCGTGGTGACGACCCCGATGACGGACACGGTCGCGCCGTCGCGAAGACGGGCCGTGCCGATGGGCTCGACGGCGGGGTCGGCAGAGCCGCTGGGCGCTGGCGAGGCGGACGGCACGGGGGCGGGCGGGACCGAGGCGAGGACGTCTCTCGGGTCACGGAGCCAGACGCGGTACCCGTCGAGGGCGTCCTTGCGCGACGCGCGCTGGCCGGCGATCCCCGTGAACGTGCCGGTGACGCCTTTGCGCAGCGATGCCGCGGCGATTCCGGCCGAGGCGTCTGCGTACAGCTTGAGCGCCGCCCCGTCGGCTCCGGTGATGCCGACCACGACGTCGCCGCTCGTGGCCTTCTGGGCACCCACGACGACCGTGCCCGAGACGGTGACCAGGCGACCCTCGACGGACTCGCGGACCGCGCCCGCGGCAACGGTCTGCGGGGGCGGGGCGGAGCCCGTGCCGACGACGACGAGCCCGCCGGCCGCCGCGCGCAACTCCGTCTGGCCGTACGGAGCGCTCATGGTGCCGTGGACCTCGACGATGGCGCCGCGCGCCGGCGCGGTCATGCCGTCAGCCAGCCGGATCGGCAGGCCGCCGGTCGCGTCGCCGGTGGCGAGGAGACGGGGCGTGCCCAGGAGGCCGGCCTCGGCGGTGACGACGCCGCGGACGAATGCCTTGGCCCCAATGGGCAATGACCGCGCCGCTGAGATCGCGAGCGGGGCCGATGTGGGGGTGGGCGTGGGGACGGTGCTGGGCGTGGGCGACGGGAGCGGGCTCGGCGAGGCCAAGAAGGTCGGCGTCGGCGAGGCTGTGGCGGTTGGGGTGGGAGCACTGCTCGTGCCGGGGTCGGGCGTGGCCGACGGCGCCGGCGTGGACGCCGGGGCGACGATGAGCTCACCCGCGATCGTCGCGAACAGCCGGTAGCCGCTCGTGCCCGTGCCCGTGCTGTCCCGCTGACCGAGCGGCCCAGTGGCGGTGACGGTGTCGCCCGCCGCAACGGTCGCGCCGCCGAGGGCGTCGGGCCCGACCACCACCCGCACTACTCCCGAGCCGTCGTCGACGCCCAGGCCGAGGCCATCTGCGAGCGCCGAAGGCGACTCGGTGACGACGCCGGAGACGCGGATGCGGAGCCCCTCGAGCGACTCGACGGCACCGCCGGTGGTCACGGCGGCCGCATCGGGCAGCCCAACGTCGGCAAGCGCGATCACGTCCGATCCGACCACGCGCAGCGTGCGCTCGCCGTAACGCGAATCGACGACGCCGACGGCGCGGACCCGCATGCCTGCGGCGATGGGCACCGCATAGGCGGAGTCGAGGTACAGCGCGATGCCCCCGGTCGCGTCCTGGACGAAGCCCGCCCGGCTGGACTCCAGCGCGCCGAGTGCTGTGGTCAAGACGCCCTCGAGCTCGGCCGTGCTTCCGTCCGGCAGGGCACGCGCGGCGGCGATCGAGATCACGGGGTCGATCGAGGGCTCAGGCGTGGGCGAGGCGGTTGTGACGGGCGACGGCGAGGGCGTGGCCGTCGGCGTCGGCGTCGGCGTGGGGGTGGCCGTCGGGGTGGGCGTCAGCGTCGGCGTCGGCGTCGCGGTCGCTGTCGGCACGGGCGTGTCGCTCGGCGCAGCGGTGGCCGAGGGCGTCGGGAGCGGGGTCGGGTCCAGCGTCGCCGTGGCACTCGGCGAGGGCGTCGCCGTCGGCAGCGGGGTCGGGGTGGGCGCGGGCAACGGCGTGTCACTGGGCCCGGCCGTCGGGACCGGGCTGGGCGTAGGCGTCGGCGTGGGTGAGGCGGTCGGTGATGCGGAGGGAGCTGGCGCGGGTTCGGCCGCCAGGCCCTGTGGCACCGGCGCCGCGTTGACCACGAAGTCCGCGCTGTTGCTGTTGGTGTCGACCGTGTTGCCGCCGGAGCCGCCGGGCCGACGCTCGATCGACTGGCCAGTCGCGGGCGCTGGTGCCGCCGACCCTTCGACGAACCCGTTGGTCGCATCGCCCCAGCCCACGGCGTCCACGTTCGACCCGCCAGTGGCCCGCAGGACGATCGCCCCGCCCGTGGCCGCCAGGCCGCCGCTGTAGAGGGCATCAGCGATCGACGCGAACGCCCCGGCGCTGTTC
Organism: Chloroflexota bacterium; assembly: GCA_037446495.1. Lineage (GTDB taxonomy): Bacteria > Chloroflexota > Limnocylindria > Limnocylindrales > CSP1-4 > CAIXZV01. The sequence goes on along the minus strand of JBBIIL010000037.1, from coordinate 2,323 downwards.
GCGAGCAGCAGGTGCTGGCCCGGCACGAGCACCGTCGACGTCGTCCACGCGGCCTTCCTGGTCACGGTGGCGCCGGAGCTCGTGGCGTATGCGACCTCGAGCCCCGCGAGGTCCGCCGGCATCGACCCCGCGTTCGCGACCTCCACGTACTCGTCTGATGCGGACGTGCCACCCGTGACGACCTCCGCCACGACCAGACCCGACGACGGCGGCCAGCCCACAACGGCGAGCGGCCCGACTGGGGTCTGCGGGATGGCCGCCGCGGCCGATGCCGCAATGAGCAGGACGAGGATGAGCGCCGCGTACACCGCGGGCCTGACACGCGCCATCGATTGCCTCCAGGGCGGGGATCGACGGCGGGTCGGTTCCGCGGGCCACCATACACACCACCACTTAGCCCGCACTCAACCGGACGCCCAACCGGCGACATACCAAACCGGCGATGCCGGGGACCCGGTACCATGCTTCGGCTGCGCGCCCCATCCCGCGCCGGCCCCGATGACTGGAGGCACCCCGTTGGCCCGCGCCAAGCGCACCGATCGCACCGAGGCCCGACGACGCTACCGCGCCGACCAGGACGCGGGGCTCGACGCGTCCGCGGATGTCGACGAGCTGGTCCCCGAGGCCGCACCCGCTCCCGCGCGCCGCAAGGGCACCGCCGCGGCGGGTTCGGCAGTCGCCACGGCCAGCCCCGCGTCGGCAGGTTCCCGCCCGGCCCGCCCCGGCTTCATGCAGTCGGCCCGGGCAGCGTACCGACCGGCCCGGCTTCGCGAGGACCTTCCCCTCCTGCCGCGGCTGCTGATCCATTGGAGCGTGCTCGTCTCGGCCGGCCTGGCCGTGCTCGG
>JBBIIL010000037.1:0-1378 GCA_037446495.1 Chloroflexota bacterium | reverse complement strand
GCGCCCATCGCGGGGATCCTCGCCCAGGTCTGGGTCCTGGGCCCGGTGGGCACGATGTTCTTCGCGGCCGGAATCGCCTGGTACAAGCGGTTCCTCGACCTGCTGAACCCCAATCGGGGCCAGCGCTCGAAGCAACAGCCGCAGAAGGCCGCTCAGGGCCGTGGCAACGCGCCGCGGAACCGCCTGTCGGGCTCGGGCCGCTGAGGGCGGCGGGTCCCGGCGCGACCTGAACGGGACAACGGGCGGCGGGTCCTCATCCCAGGCGTCGCATCCCGGCCATGCCCAGCTGCCGAACGCCATGCGGGTTCGGCGGCCCGCCCGTCGCCTGCGTCGCCTCGACCAGCCCCTCGACCCGCCTGGCGATCACGTTGACCACGTCGCCCTCGCGCTGGAGGTCGCCGTCCACCAGCAGCAGGGCGTGACGCCGCACGATGGATCGCGACTCCTGCCACCTGTCCGGCCAGAGGGTGACGTTGACCATGCCGGTCTCGTCCTCGAGCGCGAGGAACACCGTCCCGCGCGCGGTCATCGGGTGTTGGCGCGTCACCACCAGCCCGCCGATCCGCACGGGGCCCGGCCGCCACGCCGCGAGTGAGGCGTTCGTCACCGCACCGATCGCGTCGAGCGAGTCTCGGAACAGCGCCACGGCCTGGCGCCGCGCGTCCAGCCCGATCACCGCGTACGCATCGCCGAGCCGCTCCGCCTCGCTGATGGGCGGGAGCGCGGGCGCGTCCGTCGGCGGCAGCCGCAGGTCCATCGGCCTGCCCGCCGCCCTGCCGCCCGCCACGCCGCGCAACGGCTTGCCGTCCACCCGCCCCTTGGCCGCGCCCGCCACCTCGCGCAACTGCCAGAGCAGCTCCCGTCGCGGGTGCCCCAGAGCGTCCAGCGCCCCCGCACGGATCAGCCGCTCCACAACCTCCTCGGGCAGACCGGTCCGCTCCACAACGTCCGCGAGACTCCGGTACGGGCCGCGGGCGAGCTCTGAATCCAGCCGCGCCCGGCGCTCCACGCCGATTCCGTTGACCAGGTGCAGACCGAGGCGGATCCCCCAGCCCGCCACGCTCTCGGCCGCCCACGTGTCGCGAGCGGCCGCCGTGGGCATGAAGCACGCGGCCGAGCGCACGGGTCGCGGGCGGGCGCCGACCCCGCAGCCCCCGGGAAGGTCCTCGCCTGGGTCCCGGTCATGCGAGCCGTCGTCGCCCGCCTGGCCGGCCATCGCCCAGCCCGGGCGGCCCAGCCACTCCGTGGTCGTGCGATACGAACTCGCGTTGACGTCCGCGGGCAGCACGGCCACGCCGTGGCGCTTCGCGTCGTTGACCAGCACCTCGACCGGGTAGAAGCCCATCGGCTGGGCGTTGATCAGCCCGACCGTGAACTG
>JBBIIL010000036.1:24689-28686 GCA_037446495.1 Chloroflexota bacterium | reverse complement strand
GGCGAGCGCACGGTCAGGCGCCCCGACGGACTCGGCCGCATGTGGGATGATGCGTCCCGGCCGACCACGGAGGGAGGAGGCGTGCTGTGTCGAGGGGCGACAGTCCAGCGCACCCCGATCACGACGGACCGTTCGAGCCTGCGCCGGGCGGGCCGGCACTGCTGGGCCGCGACGAGGAGCTTGTCGCGGCCGTCGGGCTCCTGCGCGACCGGGTGCGGCTGATCTCGGTTGTAGGCCGCAGTGGCGTGGGTAAGACCCGCCTCGCCGTCGAGGTCGCACGCCGGGTCGCCGCCCTGTTCCCCGGTGGCGTGGTTACGCTCGACATGAGTACGATCGAGGCCGCGGACCAGATCCCGGCCTCCATGGCTGCGGCGCTGCGCGTCCACGTGGCGATGGGCGCCGCTGCGGACGATGCGCTGCGCCTGCACCTCTCGGCGCAGCCGATCCTGATCGTGGCCGACGACGCGGACCGCACGCCCGGCGCCGCACTCGCGCTGCACCGCATCGTCGCCGCCATGCCGACGGTCCAGCTGCTGATGACCTCCCAGGTGCCGATGGGGCTGCCGGGCGAGCACGTGATGCGCCTCCGGACGCTGCCGGTTCCGGCCGAGGGCGTCGACCCGGCCGCGATGGCAGCGTCGCCGGCCGTGGCCCTGTACGGGATGCGCGCCACGGCCATCGACCCCGGGTTTCGGCTGGGCCCGGAGAACGTGGACCTCGTGGGGGAGCTGTGTCGCCGGCTCGACGGGCTCCCCCTCGCGATCGAGCTGGCGGCCGCCCGGACGCGGATCCTCCCGCTCGCCCGCCAGCTCGACGTCCTCGACCGGGGCGGCGCGCTGGACCTGCGGCCCCGTCCCGGTCCTGGGCGGGGGTCGCGCCACTTCGACCTGCGGGCGACCATCGCAGCGACCGTTGGGCTCACGAACGCTCGCGAGCGGCGGATCCTGCGACGCCTGGGCGCATTCGAGGCCAGCTGCCCGTTCGACGCGCTGGGCGAGGTGTGCGGCGATCCCGACGACAGCGAGGCGGACGTCCTCGACGCGATCGCGTCGCTCGTGGAGCTCAACCTGGTCGAGCCCGCGTCCGTGGCCGGGACCGTCCGCTACCGCCTGCTGCCCACCATTCGGGACTTCGCGCGCGAGGAGCTGGCCGCAGCCGACGAGACCGCGCGCATCGTCGGGCGCCACACGGCGTGGTACGCGACCCTCGCCGCTTCCGCGCGCGAGCTCCATGAGCGGGCGCAGGTCCAGCGCCTGGCGCCCGAGCGGGACGAGCTCCGCGCTGCACTTGCCCGAGCAGCCACGGGCGACAATCTCGTGGCGGCCCTGGCGCTGGCGGCCGACATCGCGCCCCTGTGGCATGAGACCGGCTACTTCTCCGTGGACCGGTCGTGCCTCGAGGAGCTGCTCCGTCGTGCCGATGTTGCCGACCTGCAGGACGAGGCCCACGTCCGCGCGCTCTACTGGGCAGCGTTGCTCGCCACCTGGCTGCGGTTCGACCCAGACCTCCGAGCCGTGGTCCAGGACCGGCTGCGTCGCGCCGCAGCGATGGGGCGCGAGTTGGCCTCGCCGTCCGTGCGGCTCTTCGGGCTGCGCGTGGAGGCGCTCTCGATCTTCATCACGCACGACCTCGCGACGGCGACCGCCGCTGTCCGGGAGGGGCTCGCGCTGTCGGCCGCCGTGGGCGACGAGGCATGGCTGGCCCGGTTCGAGTACCTCGCGGGAATGGCCACGGACCTGGCGGGCGACGCGGCGACAGCGGCGGTGCTGGGCGCGCAGTCCTTCGAGCGCGCCCGACGACGCCAGGACGTCACGCCGATGCTGCTCGCCGGGATCCTGCTCAACTCGCTGCCGCCGGGCACGCCTGGCATTCCAAGCACGCTGCCCAAGCTCGAGACGTTGCTGGAGTTGGCGCGGGAGCATGGCGACCGCGAAGCCGAGCTCGTGCTCCTGGCCCGGCTCGCCGCCATCGCGGCGGCGCGAGGCGACCCGGACGTCGCTGCCGCCTATGCCCTGGACGGCTTGACCCTAGCCCGCCAGTCGGGGGCCTGGGGGCTGGCGGCGTTCTGCGAGCTGGCGCTGGCCCTGCTGGCCCTTCGGCGCGGGGACTTCGAGGGGGCGGCCCGCCTCCACGGGATGATTGCGCCGGTCCTCGACGAGATGCGCTACGGGATGGCGCCGGAGCGCCGGCTCGAGTACCTGGCGCGGATCGCGGAGGTGCGCCAGCGGATCGGCGAGACGCACTTCGACGACATCCTCGCCGACATCGCGTCACGCAGTCCGGAGGCCCGGGCCAACGAGGCGGTCGAGGCTGCGCGCCAGCTGCTCAGGAGCCGCGAGACCCCGGCTGTGACGCCCAGCCCGCCGCGCCCGCCCGTGCAGGTGGACCCGCTCACGCCGCGCGAGCTCGACGTGCTCCGCGCCCTGGCGACCGGCGCCAGCAACCGCGAGATCGGCACGGTCCTCGGCTTGCGGACCAAGACCGTCATGCACTACTCGATGAGCGTGTACGCCAAGCTGGGCGTGCGGGGCCGGACCGAGGCCGCGGCCTGGGCTCATCGCAACGGGTACGCGGGCGAGCGGGCGCTGGACTGATCGGGCGGACCACGGGCATTTGCCCATGGGCACGTGCCCGTTGTGGGGGATGTCGCGGACGCCAATGATCCGGGGTGCCAAGCGTCCCCATCGTCCGTCAGGAGTCGTCCCCGATGCAGTGGCTCTACCTGCTCGCCATCCAGAAGTCCCGGCTGGTCGCGTCCCGGTTCGGCAATCGCGAGCGACTGTGGCCGCCCGAGCCCGACGAGGGGCCCGGCCCCTGGACCGAGGAGCGGGCCGCGGCCTGGCGGTCGTGGGCCGAGGCTGGCTACGGCGTCCGCGCCGAGCCGCCCTCCCTCGTCGCCCGCGCCAGCATGCCGGTCCACGCGCCCGGTGCCGGCATCGCCGTGACCACCGGCGAGGCGGTGTCGTGACGCGTCGAGCCCAGGCGCTCGGGCCATCGCGAGCGTGCCGCCGCTGGTGTGTTGGGGCGCTCGCGGGGCTGACCCTTCGCGTTCCGGTGCTCACGGGCACGGGCACGGGCACGCGCACGGGCTGATCTACCGGGCGCTCTCCACGACGCGGAACGAGACAGCCTGCATCACGCGCGCGATGTCGTCGCGGAACGGCAGGCCGTCGAGGTTCACACCCTTCCGTCGCGGCGACAGCATCTCAACCCCGATCACGGTGCCATCGGCGGCGTAGTCGATCCCGCGGGCGTCGTCGAGCCGGACCTGGTGGTCCCACTCGGCATCCTTGACCCGTCAGGTAGGCGGCGTCCACGGACTCGTCATATTCGAGCAGCAGGTTCCTGTTCGTCATGGCTTGTCACCCTTGCGCCACACCGAGACGACGCGCCCGTCGTCGACATCCACGGCGACCTCGACGCCTTCCGCGGCGAACCAGCGGGTCCTGATCTCGCGCAGTTCGTCATGGTCCGATGGGCGAACGCTGTCTGGATCTTCGTAGGTCAGCCCGATCATCTCGAGGGAGATTCTCTGACGCCGCTGGAGGCGGCGGCGGAGGGCGTGTGGAGAGCGTCAGGCCGGATCGCGCTCCAGGTTCAGCTCGAGCAGCCTGGCGAGGAGCTCGTCGTCGGCCAGGTCGGCGGGCCAGCCGTAGGCGTCGAGGACGGCGGCGTCGAGCGCCGCGTGCGCGTGGGCGAGCCAGGTGGGGCGCTCGTTGTAGAGGTTGGTCAGGGTCCGGAGGGCGAGGGCCTCGGGGTCGAGGCCGGGCGGGTTGAGCCAGCCGTCGCGGAGGCGCACGAGGTCGGCGGCGGCGCGGCCGATGGCGTCGCGCTGGGCGTCGGCGGGCCGCGGGAACGGGAAGGTCTCGAAGCAGGTGGTGGGCGTGTAGCGGAAGCCGGACTCCACCTCGCGGAGCTGGGTCCCGGTCGCCCGCGCCCAGAGCTCGTGGACGCGGCTGTGGAGGACGCCGAGGGTGTAGTCGTCGTCGCGCGCGAA
>JBBIIL010000036.1:20883-24589 GCA_037446495.1 Chloroflexota bacterium | reverse complement strand
CGCCGAGGAATGGCGGGTTCCCGACGATGAACTCGGCGGCCGGCCACTCGGCCTCGCACGGCTTCGCCGGGTTGGACAGGTCCAGAAGCGCGTCGCGCGTCTCGATGTGGTGGAGCGGCCGCAGGACCGGCGTGTCGTGGCCCAGGCCGTGGCCCGTCATCCACTGGATCTGGCCGATCCAGATCGTCACCCGGGCGAGCTCGGCGGCGTAGGCGTTGAGCTCGATGCCCAGGACCGCCTCGGGCCCCACCCGCGGGATCTGCTGCGGGAGCCGCAGGACGAGCGAGCCCCACTGGATCGCCTCCCACTCGAGGTCCTTGAGCGCCCGCAGGGTGACGTACAGGAAGTTGCCCGAGCCGCAGGCGGGGTCGAGGACGCGCACCGTCCGCAGGCGGTCAAGGAAGGCATCGAACACGCGCGCCGGATCCTGGTCGGCCGGCGTGGCCTTCGTCACCTTGCGACCGGAGAGGACCAGGCGCGTGACCTGCTCCTGCATCGCGACGTACTCGCGGCGCAGCGGCCGGATCACCACGGGCTCGACGAGCCTCCAGATCGCGTCCCGGTCGGTGTAGTGGGCGCCCAGCTGGGCGCGCTGGTCGGGGTCGAGGCCGCGCTCGAACAGGGTGCCGAAGATCGCGGGCTCGATGAGCGCCCAGTCGAGCCGCCCGACCTCGACCAGGGTGCCGATCTCGGGCGGCGTGAACTCCAGGACCTCGTCGGAGTCGAACAGCCCGCCGTTGAACCAGCGGACCTCCTCGGCGCCGAACATCCCGCCGCCGTGGCTCATCCTGGCGAACAGCTCGCGCAGCGCGCTCGCGAACAGGTCCGGCCGCGCCTTCGTCGCGTCGGCCAGGCGGGCCAGCACGCCCCTCGGCAGCAGCGCGACGTCCTCGGCGAACAGGCAGAACAGGAGCCGGTCGAGGAAGTGGGCGACGCGCTCGGGATCGTGGCCGCGGTCGCGCAGCGCGCGGGCGAGCTCCGCGAAGTGGGCCGCGGCGGCCTCGGTCAGCTCGGTGGTGCGGGCGGCCGGGCGCAGTTCCTCGGGCGCGGTGAACACGGCGCGCAGGACCGCCAGGGCCTTTGAGGGGTCCGGGCTCGCGAGGTCGTCGAGCGTGACGACCTTGGTCACCTGCGCGGCGTTGGTGAAGTTGGTCCGGACCTCGATCCGGTCGAGGTCCGACACGACGAGGATCGGCGGGTTCTCCAGCGCGTCCTTGTAGTCCACGAGCTGGCGGTAGGCGGCCCGCAGGTCCTTGCCCTTGCCCTTGTACTCCCAGGCGAAGAAGCCGCGCTTCCAGACGTCCGCGAATCCCTCGCCCCCGCCGAGCTTGCCCGCGCCCTTCTCGAACGCGAACCACTCGCCGACCGGGTCCGCCTCGTGGGGCGTGGGCTCGCCGAGCATCCGGCACAGGTCCGTGAAGTGCGACTGGGCCGACGCGCGCTCACCCGTGGAGATGCCGCGCCACTTGTGCGCGAACTCGGCCGGCGTCAGCTGCGGGTTGGTCGCCACGGTTGGCTCGTGCCCCTCGAATGCGATACGCGGAGTGTATCCACGGGGCAGCGGCGCTCGGGCCGGCGGGTGCACGGGGGGCCGGGCCAGTCCGCGTCCGGGCCAGTCCGCGTGGCCGGGGCAGTCGCGTGTCCGGGGCAGTCGCGTGTCCGGCCGGACGGAGCTCCGGGGCCGCCGGGGCAGTCCGTGTCCGGTGCACCCGCCGCACGGGTGGCACGTTGCCCGGTCGTCCGGTGCAGTCCGTGTCCGGTGCCGCCGGGGGAGTGCCTTGTCCGGTGCACCCGCCGCACGGGTGGCACGTTGCTGGGCCGACCGGATCAGTCCGTGTCCGGTGCGCCCGCCGCACGGGCCGGCCGGAGGACGGGGGCGGTCGGATCAGTCCCCGTGTCCGGGGCCGCCGGGGCAGTGCCCTGTCCGGTGCACCCGCCGCACGGGTGGCACGTTGCTGGGCCGACCGTGGCACCCATGTCACGGGTGGCTCGGACGCTGGCATGCTCGCGCACGAAGCGGGCACGCTCGCGCGCGCCAGCGCTCGACCGGGCGGCTCCGCGTGACACCCGCCCCATGGGTGGCTCGGACGCGGGCACGGGGACGCCCACAGGGTGCGACGCGGGGTGGCCCGGCCAGCGCTGCCGGGGACGCCCAGGGGGTGCGACGTCGGGGTGGTGTGGCGACGCCGCCCCTCAGTCCTCGGCCAGCGCTTCCCGGGGACGCCCACGCGGTCCGACGCGACTCCCCCGATGAGTCCCCCGATGGGTCGTTGACGCCTCGGCGGCACCGGTCTAGACTCAATCCCGACCCGAATGGTCGGAATTCCTCGGCGCGGCGGCCTCCTCGCCGCGGGCGTCCCCCTGAGGAACTCCGACTGGTCGGGTCGCCACCGGGCCCGGGACCGCTGATCGCGGCATCGGCCCCGGTCCGCCTTCGCGAACCCGAGCCGCCGAGCGCGAACCCCGCGCAACCCCCGAGCAACCCCGCCAACATCCGAGGACCGTCCCCTGGCCGCCACCACCCGCGCGAAACACCATGGCTCCGGCGCCGTCGCCTTCTCCACGAAGGGTGAGTACGGCGTCCGCCTGATGGTGCAGCTCGGCCGCCGGTACGGCAACGGGCCTGCCAGCCTCACGGAGATCGCCGCCGACGAGGACCTGCCGCGCGCCTATCTGGAGCAGCTCGTGACGAGCCTCCGGGACGCGGGCCTGGTCACGGCCACGCGCGGTGCCCGAGGCGGCTACCAGCTGACCGCCCCGCCCGGCGAGATCCGGATGGGCGAGGTGCTGCGCGCGCTCGAGGGGCCGATCGCCCCGATGTTCTGCGCGTCTGACGATCCTGACCATGCCGCCTGCGCCCGCTCGGCGCGGTGCACCGTGAACCTGCTCTGGGTCAAGGTGCGCGACGCCATCACCGGCACCCTCGATTCACTCACCCTGGCGGATCTCGTCCCGGTCCGCCACATCGTCCTCGACCCGCGCGAGCCTGCCGCGTCCCAGGCCGGCATCGCGTAGGCCGAGGGCGAGCCCACCACCGAACCGCCGCGCCCCCGGCGCACCACCGACACCAGGAGCACACCTTCGTGACCGACGCGAACGACCGCGAGCTTGTCATCCGCGACCTGCGGGTCGCCCCGGCCGCCAAGCCGGACCACGAGATCCTCCAGGGGATCAACCTCACGATCCGCAAGGGCGAGACCCACGCGATCATGGGCCCCAACGGCTCGGGCAAGACCACCCTCTCGTACGCGCTGATGGGCCACCCGGCGTACGTGGTCAAGGGCGGGTCGGTCACCTGGAAGGGCTACAACCTGCTCAGCCTGTCCGCCGACAGGCGCGCTCGGCTGGGCCTGTTCCTCGCCTTCCAGTACCCGACCGCCATCCCCGGCCTGAGCGTCGCGAGCTTCATCCGCTCGGCGCTCAACGCCAAGCTCCAGGGGATCGACAAGAACCCCGACATCGACCCCACCGACGCCATCAGGGGCGGCGTGACGATGCTCGAGTTCCGCAAGCGGATGCGCGCGAAGATGGCGCTCCTGCGGATGGACGACGGCTTCGCGGCCCGCTATGTGAACGACGGGTTCTCCGGCGGCGAGAAGAAGCGCCTCGAGATGCTCCAGATGGCGATGCTGGAGCCGGAGTTCGCGATCCTCGACGAGACGGACTCGGGCCTCGACATCGACGCCCTCCGGATCGTGGCCGAGGG
>JBBIIL010000036.1:7793-20783 GCA_037446495.1 Chloroflexota bacterium | reverse complement strand
CTGTCGGAGCGAGCCACGGCCGACTACGAGGGCGCCCGCGGGAAGGTCGCGCAGCTCATCGGCGTCTCTGACCCGCGGACCATCATCTGGACGCGCAATGCCACCGAGTCGCTCAACCTGATCGCGTACTCGTGGGGCCGCCGCCACATCGGTCGCGGCGACGTGATCGTGCTGACCGAGATGGAGCACCACGCGAACCTGGTCCCGTGGCAGATCCTGGCCCAGGAGAAGGACGCGGACCTGGAGTTCATCCCGATCACCGACGACGGGATCCTGCGCCAGGACGTGTACGAGGTGCTGCTGCGCCTCAAGCCCAAGCTGGTGTCGTTCACCCATGTGTCGAACATGCTGGGCACGCTCAACCCGGTCGAGGAGATGACCCGCATGGCCCACGAGGCCGGCGCGCTGGTCGTGATCGACGGGGCGCAGGCCGTGCCGCACATGCCGGTGGACGTCAAGGCGATCGGCTGCGACTTCTACGCGTTCTCCGGCCACAAGGCGATGGCGCCGACTGGCTCTGGCGTGCTGTGGGGGCGCCGCGAGCTGCTCGAGGCCATGCCGCCGTTCATGGGCGGCGGCGACATGATCCGCGAGGTCCACCTGCGCCGCTCCGAGTGGAACGACGTCCCGTGGAAGTTCGAGGCGGGCACGCCGGACATCTCCGCGGCCATCGGCCTGGGCGTGGCGGCGGACTACCTCCGCGCGCTAGGGATGGACCGGATCCGCGCCCACGAGCTGGAGCTGACAGCGTATGCGCTCGAGGTGCTCCCGCGCGAGGTGCCCGGGATCGAGCTGTACGGGCCGTCGGCCGAGCTCCGCGGCGGCGTCGTCGCGTTCAACCTGCCGGGCGTCCATCCGCACGACGTGGCCCAGGTGCTCGACCGCTTCGGCGTCGCGATCCGCGCCGGCCACCACTGCACGATGCCCCTGCACGAGCGGCTCGACCTGTCGGCCACGGCGCGCGCCTCGTTCGGCGTATTCACCACGACCGCGGACATCGACGCGCTCGCCGCCGCCCTGCGCGAGGTCCAGGCGCTCTTCGGCTCCGCCGACTGAGGTTCTGGCGCTCCCGTCCGCCGGGCGCTCGAGGGCGCGAGTGGCGCGATCGCGAGTGGCGCGCTGTTGGTGATCCGCCCGGCGCCCGCTCCAACAGGCGGGTCGCGCCGCGGTTCCGCTTCGTGGCGACGTCGCTCGGACGTCCGTTGACACGCCGTTAAGGAAAACGGGCTAGCACAAAGCGGCGCGGGGAGGCAATATCGGCCCAACCGCGGTGCCGCGGCCCGGCTCACGTGGACCTATGGGCCACGGACTTGAGGGCGCGGCCGCGACTATGTTGGAGGAGTCAGTGCAGAACTCGCGCACCCCGTTCCGGCTGCTTGCCGTGGGAGCGGCAATCAGCCTGTTTGCCGCCGCATGCGGCAGCAGCACAGCCACCACCGCCCCGACGGCGGCCGCCTCGGCCCCTGCGTCGATGGCCGCCTCGGCGGCACCGTCAGCTGTGGCATCCACTGCCGCGTCCGCCGCTGCGAGCAGCGCCACGGGCAGCATGGACACCCTGATCGCCGCTGCCAAGGCCGAGGGCAGCCTCACCACGATCGCCCTGCCGCCGTCGTGGTGCAACTACGGAGCCGCTCTCAGCGGCTTCCAGGCCAAGTACGGCATCACGATCAACAACCTCAACCCGGACGGCAGCTCCCAGCAGGAGCTCGACGCCATCACCGCCAACAAGAACGGCGGGCCGGCAGCGCCGGACGTGGTGGACGTCGGCCTCTCCTACGGCCCGAAGGGCGTCAGCCAGGGCCTCTTCGCCCCGTACAAGGTCGCGACGTGGTCGGACATCCCCGACTCCGCCAAGGACTCGGGCGGGATGTGGTATGGCGACTACTACGGCGTCATGTCGTTCGAGGTCAACACCTCGGTCGTGACCAATGTCCCCAAGGACTGGTCCGATCTCCTGACCCAGCCGAAGAACACCGTCGCCCTCGCCGGCGACCCGACGCAGTCCAACCAGGCCACCTCGGCCGTCTGGGCAGCGGCGCTCGCCAACGGCGGCTCCCTGGACAACGCCCAGCCGGGCCTCGACTGGTTCAAGAAGCTCAATGACGCGGGCATCTTCGTCCCGGTCATCGGCAAGACGGCCACCGTCGCCTCGGGCGAGACCCCGATCCGCATCGCGTGGACCTACAACGCCCTGGCCGACAAGGACTCCCTCAAGGGCAACCCGCCTGTCACCGTCGTCGTCCCGGCGACCGGTCGCTTCGGCGGCATGTACGTCCAGGCCATCAGCGCCTACGCCCCTCATCCCAACGCGGCCAAGCTCTGGATGGAGTACCTGTACTCCAACGAGGGCCAGCTCGCCTGGATGAGCGGCTACTGCAACCCGATCCGCTACGACGCGATGGTCAAGGCCAACGTGATCCCGGCCGACATCGCAGCCAAGATGCCGGACTCCTCCGGCGCCCAGCTGCCGACGCTCGACCAGATCACCAAGGCCACCGGAGTCATCACCGCCGGCTGGCCGACCAGCGTCGGCGTGACGGTCAAGTAGTCAGCTCGAGAAGGCAGTCGAGACCTCGCCCGTGACCTCTCCGGCCACGAGCCTGGAGACCCGGACCGCGCCCCCGGCGCGGTCCGGGCGGCGACGCCCTCGGCTCACGGCCCTGGGCGTCGTCCCGTTCTTCCTGTTCGCATTCCTGTTCCTCGTGCTGCCCACGCTCTACCTAGTGGCGGGCAGCTTCCAGAATCAGCAGGGACAGTGGACCCTCCAGAACTACTTCAACCTCACCAAGTCGTACACGATGTCCGCCTATGAGGCGTCCATCGAGATCAGCTTGGTGACCGCCGTCTCGGCGGGCGTCTTCGGCTTCGTGCTGGCGTACGCGGTGATCAGCGGCGGTCTGCCCGGCCGCATCCGCGGGATCGTGACGTCGTTCTCGGGCGTCGCGTCCAACTTCGCCGGCATCCCGCTGGCGCTCGCCTTCATCTTCACGATTGGCCGCATGGGCTTCCTGACCCTCGCCCTCAAGGCGGTGGGCGTGGACCTGTACGGCAGCGGGTTCACGATCTACTCCAAGGTCGGCCTGGAGATCGTCTACTTCTACTTCCAGCTGCCCCTGATGCTCCTGGTCATCGCCCCCGCGATCGACGGCCTGAAGAAGGAGTGGCGCGAGGCGTCAGAGAACGCCGGCGCGTCCACCTTCCAGTTCTGGCGCTACGTCGCCCTGCCCGTCCTCATGCCATCGCTCCTGGGCTCGATGATCCTGCTGTTCGGCAACGCCTTCGGTGCGCAGGCCACCGCCTTCGCCCTGACCGGCGGGTTCATCCCCCTGGTGACCATCGTCATCGGCGGCCAGCTCTCGGGCGACGCCTTGGGCGACAAGAACCTGGGCTATGCCCTTGCGATGGGCATGGTGGTGATCATGGCCATGGTCCTTGTGGCGTACAGCTTCCTCACCCGGCGCGCCGAGCGGTGGCAGCGGTGACCTCTCAGCAGGTCGCCGCCACCATCGATCAGCCGGTGCGCAAGGCACGGCGCCGGCGCGAGGGCGAGCCCATCCACAAGGTGATCGCCTCCTGGTTCATCCTCGTGGTGGCGATGGCCTACTTCTTCCTGCCGCTGCTGGGCACCCTGATCTTCTCGTTCAGGGACCGGCCCTGGTACAACGCGTGGACCGACACGCTCAACGATCCGATGCTGTGGAAGACACTGGGGTTCAGCTTCCTCATCGGCGCTGTCACGATTGTCCTGTCGATCGTCCTGCTGGTGCCGACGGCGTTCTGGGTTCGGCTCCGGCTGCCCCGGCTGCGGCCCTTCGTCGAGTTCGTCACCCTGCTCCCGTTCGTGGTCCCGCCCATCGTCCTCGTGTACGGACTCGTCATCACCTTCAGCGCGCCCCCACTCGGGCTCACCACCACGGAGCAGGGCAGCAACGTGCTGCTGGTGTGCGCCTACGTCATCCTGTCCTTCCCGTACATGTACCGGGCCATCGACGCGGGCCTGCGGACCATCGACATCCAGACGCTCACCGAGGCCTGCCAGAGCCTTGGCGCGGGTTGGCCCACCATCATGCTGCGGGTGATCCTGCCGAACCTGCGGGTCGCCATCCTGTCGGGCGCCTTCCTCACGATGGCAATCGTGATGGGCGAGTTCACCATCGCCAACTTCCTGGCCCGTCAGGGAATGTTCGCCGTCTGGCTCCAGCAGATCTCCGGCAACCTCGCCTACCAGCCGGCCGCCGTCGTGATCATCAGCTTCGGCATCACGTGGGCGGCGATGGGCGTCATCGCCTGGATTGGCCGCGGCCGGTCCAGCAAGGTCGAATTGACGGGCGTCCGCTGACATGCCCACCACCCCGACGGAGACCCGCGCGGTATGAGCTACCTGGTCCTCACCGGAATCCAGAAGGTGTTCCCGGGCGGCACCGTGGCGGTCCAGGACTTCAACCTGTCCATGGAGCGCGGCGAGTTCGTCTCCTTCCTGGGGCCCTCGGGCTGCGGCAAGACCACGACGCTGCGGATGATCGCGGGATTCGAGATCCCGACGGCCGGCCGCGTGGTGCTCGACGGCCGGGACATGACCGACGACCCGCCCAACCGGCGCAACGTGGGCATGGTGTTCCAGTCGTATGCCCTGTTCCCCAACATGAACGTGCTCGACAACATCGGCTTCGGGCTCAAGGTGCGGAAGCGCCCGCAGGACGAGATCCGCAAGCGCACACTTGAGCTGCTCTCGCTCGTCCACCTGGAGGGGCGCGAGAACCGCTACCCGTACCAGATGTCCGGAGGCCAGCAGCAGCGCGTGGCGCTCGCCCGGGCGCTGGCGTACGAGCCGCAGGTCCTGCTCCTGGACGAGCCGCTCTCCGCGCTCGATGCCAAGATCCGCGTCTCCCTGCGGCAGGAGATCCGCTCGATCCAGCGCCAGCTCGGGATCACCTCCGTCTACGTCACGCACGACCAGGAGGAGGCGCTGTCGCTGTCCGACCGGATCGTGGTCATGAGCGACGGCAACATCGAGCAGATCGGGACCCCGTTCGAGATCTACAACAAGCCGGCGACCCCGTTCGTGGCCCGGTTCGTGGGCACGCTGAGCACGCTGACGGCGAAGGTTGTCGACGCCGGCGTCGGACGGGTCCTGATCGGGGGCCAGGAAGTGTCCTCGGGCCATCGCATCGCGGCCAGCGGCACCGAGACCATGCTGGCCCTCCGGCCCGAGGTGGTCCGCCTGGGCGACGGCGGCGGCTCGAACCGCCTGACGGGCGAGGTGCTTGACGTCGCGTTCCTGGGCTCCGTTGTCCGGATCCGCGTCCAGCTGCCCCAGGACTCGGGCATCGTGACGCTCGACACCTTCAATGACCCCACCACGCCGCCGCCGGGGCTCGGGAATCCCATCACCGTGTCGTTCCCGCCGTCGGCCCTGATGCCGCTCGATGCCGCGGACGCCGACCGCATCTTCGCCGCGGAACCCATCTAGGACCGCCTCGGCCCGCCAGCTGCCGACCTCGCCCGGCGCTTGACCCATCCCCCGTCCGACCGCGCGGACCAGGCGTGGCGTGCCGCCCGGCAGCCTCACCGCACAGACCACCTTCGGGCGGTCGGCGCTACACTCGGGAGGCCCATGGACGACCTCTACCGCGACTACATCCTCGAGCACTACCGGCGGCCTCACAACTTCGGCGTGCTGGACGCGCCCAGCGCCTCGTACGAGGGCGCCAACCCGCTGTGCGGCGACCGCATCACGATGCAGCTCCAGGTTGAGGACGGCGTCGTCACCGGCGTGGGCTTCACCGGCCGCGGCTGTGCGATCAGCCAGGCGTCGGCGTCGCTGCTGACCGATGAGATCAAAGGCAAGCCCGTCGGCGAGGTCTCGGCGCTCGGCGCCACGGACCTGCTCGACCTGCTCGGCATCGAGATCAGCCCGGCGCGCCTCAAGTGCGCGATGCTCAGCTTCGACTCGCTGCAGCACCTGCTCGACGAGATCGGGGCGAAGCCGCTGGCCAAGGACGCAGGCTGACCCGGGGTTCCGCAGGGAGGGGTCCCCCGTGCCCGCCGTCCGCCTGCCGCGCGACATCGCCGAGGCGATCGTCCGCCACGCTCGCGACCAACGCCCTGCCGAGGCGTGCGGCCTGGTGGTCGGCTCCGCGCTCCCGGCGGACGGGGGCCTCGCCCGCCGCTACGTGCCCTGCCGGAACGCGGCCGCCTCGCCGTCGCGCTACCTCGTCCACCGCGACGACCTGCTGGCCGTGCTCGCCGAGCTCGACCGCACCGGCGAGGAGCTGTGGGGCGTCGTCCACTCCCACGTCCGCACGGGCGCTGCCCCGTCGTCCACGGACATCCTGGAGGCGGCGTGGCCGGCGGCAGTGCACCTGCTGGTCTCGCTGGCCGAGGGCGGCGCGTCGCCCGACCTGCGCGCCTGGCGGATCGCGGACGGCGCGGCGTCAGAGCTGGCGCTCGAGGTGGTTGACGCCCGAACCGACGGTGTCGCTTGAGCGGCCGCCTCGACGGGCGCGCGGCGTGGGTGCTCGGCGGGTTCGCCATCCTCGGGCTGGGCACGCTCGCCGGCTGGAACGGGGCGCTCATGACGGACCTCGCCACGCCGCCCGCGCTCGTCCGGGCCGCACTGGTGGCGGTCATGACGCTCGCTGCACTGCGGCTCCTGGCCGAGGCGATCGCCCGCATCGAGGCCGGCCGCCACACGCCCCCGGGATCGGCCGACGCCCGCGACCTCGCCGGGCTCGTCCGCGGGATCCGCTTCGTCTTCCTGTCCGTGGCAGCGGCGGCGGCCGCCGCGGGCTGGCTGCTCGGAAGCCCCGTGCCCATCGTGGCCGCGCTGCTGATCGCCGGCGTGGACGTGGTGGAGACGGGGTTCCTGCTGCTGGTGGTGTCCCTGCACGGCGACCACCCGCCAGCCTGATCAGCGCCGCACGGTCTGGGGCCGGCGGTCCCGCTACCTCGCCTCGCGGACGATCAGCACCGAGCAGCGCGCATGGAGCAGCACATTGCGGGCCACGCTGCCCAGGATCAGCCGGGCGAGACCGGTGCGGCCGCGCGTGCCCATGACCACCGTGCCGATCTGGTGCCCCTCGGCGTACCTGACGATCTCGGTCGCCGCGTCCCCCTCGAGCGCGACGGCTTCCGCATCCAGGGCGGCGTCGGCCAGGCGGTGGGCGGCGCTGTCGGCCTCCTCGGCCGTCTGCTCGCGCGCCTCGTCCGCGGACTTGGCGTACGACTCGAGGACCTGGTCGTAGAGTCCCGGCGTGAACCCGGCAGCCACCGGGACCGCCACCTCGGCCACGGTGAGCACGCTGACGTGCGCGCCCGCGAACACGGGCCAATCCGCCAGCACCGCCTCGGCGCCGCGCGCTGACGCCGAGCCGTCGTCCGCGAAGGCGATGGTGCCGAGGGCGCCGCTGCGCGCCACGAGCACCGGGCACGGCGCATGGTCCACGATCTCCGCCGCCGTGCTGCCGAGGACCATCGTGGCGATCGTCCCGTGGCCGCGGCTGCCCACCACGACGAGGTCCGCGTTCATCGCCGACGCCTCGTCCACGATGGAGCTGGCGGGGCGGCCCCGCACCAGGAACCCGTCCACCGTGAGCTCGTCCCGCCTCAGCGCGGTCTCGGCGCGGCCGATCGCCTCGCGCAGGCGGCGGGCGTCCCGCTCCTCCTCGGACTCCATGTTGGCGCTGGCGTCGCCCGCGGCGGCATAGGAGAGCGCGAGCGCGTCCGCGAACGGCTGCAGGACGCCCACGACACGCACGGCCGAACCGGGCGGGAGCGACAGGCTGGCGACGAGTTGCGTGGCCCGGTCGCTGCAGGCCGAGCCGTCCACGGCAAGCAGGATGCGCATCGACGACCTCCGATCAGCGCCCATCGTCGTCCGTTCGCCAAACCACAGGATCGGCCGAACGTCCCGAAAGGCGGGCCGGTTGTCCGATGGCGTTCGCGCCCGGGGCGGACCGGTCGCGGTCAGTGCCGACGCGCGCTCGCCAGACCCCCGACGCGGTCAGTGCCGACGCGCGCTCGCCAGACCCCCGACGCGGTCCACGAAGCGGCCGAGGAACACGTCCGCGTCACCGGTCACCACCACGTCAGCGTTGGGCCTGCGCCCGGTGGTCCGCCGCCAGTCGGCAATCGTCTGACCGTCACCGGGCCCGCCGCCGGCATCCACGTCCACCGACGCGGGCTCGGTGCGGATCAGCGACGGGTCGAGCGCCGCCGCCACCACGAACGGGTCGTGGACGAAGGCGCCGTAGAAGCCGTCGTACCGGGCGTGGAACTCGAAGTAGAACCGCAGCGCGTCGCCGACGAGCGTGCTGACGGGTGACGCCCCGCCGCGCGCGACCAGCGCCTCGAGGTGCGTGGGCAACAGCTGCGCCCGCTCCGTCACGTCGAGTCCCATGATCACGGCCCGGGTCGTCGTCTCGTCCGCGTCCACGGCCGCCTGCCACGCGCCCAGGGCGATGCGCGCCGCCTCGGGATCGCAGTGGATGTTCCACTCGGCGACCGGCGTCGTGTTGCCGGGCACGCGGAAGGCGCCGCCCATCGCCACCCACCGACGGAGCAGGTTCGGCAGCCGCGGCTCGGCGAGGACCGCGATCGCGAGGTTCGTCAGCGGGCCGAGGGTGACCAGGGTGATCTCGCCGGGCCGCTCGCGCGCGGCCGCCACGATGACGTCGGGCCCGAAGCGCCCGGACAGCGGCTGCGGCGGCGGGGGCGGCAGCGCGTAGCCGAGGCCGTGCGGGCCGTGCGTCTCGGGCGCGATGTTGAGCTTGCGCAGCAGCGGTGTCGGCCGCCCGGCGGCCACCTCGACGTCCGTCCGCCCGGCCAGGGCAAGGACCGCGCGGGTGTTCCGCTCGGTGTCCTCCAGCGCCACGTTCCCGTGGACGGCCGTGACCGCGATGAGCTCCGTTGCCGGGCTGGCGACCGCGTACAGGATGGCGAGCGCGTCGTCGATCCCGGTGTCCACGTCCAGGAGGAGCGGCACGTGGCCGCTGGTGGTCATCGGTCTAGCCGAGCGTGGCCATGACGGCGCGGTCCGCGAGGCCCAGGGGCAGCGCGCCCGACGAGGCGATCGCGTTGTGGAAGTCGCGCAGGACGTCCACGGGCACCTCTGCCGGGGCGACGCCCGCATGGCCCCGCACATCGAGGTACCGCCGGCGCGTCTCGAGGATCTCGAGGCACCCGGTGAGGTACGACGACGCCTGCGTGGGCCACCAGCAGTAGCGGCCCACCTCCGCCTTCGCCACCGGCTCCGGCAGGGCGGCGCGCTCCGCCATGAACGCCACGCCCTCGTCGTAGCTCATCTCGCCCAGGTGAAGCGAGGTGTCCACCACGATCCGCGCCGCGCGGAACAGCGTGGCGTTGAGGTGCTGGAGGACGTGGAGCGGTTCAGAGAAGAAGCCGCGCTCCCGCATGACGCGCTCCGCGTACAGCGCCCAGCCCTCGGAGAAGTACGGCGTGGAGTACACGCGCCGGACCGCCGACGGATTCCGCTTGCGCATCACCAGGTGCCAGTGGTGGCCCGGGTACGCCTCGTGGACCGCGGTGGTGGGGATGCCCCCGTAGGAGTTGTTCGAGAGGCGCGCCTGGACCTCCTCCTCGCTGGCGCCGTCGGGCGCGAACGGGACGAAGAAGTGACCGCGCTGGCGGTCGCTGAACGCCGGCGGCGCGATGTACGAGGCCACGCCCAGGACGGGGCGCTGGAACACCGGCGACGGCACCACCGCGCAGGACTCCCCCTCGGGCAGCGTCACGAGGCCGGTGGCCGCCAGGAAGTCGCGGGCCTTCGCGGTCCACTCGGAGTACGCCTCGAGCATGGCGGGCTCGGTGGGCGGGTGGTTCGCGTCGTCAGCGCGGAGCACGGCAGCGAAGTCCGCGTTGCCCACCGCGGCCAGCGACACCGCCGACATCTCGGCCTCCAGCCGCTCGAGCTCCGCCTGGCCCCTTTCGCGGAGGGAGCGGGCGTCGTCGGAGAGCACCTCGCGCTCGCGCAGGATCCGGGTGTAGGCCTCCTCGCCCAGCTGCCAGCTGCCGTGCGCCCCGGTGCCCAGCGCCTCGAGGTGGGCGACGTAACGGTCGAGGTGGGGCGCGGCACGTTCGCCGGCCTCTCGCAGCCGCTCGCGCGCGCTCGGGTCATCCACGTCACGCCAGACCAGGTCGCGCACGTACCGGGCCGCGCCCTTCGCCGCACCGAGCCCGCGCTCCACGATCAGCGGGTGCGCGAGCGCCGGGTCCAGATTGGCGATCCCCGCATCCACCACGCGGTCCACCTGGCCCAGGCGCGCGACGGCCGCATCCACAAGGTCGGCGTCCGGGCGGAGGCGGTGCAGGAACAGCGTGAACAGGCCGCTGGTGATAGGCCCCGAGTACGCCACGGGGTCGCGGCGCCACTGGGCGAACGGCGCCATGATCAGCCGGCCGCGCAGCACCGAGCGCGCCAGGTCGCGGTCGATGGCCTCGTCCGGCGTCAGCCCGTCGTCCGGGATGGCGTCAAGGCGTGCGAGGAGGGAGGCGGCCGCCGCGTCGCGGGCGGCGAACGCATCGGCGGAGACGTCGTCGAGGGCTTCGTCGTACTCGGTTCGGCCCACCTGCGAGGCCATCACCGGGGAGGCGGCGAAGTCGGACGCGAGCAGATCGGCGAGGGCGGCGGCGAGATCGTTCATGGGGTCTCCGGGTTCGCGGCAACGACGTTCAGACAGGGTACGCCGCAGGCCCGAACGCGGACGGCCCGACCGCCGCGGCCTACGACGGGGTCAGCGCCCGGCTCGGCTTCGGCCCGCGCCCGGCCCGGCTTCGGCCCGCGCCCGGCTCGGCTTCGGACGAGGCTTCAGGGCGCCCGGCGGTCCACCATCCGGCAGCGGTCGCGGACTGCGCAGATGTCGTGCGCGGGGCTCTGCGCGTGGCAGATCTCGCGTCCGTGGTGGATCAGGAGCACGTGCGCCGCGTACATCCGGTCCGGCTTCACCAGTTGGAGGTACAGGTCGTGCGCCTGGTCCGCAGTGGCCTTCTCCGGGATGAGGCCGATGCGCTTGGACACGCGCTCCACGTGGCGGTCCACTGCCATCACGGGCATCCCGAAGCAGAACGCCAGCACGATGGACGCGGTCTTGTTGCCGATCCCGTCGATGGAGGTCAGCCATGCTCGCGCCTCGAGGACGGGCAGCTCGGCGAGGAACTCGAGGGTGTAGCCGCCGCGCTCATCGCGGATCCGCTGGAGCGTCGCCTGGATCCGGGGCGCCTTCTGCGGGGCCAGACCGCCGGGCCGGATGACGTCCACGAGCTCCGGCAGGGGGGCGTGCTCCACGAGCGTCCAGTCCGGCGGCGGCGCGGTTGAGAGGCCCTCGCCGCCCCAGCCGATGCCGGGGTGGTGCTCTTCGGGTGCGCGGTCCGACGGGTACCTGGCTCGCAGCGCCTCGAACGCCTTCTCCGCGTTGGTGTCGGCGGTGTTCTGGGTGAGGATCGTGAGGATCAGCTCGCTCACCGGGTCCAGCCGTCGTTCCCAGCGCTGCTCGCCGTACTGGTCCTCCAGCGCGTCGAGCACGTACGGGACGAGCCCCGGGCGGTAGCGGCGCAGGTACGACGCCCACTGCCTGGCGGGGTCCTGGGCGCGTCGCGTCGGCTTCTTGGCGGGCTTGTTCTTGGTCGCCGCGTTCGGCCTCGGCTTCGCGCCGGCCTCGGGCTTCGGCGTGGCGGGCGTCACCAGATCGTCTCCACGTCGTACAAACCGATCAGCGGGTCGATCGTCACGATCGGAAGATTCTCGAGCTGACCCTGCGCGACGAGCAGGCGATCGAACGGGTCCGCGTGATGTCGGGGCAGGCCGCCAGCCCGCAGCGCATGCTCGAGCCCGATCTCGAGCGGGATGAATCCGTGGTGCCGGATCTGCTCCGGAATGTACGCCTCGACCGGTCCCGCGAGCTCGAGGCGCCCCGATTGCGCTTTGATGGCGATCTCCCAAGCCGACGCGACGCTGACACAGACGTCTGTGCCGGGGTCACCAAGGACCTCGAGCGCCCTGTCCGTGAGCCGCGAAGCGTCCGACAACCACCACAGGAACGCCTGCGTGTCGAGCAGCACCCTCACTGGCCTGAGCTCCGCGGTGTGGGCGCAAGCTCCGTCATGATGTCCGCGAAGTCCGGCATGGGGTCGTCGAAATTGTCGTGGATGACGATCCGCTCGCTGCCCGGTTGCCGCCGGGCGGGGGCCGCGATCGGCTGAAGAAGTGCCACCGGCCGACCTGCACGAGCGATCACGATCTCCTCTCCGTGCTCGACGCGCTCGATCAGCCGCGAGAGATGGGTCTTCGCATCGTGGATGTTGACGGTCGTGCGCATGAACCTGAGTATGACTAAGTCCTAGGGACTAAGTCAACATCTGGCGCGCTAGGCGCCAATTTCGCGCGCGAGGCGCTCAGCGCAGGCGATCAGGGGGGCGGCGCCGGCGGCCATGGCCTGGGCCAGGGGGAGCGGGGGGTCCGACGCCGGGATGGCCCGGGCGCCCACCGTCGCGAGTGCCGCGACGCCTTCCGGGGTCACGCTGCCACCGACCGCGATGCACGGCACGCTGGCGGCCCGCGCCCGCTTGGCCACGCCCAGCGCTGTCTTGCCGAACGCTGTCTGGGCGTCGATTCGGCCTTCGCCGGTGAGCACGAGGTCGGCGCCGGCGAGCGCAGCGTCGAATCCGGCGGCCCCCATGACGAGCTCGATGCCGGGCCGCAGCTCGAGCGACGCGAGCCGATCAGTCAGGCAGAGGAGGCCGAAGCCGACGCCGCCCGCCGCACCGGCGCCGGGTGTCTCGCGCTCGTGTCGGCCGGTGGCGGCCTCGAGGGCGTCGGCCCAGCGGGCGAGTCTCGCGTCCAGCGCCGCACCATCGGCGGCGGAGGCGCCCTTCTGCGGGCCGTACACCGCAGCCGCGCCGTCCCGTCCCAGGAGCGGGTTCGTCACGTCGCAGGCGACACGGAGGTGCAGCTCCGCCAGCCGCGGGTCCAGATTG
>JBBIIL010000036.1:6187-7693 GCA_037446495.1 Chloroflexota bacterium | reverse complement strand
CCCCGGAGCAGCGCCCACCGCGCGCGAGCGGTCACGCGACCAGCGCCCCGGAGCAGCGCCCACCGCGCGCGAGCGGTCACGCGACCAGCGCCCCGGAGCACCACCGCGCCAGCGGTCACGCGCCTAGCCCCCCGACGGTTCGCCAGCCGTGGCTGCGCGCCGGCGCTCGAGGTACTCGGGGATGCGGATCATCGGCGGGCGCTCCTGGTCGGCGACCTCCTGGACCTCCAGCGACAGTCGCCCTCGGCCGGAGCGGGGCAGCTTCATCGTGGAGCCCAGCTCGGCGAACAGGCGCACCCGCCGGCGCTCCTCGAGCCGCTTCATCACGGCCTGGAGGATCACGAAGCTCATCTTGGACAGCCCCTCGAGCTCCTGGTTCCGGTGCAGCCGCCGTTCGAGGTCCACCTGGCCCAGCCCCTCGATCCCCACCTTGTCGAGAGCGTCGATGAGGTGGCCCATCTCCACCGCGTACCCCGTGAAGAACGGGAGCTGCTCGAGCAGCGAGCGCCGCCCGGCGTACTCGCCTGCCAGCGGCTGGATGAAGCCCGAGAGCTCGGGGAAGAACAGGTTGATCAGCGGCCGCGCCACCAGCTCGGTCACTCTGCCGCCGCCCCCCTCGCGGAGCACGCCGTCCTCGACGATCGGGCGCTGGTAATACCCCTTGACGTACTGGAGGCGCGCCTCCACCAGCAGCGGGCCGAGGGTCCCGTAGACCATCCGGCTGTGCCAGTTGCGCACGTCGGTGTCCGCCCAGACGATGATGTCGCCGCTCGTCTCGTAGAGCGACTTCCAGAGCGCCTCGCCCTTGCCGCGGAACGAGCCATAACGGGTCAGGACGTCGGGATGCTGGACCACGCGCGCGCCGGCGGCCTCGGCGATGGCGCGCGAGTCGTCGGTGGACGCCGAGTCGATCACCAGGATCTCGTCCAGTAGCGGGTAGCGCTCCTGCATCTCGCGGATGGCGCGCGTCACGATCGGCCCGATCGTCTCCGCCTCGTTGAGCGTGGGCAGCACGAGCGAGATGGTGACGCCCTGCTTCTGTTTGAGCTGGACGAGGCGTTCGAGGTCGGCGAACTCGCTGTGGTGGAAGTTGGCCTCGGCGAACCAGCGCTCCACCTTGGCCGGCACGGCACGCGACTCCTCGGCGGCCCGGTCGGCGGCGGCGAGGGTCTCAGCCCGCTGGGCGAGGGCGTCGAACGTGTGGCGGCCGATGGTCTCGCGGGTCTTGACCACGATGACCGACGATTTCGCCCGCTGCGCGATGGCCTCCGGCAGGGCGCCGAAGAGCGAGGTGCCGGCTTCGCCGGGCGGGGCGGAGGCGCCCATCACCACGAGGTCGGCGTGCTCCGCCTCGCGCAGGATCGCCGTCCGCACGTTGCGCGTCTCGCGCAGGACCGGTTCGGATCGCGCGGTGATGTGCTGGCGCACGAACGCGGCGAGCGCGTGCTCCGCCTGGGCGCGGACCGCCTCGGTGACGCCGGCCGGGACGAAGTGGATGACCGCGAC
>JBBIIL010000036.1:4613-6087 GCA_037446495.1 Chloroflexota bacterium | reverse complement strand
TCGACGAGATACGGCTTGAGCAGCTCGAACTCGCGCGCCTGGCGCTCCACGCGCTCCTCCGCGTCGGCCGTGTCCACGTGGCGGTTCTCCACCACGAAGGAGCCCACCCGGCTGAAGTAGATCGGCACGAGCGCGGCGACCAGCTGCCTGGTGTCGACATCCGCCCCGCGCGCGGCGATGACCAGGTCGTAGACCGCCCGCGCCCACAGGTCGTCGGGGAAGTGGAAGCCCGCCAGCGCCTCGGCCATCTCGAGCGTCGAGGGGTGGGCCGTGTCGCTCTCGCCGCCCAGCCCCAGCTTCCGCGAGGCCCGCTCGGCGAGCGGCCCGGCTTCGACCGCCAGCGTCAGCACGGCCTCGGCCGTCGCGGGGGACAGGATCCGCCGCCACGTGTCGGCGAGCGTCAGCGACCCTCCGTGGAACTCCGAGAGCAGCCGGATGGCGTTCACCTCGAGCGGCGGCGGGTCGATGATCCGCTCGAAGCCGTAGGCGGGCACGTCGTGGCTGCCCTTCACGTCCAGCCAGGCCTCGGGGTGCGCCGCGGCGAGCCGCAGGATGGTGCCCACCACCTGGCGGAACATCGGCCCCAGGTCCGACCCGGGGTCCTTGGGGTCGTGGACCTTGGCGCCGAGGCGCGTCTGGCAGACCGCGAACCCGCCCGTGAGCGCCGTCGTGGTCATCCAGATGTCGATGCCGAACCTGCTGATGTCGCTGGTCCAGTCGTCCTGTGCGAGGTAGTGCGCCACGAGGTCGCCGGACACGCCGAAGTCGCCGCCGATGGGCTGGCGGATGCGGTGCCCGTAGAGGGCGCGCGTGAGCGGGTAGGTGACCGTGTTGGTGATGGTCCCGTCGTACTTGTACCGGGCGTACAGGGGGGCCACGAAGTCGTAGCCGCCCTTGAGGATGGGCCCGGCGAGGAGCTCGATCCACTCGGGCACGATGCTGCGCAGGTCGCTGTCCACCACGACCAGCGCCTGGACCTCGAGCGCGGCCGCGATCTCGAAGATGGTCCGCAGGGCGGCGCCCTTGCCGCCGGTGCCGTCGATCTCGGGGTACGTCAGCGTGACCCGGTCGAGCTTGTTCGTGGGGCGGACGAGCAGGATGGACTCGACGTAGTCGGGCGGCTCGGTCTCGATGACCACGCGCCCGGTGCCGTCGGGCGACCCGGCGTCCGAGTTCACCAGGACCGGCTTGAGCTCCGGGAAGTACTGGACCAGGCCGGCGTGCGCCGCACGGACGACGTAGCCGATGGTCGCGGCGTTCTTGAAGCTCGGGATGCCGACCATGATGTCGGCGCGGCCGAGTCGGGCGATCTCTTCCCGGATGGCGGGGGTGAGCGTCGTCGGGGGCACGCGCCCACCCTACCATCCTGCGGCGAGGGCGTGGGATCGCGCCGTCAGGCGTTCGGCGCCTCGCCGTCCCCGGGAGCCTATGGTTCCGCCACCCGCGATCGCGCCGTCAGGCGTTCGGCGCCTCG
>JBBIIL010000036.1:0-4513 GCA_037446495.1 Chloroflexota bacterium | reverse complement strand
CGTCCCCGGGAGCCTCTGGTTCCGCCACCCGCGACTGCGCCTTGGGCGCCGGCACCACCGCCCAGTCCGGGTTCTCCCGTTCGGGCGTGTAGCGGCTGTTGGCAGCTCGCCACCAGACGTGCTCGAAACCGAGCGTGCCCCACGTCGCCGGCATCCGAGACCCGCCTGGCCGCGTGAACGGCGTGACGCGGACCAGCCTCGACTGCGCCAGCACCGTGTCCAGCTGGCGCTTTCGCTCCTGGAGCGGGATGCCGGTGAGGTCCTGCCCGTCGAGCCACAGGAGATCGATGGCGACGAAGGCGTGGTCCTCGCCGGCGGCGAGCGCCTCGAGGTGCTCGAGGGCCCGCGCCTCCTCCTCGGCCTGGTGCCGGCGGCCGATGACGTAAGGGTCGCTCGCGTCGCGCCGCAGGAAGCCGGGAACCGAGAAGATCGGCCGGGCGACGGCGTCCACCACCGGGTAGGCGCCCACGCCGCTGTCGAAGGCGCGCTTGGTCAGGTGCCCCTCGATCACCCCGTCCACGGCCTCGAACGCATAGCCGAGCGCCTCCTCCAGCGACGGGGGCACGTCGATCCGGTCGCCGTAGCGGTAGATCTCCGCCTTGCCGTTCGCGATGGCCGCCACGGCGCGGAGGCCGCCCCAGTCGGGCTCGACGATCGGGTCCACGATGTCCTTGCTCGCCCGCCGTCCGGGGAACTGAGGGCGCCACTCGGCAGCGATCACGCGAGCGTCTGTGGTCATGCCGCGATCGTACCGCGCGGGTCCAGCCCCGCCCCGAGCACGCGCCGCCCCGCGCACGCGCTGCGTCGTGCTCGTCCTTGTTCGGGGCCGCGATTCGACGCAACGTCGAAGGTTTGGGGCACGGACCGTCGGATCTTCGACTGGCCGTCGAATATCGGGCCGAGACTGCCACCCCGGACGTCCGTTGCCAGTCGGATCGTCGACTGGCCGTCGAAGATCGGAGTCCCCCAGCCCGACAACGTCGACGGGCCGTCGAAGTTCCGGATCCCCCGCCCCGGGCACGCCTCGCCCGCCCCGGGACATCGACCCGGTGGTCGGTGTCGACTCCCAGCCGGCTGTGCGGATCGGGCTGATGTCGGCGGGGCACCCGCATCTATGATCCCCGCGAGGCAGGGACACACGCCGGCCACCGCCGCGCACGAGGGACGACATGACCGCAGCCGTCGCGACCAGCGAGCCGCCCGAGCCGCCCGAGCCGCCCGAGCAGAGCGAACCGCCCGAGCTGAGCGAGCTCGACCGCCGCAACCACCGGACGGTCGCCCGGGCAGGCTGGGCGCTGTACGACTTCGCGGACACGATCTGGTCCTACGCTGTCTACTCCCGCGCGATCACGCTGTTCCTGGTCGCGAAGCTGGGCGACAGCGGCGGCAACCTGTGGCTCGGCCTGTCGGTCGGGATCCCGGTGCTCATCAACGCGGCCGTCTCGCCGTTCCTGGGCGCCATCTCTGACCGGTACGGCCGGCGCCTGCCGTTCCTGTTCGCGTTCACGCTCGGGGCGTGCATCCCGGCGATGCTCATCCCGTTCGTGCCCGTCCCGGTGGGGATCGGCCTGTTCTGGATCGCGATGTTCTCCTACCAGTCGTCGCTGATCTACTACGACGCCTCGCTCCAGCTGGTGAGCACGCCCCAGAACCGCGGCCGGATCGCCAGCCTGTCCACGGGCATCGGCTACATGGGCACCGTGTTCATCGCGCTCCTGCTGCTGCTCACGGACCTCTCGGTCGAGATGACCTTCGTCGTGGCGCCGATCATGTTCCTGGTCTTCGCCGCGCCCACGTTCCTGCTGCTCAAGGAGGACGGCAGCCGGGCGAAGCGCGACCCCGACCCGCTGGGCGCCGCCTGGTCGCAGACGCTGCGCACCGTCCGCTCGCTCAAGGAGTACCCCGGTCTCGGGCGGTTCCTCGCCTCGCGGTTTTTCTACACCGACGCGCTCAACACCAGCGTCACGATCATGACCCTGTTCGCGGTGGAGGCGGTCGGGTTCACCAGCAAGGAGGCGAACGTCGTGCTCCTGGGGCTGACCCTCTCGGCCATCGTGTCGGCGTTCATCTGGGGCCGGCTCGTGGACCGTTTCGGGCCCAAGCGGACGCTGTTCTCGGTGCTGACGCTGTGGGCGGTGGCGCTGGTCATCGGCGCCTCGGTGCTCGAGAAGCAGGTCTTCATCTTCGCCGGCATCATGATCGGCGCCGGGTTCGCCGGGCTGCACGTCTCCGACCGGGTGCTGATGTACCGCCTCAGCCCGCCCGACCGCCTGGGCGAGTTCTACGGCCTGTACGGCCTCGTCGGCAAGGGCTCCCAGGTGGTGGGCAGCATCTTCTGGGGCATCGTGCTGTTCCTGACCTTCGACACGCTGCACAAGGGCGCCTACCAGCTGGGCCTGATCACGCTGCTGTTCGCGATGCTGGTGGGCCTGTTTCTGCTTCGCAAGGTGCCCGAGAAGCTCGAGGGGTAGGCGAGGCTGGCCACGTGGCCCGCGCGCACCACTTGTCGGGTCTCGGAGGCCGGCCATTGGTCCCGTGCAAGGTCATCCGAAAGGTTCATGACCGTATGATCCGCTTCCCGCGGCTCGGATCGAAGGCCGTGGTACTGGGGAGACAGGTTATGACGACGGCAACTCGGGGCCATCAGCCCATCTCGGGTCACGGCGCTCGATCGCGCCAGGCATGCCCGCATGGCCGCGCCGCCCGAGTGGCCCATTCGTGCGTGGGTCAGCGGACCTTCGGGTGGCGGCACGCGTGATGGCGGCCCTGCACTATCGATGCGCACTCCGCCCCGGGGGTGCTCTTGGAGCGCGCGGTGCAGCGACCTGACATGAGACCGACCATCCTGTCCGCTCGTCTGCCCTGGCCCCGCCGATCCGCCCGTCGGCGTGGTCGCGGCCAGGCCCTGGTCGAGTTCGCCCTCGTGTTCACGATCTTCGTCACGATGCTGATGGGCTTCATCGAGTTCGCGTTCATGTTCAACGCGCTGCTCTCGATTGGGCACGCCAGCCGAGACGCGGCACTAGTGGCCGCTGAGGCTGGCGACAACTCGGGCGCCGACTGCGCCATCCTCGCCCAGGTCCAGAAGGACGTCTCGGCACCCGCCGACAGCTCCCGGATCACTCAGGTCGTGATCTACCGCTCCGACCAGAACGGCGCAGTCGTTGGCGGCGAGCAGAACGTCTATTCGAACGGTGGGACCACCACCTGCACCATGTCCGACGGGACGACCCTGTCGGTGCCGTTCAAGCAGGACAGCGTCAGCTACCCGTCCAAGACCCGGTGCAACGTGCAGGTGGGGTGTCCGGATGCGACGCACCCGCTCGAGACGATTGGCGTCAAGATCGTGTACCAGCACACCTGGGTGACGCCACTCGCGAACCTGGTCTCCCTCGGCGGGACCGGCGCGACGCTCACCCAGTCGAACGCGATGCGCATGGAGCCGGTGCTGTGAGGCCTGGACGCGTGTGGGGTCGCGGCAGTCGCGCCTGGGTCGTTCGCCGCAGGTCGCGCCGGGCTGCCGGCCAGAGCCTGGTGGAGTTCGCCTTCGTCGTGCCGCTGTTCATGCTCCTGCTGCTCGGCATGCTCGAGTTCGGCTTTGCATTCGAGCACGACCAGACCCTTGCCTATGCCACGCGCGAAGGGGCCCGTGTCGGCGCGTCGCTGGGCGACGGCAGCACCTCGTATCCGTGCGCCTCGAAGACCGCGCAGGACTTCGACGCCCCGATCATCGCCGCCGTTGAGCGGGTGCTGACCTCACCCGGGTCGCCCATCGACATGGCGCGCGTGAGCTCCATCTCGGTCTACCTCGCCAAGGCGGACGGCACGGAGACGGCCAACGAGGTCAACGTCTGGTTGCCCGCCACCTCCGGCACGCCGGTCGTGGACGGGAAGGCTCTGGATTTCAAGCTGACCACCCCGCAGTGGACGTGCTCCGCACGCAACAACGGCGTCAAGGCCGATGCGATGGGCGTCTCGATCGCCTACACCTACCAGTTCCAGACGGGGCTGGGCGGGATCCTCAAGTTCATGTTCGGCCAGACGTGGTCCTCCTTGCCGATGTCGGACAAGACCGTCATGAACCTCAACCCGACCAACTAGCAGGAAACGCCATGCGCACCTTCGCCCCCCGTCTGCCCGGTCCTCGCGCCATGACGGCCCGCGCCAAGTCGGGCGGGCAGATCGTCGTGATGTTCGCCGGCGCGACAGTGCTGTTCATCCTGCTGTGCGGCGTGGTCGTGGACCTCGCCTACTACTGGGTCGGGTCCCTCCAGGCCCAGCGGGCGGCGGACGCGGCTGCCCTGGCCGGGGCCGTCTACCTGCCGGGCGACACCACGACCGCCTACAGCACCGCCAGGGCATCCGCCACCCAGAACGGGTTCACAGTGGGCGGCAACGTCCTGACCGTCACGCCCCAGCAGGACACCACCGATCCGCGCCAGCTGGACGTCACGATCACCGCCCGCGTCGGCACCTTCTTCTCGCGGGTCGTGGGCATCACCTCGTGGCCGGT
>JBBIIL010000035.1:0-29231 GCA_037446495.1 Chloroflexota bacterium | reverse complement strand
AGCGGCAGCCTTCCAAGCTGCATGTCGCGGGTTCGAACCCCGTCTCCCGCTCCAATCCCCTCGATCATCCGCGGTCCTCGCGGGTATTGCGGGACATCCAGCTCACGGGATCGGCGCCGACGCGCTCGGCAACGCGTCACCGCTCGGTGCGCCGACGGAACCCGGACGGAACCCCCTCTATTCCTGGGCGATCACCGCGAGCGAGACGCGGAAGCCGGCCCGGCGGTGCACGGGCGGCATCGTGGTGCCCTGGCCCATCGGCGCGTCGACGGGGAACCACTTGACCCACTCCTCGCCGAATGCCTCGAACTCGGACGGGTCGCGCAGGGACCAGTTCGCCCACACGATGCGGTCGAGCGAGCTGCCCTCGTGCTCGAGCAGCGCCTTGAGGTTCGCCATGGCTTGGGTCGCCTGCAGCCGGATTGAATCGCCGGCCAGCTTGAGTGTGTCGGGGAGGACGGGGCCGACGCTCGAGACGTAGAGCATGCCGCCCGCCTTGGTCGCGCGCCCGAGCCCGAAGGCGAGCCGCCTGGACGCCGCGGCGCCCTGCTCCACGCCCACGGAGCGGCCCTTGCCCACACGGACCTTGGCCGGGTGCTCGGCGTCCTCCTTCGGGATCCCGAACTCGTCCGGCGGCAGGGGGATGCCGTTGGCGGCGAACTTGGGCATGAACGTGGGACGCTCGCCGGTCGGGTGCAGCTGGCCGACGATCTTGCCGCTCGCGTCCACGCCGGTCTGCTTGAACTCGAAGATGTCCTGGGTGAGGACTTCGTCGTCCTCGATGCCGTACACCTCGGTGATGTTGAGGATCTTGCGCGTGCCGTCCTTGAGCCGACCGGTGTGCACGATCAGGTCCACCGCCGAGGTGATCTGTTCGCGGATGGTCCGCAGGGGCATCTCGTAGCCCGACATCAGGATCATCGTCTCGAGGCGTCGGAGCATGTCCGGCGAGCTGTTCGCGTGGCCGGTGGAGAGCGAGCCCTCCTGGCCCACGCTCATCGCCTGGATCATGTCCAGCGCCTCGCCGCCGCGGCACTCGCCGACGATGATGCGGTCGGGGCGCATGTGGAGCGCGTTCCGGAGCAGGTCCCGCGTGGTGATCTCGCCCAGGCCCTCGAGGTTGGGGGGCCGCGCCTCGAGCGTGACCACGTGCTCCTGGCGGAGCTGGAGCTCGGCGGCGTCCTCGATGGTCACGATGCGCTCGCTCTCGGGGATGAACGACGAGAGCACGTTGAGCGTCGTCGTCTTGCCCGAGCCCGTGCCGCCTGAGACGAACACGTTGAGGCGCGCCTCCACGCAGCAGCGGAGGAACTCGAACATCTCCGGGCTGGCCGTGCCGAAGCTGACGAGGTCTTCCACGGTGAACGGCCGGGCCGCGAACTTGCGAATGGTGATTACGGGCCCGATCAGCGAGAGCGGCTCGATGATGGCGTTCACGCGCGAGCCGTCCGGGAGGCGAGCGTCCACCCGGGGGCTGGCCTGGTCGATGCGCCGGCCGAGCGGGGCGATGATGCGGTCGATGATCCGCATGACGTGCTCGTTGCCCATGAACGACGTTTCCACGCGCTGGATCTTGCCCCGCCGCTCGATGTAGATCTGCTTGGGGCCGTTGACCATGATCTCGGTGATCGTGTCGTCGCGGAGGAGTGGTTCGAGGGGGCCCAGCCCAGTGACCTCGGCCACGACCTCGGCGATCAGGCGCAGACGCTCATCGCGGTTCACGGCGAACGAGTTGGCGGCGAGCATCCTGTCCACGATCCCGCCGATGCGCTCGTGGAGCGCCTCGTCGTCCTCCGCCGAGAACAGCTCGCTCGAGTTGGTGATGACGTCGGCCTGCAGGGCGTCGCGAACCTCGCGCAGCTGCTGCTCGCGGCCCACCGACGCGGCGCGCCGGACACCCTCGTACGGGACGGGCGTCAGGGGATCCGACGGCTGGCCCTCAGCCGTCTTCTGCGCACGTTCGATTCGCCGGAGCAGGGACAAGGTCGCGCCTCCCTAGGTCGCTGAGGGCGAGATTCTAAGATGCCCGGCGCGCCAGCGCGATTGGACGGATGGCGCAGGTCCCCTCGCGCCCGCTCAGTCGATCGTCGGGACCCCCAGAATGTTGAACCCGCCGTCCACGTACAGGACCTCGCCCGTCACCGCCGACGAGAGGTCGGACCCGAGGTAGAGGGCCGTCCTGCCAACGTCATCGATCGAGATGTGCTCACGCAGCGGCGCGATCTCGTTGAACGGCCCGTACAGCTTGCGGAAGCCCGCGATGCCACCCGCCGACAGCGTGCGGATCGGGCCGGCCGAGATGGCGTTCACCCGGATCCCCTCGGGGCCGAGATCGGCGGCGAGGTAGCGCACCGACGCCTCGAGCGCGGCCTTGGCCACGCCCATCACGTTGTAGTGCGCGACCACCTTCTGTGCGCCGTAGTAGGTGAGCGTCATGATCGACGAGCCGCGATGGAGGAACGGCCGCGCCTCGCGCGCCATGGCAACCAGCGAGTAGGCGGACACGTCCAGGGCGGTCGCGAAGCCGTCGCGCGAGGTGTCGAGGAACGAGCCGCCGAGATCCTCGCGCTTCGCGTAGGCGATCGCGTGGACGAGGATGTCGATCTCACCCTGCTGGCGGTGCCACTTGCCCATCACGGCCCGGATGTCGTTATCGCTGGTGACGTCGCAGGCCTCGACGAACGGGCTGCCGATCGACTCGGCGAGCGGCCGCACCCGGCGCTCGATCAGGCTCTCCACCGACGAGAAGCCGACGGTGGCGCCCTCGTCGTGGAACGCCTTGGCGATGCCCCAGGCGATGGAGTGGTCGTTGGCCACGCCGAATACGAGCGCCTTCCGCCCGTCGAGCAGTCCCATCTCGGTGTCGTCCTCCTTCGGTACCCTGCGCATCATGCCCGACGTGCCCGCCCCCGACGATGCCCTCCGTGCAGCGCTGCATGGGGTCCGCGGCCTGCTGTTGGACCTCGACGGGGTCCTGGTGCTCAAGGGGCGAGCAGTGCCAGGCGCCCCGGAGGCGCTCGCCGCGCTCGAGCGGGCGGGATTCCCGTATCTGGTCGTGACGAACTCCTCGCTCGTGTCCCGCGAGACGCTGGCCGGCTGGGGCCGCTCGGTGGGGTTCACCACGCCGGCTGACCGCTTCCAGACGGCGCTCACGGCGTCTGCGGACATGGTGCGCCGGGAGTATGGCGACCGTCCCGTCTATGTGATCACCTCGGATGATGCGCGGACCGAGTTCGCCGGGCTCAACGTGCTGGACGGCGCGGCCGTGGACGAGCACCCGGAGGGCGTGGTCGCCGTCGTCCTCGGCGACTCTCCGGACCAGCTGACCCGCGAGAACCTCAACCGCGCGTTCCGCCTGGTGCTCGGCGGCGCGGCGCTGATCGGCATGCACCGCAACCCGTGGTGGCTCACGCCCGAGGGGCCCACGCTCGACGCCGGCACGTTCCTGGTCGGCCTCGAGTGGGCCACAAAGCGCAGGGCGCACACCGTGGGCAAGCCCGACCCGGCGTTCTTCCGCGTCGCGATCGACCGCATGGCAGCCGAGGCGGCAGCGCGCGGCGAGCCCAGGCTCCGCCGGCACGACCTCGCGATGGTCGGCGACGACGTGTTCAGCGACATCGGCGGCGGTCGGCGGGCGGGGATGCGGACCGCGTTCGTCCGGACCGGCAAGCACGGCGACGCGGAGCTGGTGAAGGCGGCGGGCGGTGCGCGCGGCTTCCGACCGGACGCGGTTGCGCCCGCCATCGGCGACATAGTCCGCGCGCTGCTGGGGTGGGGGCCTGGCGGCAGTCAGCCGGCTGGGATGGCGCGCAACCGCGACAGCCGAACCCTCGGCGGCCTGCTGCCGGGACTAGACTGGGCGCACCGATCGACCTCGGATCACGCGTGGGGCCATCTCCGCCCCACGCGCCACACGGGAGCTGTCATGACCACCGAGCGCCTGAAGATCACGTACGCCACGCTGTCCGCCGACAACGAGACGCTGCACCAGCTCTACGAGGCCGGGCTCGAGAAGGCGAAGGCGCGGCTGGGCCGGTACCACCGCAACCTGGTGGACGGCAAGGAGCGAGATGGGGACGGAACGTTCGAGCTCCGCTCGCCGATCGACACCGACATCCTGGTCGGCACCTTCGCCAAGGGCACCCGCAAGGACGTTCAGGATGCCGTCGCGGCCGCCCGCCGAGCGCAGACGCCGTGGTTCCGCCTGGGCTGGGAGAAGCGGCTCGAGATCCTGCGCCGCGCAGCCGAGCTGATCTCCGAGCGCCAGATGGAGTACGCCGGCCTGATGGCGATCGAGGTGGGCAAGACCCGCCTCGAGGCGCTGGGCGAGGTCGAGGAGGCGGCGGACCTGATCCGCTACTACGCCAAGGTGGCCGAGGCCAACGCGTTCTACGACCACCCGATGGACAGTCTGGGCGACGCGGCGGTCCACACCCGGACGATCCTGCGGCCGATGGGCGTGTTCGCGGTCATCAGCCCGTTCAACTTCCCGATGGCGCTCGCCGTCGGTCCCACGTCGGCTGCGATGATGGCCGGCAACGCGGTGGTGTTCAAGCCGGCGTCCGCGTCGGCGATGACCGCGGTCGCGATCGCCGAGGCGTACCGGGACGCGGGCGTGCCCGATGGCGTGTTCAACCTGGTCATGGGCCCGGGCGACACGGTCGGTGACGAGCTCCAGACGAACCTCGGCATTGACGGCATCGTGTTCACCGGCTCGTTCGAGGTCGGGTTCGCGCTCTTCAAGCGGTTCTCCCAGGGGTACCCGCGGCCGTGCATCGTGGAGATGGGCGGCAAGAACCCGGCCATCGTGATGGCCTCCGCCGACCTCGAGGAGGCGGCCGAGGGCGTCATGCGAGCCGCGTTCGGCTTCGGCGGCCAGAAGTGCTCGGCCAACAGCCGCGTGTACGTCCACCGCGACGTCCATGACGCGTTCGTCGAGCAGCTTGTCGCCAAGACCGAGAAGCTCGTGGTCGGTGATCCGCTGCCGCGCACCGCGTTCCTCGGCCCGGTCATCGATCAGCGCGCCGTCGAGCGCCACCAGCAGGCGGTCGCCGAGGCGCGTCGCGACGGCAGGGTCGTGACCGGCGGCGAGCACCTCGCCGACGGCGACCTCGCCCGCGGCTTCTACGTTGAGCCGACGGTGGTGGACGGGCTGCCGGCCTCGCATCGGCTCTTCCAGGACGAGCTCTTCGCGCCGTTCACCGCGGTCTGCTCCGTGGACTCGCTGGGGGAGGCGCTCCGCCTCGCCAACGACAACGTCTACGGCCTGACCGCCGGCGTCTATTCCGAGGACCCGGCCGAGGTCCAGCAATTCCTCGAGGGGATCGAGGCGGGCGTCCTGTACGTCAACCGCCGCGCCGGCGCCACCACCGGTGCGTGGCCGGGCGTCCAGGCGTTCGGCGGCTGGAAGGGCTCCGGCTCCACCGGCAAGGCCGGCCTCTCGATGTACTACGTCGCGCAGTTCCTGCGGGAGCAGAGCCACACCGTCGTCGACTGACGTCGCTCGCCAGCACTGCCCGAGCCCCCGGGTCCGCTCCGGGGGCTCGTCGATTCCCGGCTGCGGGCTCGCGGTGACGTCGGCGGGACTGTCACCGACATGGCGTGGATCATCACTCCGGGCCTGGCCAGTTCCAGCGCGTGTCGTCGTCCTCGGGAACCGGCGGATCCTCGCCTGCCGGTCCATCCCGGCCGCTGATCCGGTACCCCGTGCGCCGCGAGGACCGTGGCCACCAGCGGCCGAGGACGACGAGTGCGAGGGCCATCAGCCCGAACATCGCCAGCGTGAGCAGCAGCCCGTCCACGCCGTTGATTGTGCGCCGCGCAGCACCGTCGCGCGTCGCGGGACCGGGCCGTCGTCGGGCCGTCGTCGTGCCGTTCGGCCTTCCGGGGGCGTGATCCGCCCTGCTAGACTCTATGCACTCTGCATAACCTCTATGCGTCAGGCGTCCTCAAGCGCCCCGCAGCAGCTCCCTCGAGGAACCCCATGACCAACCTCCAGACGCGCCACATCCCGGACATCGTGACGGCGCTGCCGGGCCCCAAGGCCCGTGCGCACATCGAGTTCGACCACGCCTGGACCAGTCCGTCGCTACCTCGCGCCTACCCGATCGTGCCGGTCCGCGGCCTCGGCTGTGCGATCGAGGACATCGACGGCAACGTGTTCCTCGACTTCGCGGCCGGCATCGCGGTCAACTCGACCGGCCACAGCCACCCGGCCGTCGTCGCGGCGATCCAGGCACAGGCGGCAGAACTCCAGCACTTCAGCGCCAGCGACTTCTACCTGCCCATCTACGCGAAGGCGGCCGCGGAGCTCGCGCGAATCGCGCCGATGCGGGACAAGACCCGGGTCTTCATCGGCAACTCTGGCGCCGAGGCGGTCGAGGCCGGCCTGAAGCTCGCCCGGTACCACACCAAGCGCCAGAACGTGATCGCGTTCCTGGGCGCGTTCCACGGGCGCACGATGGGCGCGGTCAGCCTGACCGCGTCGAAGGCCAAGTACCACGCCCACTTCGGGCCGATGCTGCCGGGCGTCTACCACGTGCCCTTCGGGCTGGCCGGGCTCGACGAGATCGAGAACCGCGTCTTCAAGCGCCTCATGCCGGCCGACGAGTTCGCCGCGATCATCGTGGAGCCCATCCAGGGCGAGGGCGGGTATGTCGTCCCGGAGCCGGAGTTCCTGCCCCGCCTCCGCGAGCTGTGCGACCGCCACGGCATCCTGCTCATCGCCGACGAGGTCCAGTCGGGCGCCGGGCGAACCGGCAAGATGTGGGCGATCCAGCACTGGGACGTGGAGCCCGACATCCTGCTCACCGCCAAGGGCATCGGCTCCGGCATGCCGGTCGGCGCGATGATCGCCAGGGAGTCGGTGATGTCCTGGGGCCCGGGCGCCCACGGCAGCACCTACGGCGGCAACCCGGTGGCGCTCGCCGCGCTGCTCGAGACCATTCGCCTGCTCGAGGGCGGCCTCATCGCCAACGCCGCCGTCCGCGGCCGCGAGGTGATGGACGGCCTGCGCCCGCTCGTCGAGCGGTTTCCGGGCATGGTCCGCGACGTGCGGGGCAAGGGCCTCATGATCGGTATCGAGTTCGACTCCGGCGAGACGGCCGACGCGGTCCAGATGCAGGCGTTCAACCGCGGGCTCTTGGTGCTCGAGGCCGGTGACGACTGCGTCCGGATGTCGCCGCCGCTGGTCGTCTCCCAGGCGGAGGCGGCGACCGCCGTGGACCTGTTCACCCATGCCGTGGCCGACGTCGCCCTCCACCGCGAGCGCGACCTCAAACAGGTCCGTGTCGCGGTCAGGGCGGGACTCGCCGCCGACGGGTTTGGCGCGTCGGGCCGCTGACGCCGCCGAGCGCACGCCCACGGACGCGCGCGATCGTCAGCTCGCGCTTCGCCTGAGCGACCACACGGTGTCCCAGGGCGTGCATGCGACGGTGCCAGTCGACGAGAGCCTGCAGTTCGTGCCGGTGCAGGACAGCTCCTGCCAGTGATCGCTGGACCGGCGGCGCGCCGGTACACTGGCCGCACGTTCATGCAGGCTGCATATCGCT
Organism: Chloroflexota bacterium; assembly: GCA_037446495.1. Taxonomy (GTDB): domain Bacteria; phylum Chloroflexota; class Limnocylindria; order Limnocylindrales; family CSP1-4; genus CAIXZV01. The sequence continues at coordinate 21,681 of JBBIIL010000035.1, read as the reverse complement.
GATGCACCGCGCGCCCGGCCGCAGCCCCGGCGGCGCCGCAGGAGCCCTTGGCACATGCCCGGCAAGGTCACTTCGATGCGCGATGCCGTCGCGGCGATCGTCCGTGACGGCGACACGGTGGCGATCGAGGGCTTCACGCACCTGATCGGCTTCTCGGCCGGCCACGAGATCGTCCGCCAGCGCAAGCGCGATCTCGTGCTCGCGCGCATGACCCCCGACGTGATCTACGACCAGATGATCGCCGGCGGCGTCGCCCGCAAGCTGATCTTCAGCTGGCTCGGCAACCCGGGCGTGGGCGGCCTCAACGCCATCCGCCGACGCATCGAGCCGGCCAGCCTGGCCGGGGAGCGGCCCCTCGAGATCGAGGAGTACAGCCACTTCGGCATGGTGGCCCGCTACACGGCGGGCGCCACCAACCTGCCGTTCATGCCCCTGCGCTCGTACTTCGAGACGGACCTCCCCAAGGCCAACCCGCTGATCCGCGAGATCCACTCGCCGTACAGCGACGAGGTCGTGTACGCTGTCCCGCCCCTCAACCCCGACGTGTCGATCATCCACGCCCAGCGCGCCGACGCGAACGGGAACACTCAGATCTGGGGCCTGCTCGGCTGCCAGAAGGAGGCGGCGTTCGCGGCCGACCGGGTGATCGTCGTGGTCGAGGAGCTGGTGGACGAGAGCGTCGTCCGGGCCGACCCCAACCGGACGGTGATCCCGGGGCTGATCGTGGACGCGGTCGTCGTGGAGCCGTACGGCGCGCACCCCTCGTACGTCCAGGGCGCCTACGACCGCGACAACCGCTTCTATCTCGACTGGGACCCGATCTCGCGCGACGAGGACAAGGTCCAGGCGTGGCTGCGCGAGTGGGTCTACGGCCTGCCCGACCGCGCCGCGTACATCGAGAAGCTGGGCGAGGAGCGCTTGGCGACCCTGCGCCCCGGATCGGCGCCGTCCGGCTCCGTGGACTACGGGAGCTACAAGTGAGCGATCTCGGCTTCACCAAGAACGAGATGATGATCGTGGCTGCCGCGCGCGAGCTCGCCCGCGCCCACGTCTGCTTCGTCGGCGTCGGCCTGCCCAACATCGCGGTCAACCTCGCCAAGCGCACCGTGGCCCCAAACCTGGAGATGGTCTACGAGGCCGGCGTGTTCGGTGCCCGGCCGGCCCGCCTGCCGCTCTCGATCGGCGACCCGACGATCGTGACGGGCGCCACGGCCGTCGTGTCCATGTTCGAGCTGTTCGGCTACTACCTGCAGCGCGGCCTGATCGACGTCGGGTTCCTCGGCGCCGCGCAGATCGACAAGTTCGGCAACATCAACACGACCGTCATCGGCGACTACGACGCGCCCAAGACGCGCCTGCCCGGCTCCGGCGGCGCCTGCGAGATCGCGATCAACGCCCGCGAGGTGTTCGTGATCATGCGCCAGTCGGCACGCTCGTTCGTCAACCAGATCGACTTCCGCACATCGCCCGGCAACCTCGGCGGTGCCGAGCAGTCCGAGGCGATCCGCAAGGCGGGCGGCTGGAACGGGCGCGGTCCGACCGTCGTGGTCACGGACCTCGGCATCTGGCACTTCGACGCGACTGGCGAGATGCGCCTGGACTCCCTTCACCCCGGCGCCACGCTCGACGAGGTCAGGGCCACCATCGCCTGGGAGCCCAAGATCAGTCCAGACCTCGGGACGACGCCCGCGCCCGCCGCGGAGGAGTTGCGCCTGGTCCGCGAGGAGCTTGACCCCGAGGGCGTCTACACGAAGTAGCCGCCACGCGGGGGGTCCGCGCCGGACGGCAGGACGCCCGGTCGGGGGAGAGTCGACCGGGCGTCGCCGTGACAAGCGTGGTTGGGCGGCCATGCCGCCGGGGCTAGTTGACCGGCGGCGCCGATCGGGGCCGGACCACAAGGACCGGGCAGCGGGCGTTCCGCACCACGTGCTCCGACACGCTCCCCAGGAACAGCCGGCCGACCGCACCGCGTCCGTGGCTGCCCACCAGGATCATGTCGGCGTGCTCGGCCTCTGCCGCCTCCACGATCATGTCGCCGGGATCGCCCGTCCAGATCAGGAACGAGACCTCCACGCCGGCCGCGCGGCCGCGCTCGACGAGCTCGTGCGCGAGCTGCTCGCGCCTCTCCCGCACCTGGTCCACGCGGACGCGGAATCGGCCTCCCGGCATCAAGAGCGACCCCGGGTCGATCACCGACACCGCCAGGAGCGACGCGCCGAGCCGGGCGGCCAGTTCGAACGCCTCGTCGGTGGCAGATTCGGACGCCTCGGTGAGATCAGTCGCCAGCAGGAGCTTCTTCACGCTCGACCCCGACCGTTCGGTGGTGCCCACGGTCGGATCCGGCACGGGTGCCGAGTCCGGGTCCTGCCGCGTCGCCATCACGGTCATCGACTGCCTAGGCCGTCAGGAGCTTGAGGATCGAGGTGATGTCGTCCGCCTTCGGCACCACGATCAGCGTGCTGACCATGCCGAACATGCCGTCCGCGCCCTCGACGTGCGGGAGGATGTGGCAGTGGAAGGCCCAGATCCCCAGCCGGTCGGTCGTGACGGTCACGTCGTAGCGTTCGCCCGGGTTGACGCCCAGGGTGTCACAGTCAAAGGGCTGGGGCAGGTAGTAGCCGTCGCGAGCGATGACTCTCATGCGATTCCCGTGGAGATGCCACGGGTGCATCATCGTGCCCTCGTTCATGAACCGGACGCGAACCGTCTGGCCCAGCGCCGCCAGCACCGGCACGGTGGCCGGGAAGCCGTGGCCGTTGATCGTGAAGCCGCCCAGCGAGTCGTTCGAGATCCAGACGTAGTCGACGCCGTCCACCTTCTTCTCGTCCGCCGTCGGTGCCTTCGGCTCCACGACGAACGCACCCAGCTGGCCGCGACCCACCTGGTCGGTGGCGTTGTGGTGGGAGTGGTACATCAGCGAGCCGGGCCGCCCGGCTGTGAACTCGTACGTGAACTTCTCGCCGGGACCGATCGGGAGCTGGGTCACGAACGGCACGCCGTCCATGAAGAAGTCCGCGAACTCCACGCCATGAAAGTGGACGCTGGTGGTCTCCTGGCGGTTGTTGGTGACCACCGCGCGGACCTTGTCGCCCTCCTTGACGTGGATCGTCGGGCCGGGCCACTGCTTGTTGTAGCCGGTGGCCTTGACCGGTGCCTTCAGCTCGTCGATCTGCCAATCGAAGTCGTCGACGGTCAACTCGAAGTGGACCGAGCCGTCGGGGTCCGTCGTGGGCTTGAGGGGTGAGAGGAGGTCGGTGACGAACAGATTCGGGACCTGGACGAACGCCGGCTTCTGGGTCAACTCGGGATAGTTGTCCGCGGCACCCAGGATCTCAGCCAACTTGCTGAACACGGCATCGCCGTAGATGCCCTTGAGGGCCGGGGCCAGATTGCCGACATACCGGCGCACAACCGCGCGAGCGGCTACGTCATGAGCGGTCCAGCCGGCCGGCAGGTTGGCCGCCGGCGGAACGGACGGGGCAGCCGAAGCCGACGCAACGGCCGACGGGGCCACGGTGGGTTTCGCGGACGCGGCGGCGGACGGAATGGCCGACGGGGCGGCGGACGCAGGCGTGCCCGCCGACGCCGGGGCGCCGAAGCTCCACTGCGGGGTGGTGGCCGCCTGGCACGCGGCGAGGCTGGCGGCGACTCCGGTGAGGCCGACAACCCCGGCCACGCGGAGGAACCCGCGGCGGCTGAGTTGACCACTGTCCTCGACGAGCTCGTCCGTGGTTTCGTTGGGCTGGGACGACAGGGATTCCACGGGCAAGAGCTCTCCCACAGATGAGGGCTGCGAGTTGGATGGGCGAATGGTCGGTGGCGGCGCTTCGCCGTGCGAAGTGACCAATGGCCCGAAGGCGCGGGCTCGGTGACCCGTGGCGCGCCGCGGGCTGATAGGCTCACCCCGTGACTCGGCTCCAGCGCCCCCGCCCTGCCGACCCGTCGCAGCCCACTTTCGATCGGTTCCCGCTGGTTGGGACGCTTGAGGCCCTCGAGCGCTGGCAGCGCGAGCCCTCGGCGGCGACCCGCGACTCGGTGGCTCGATCGCTCCAGGGCGTGCTCGAGGTGGCCGGCGCGAGCGGCGCGGTCCTCGAAGTGAGCGCACCGCCCCTGCCGGTGCTCGAGGTGGGCGCGGGCACCCTGGCCCGAGTTCCGCTCGCCGCCGAGCGCAGCCAGCTTGCGCAGTTCGATCTCGGCTCTCACCGTGGCCACGCCGTGCTCGGACGCCTGTTCCTCGATGCGCCGGCGGGCGCAGTGGAGACGGTTGTCCGGACCATGGAGGTGGCTGTCGATGCAGCGTGGTCCCGGGCGGCAGTGCACGGGCGCGCCGAGCGCCTCTCCGCGCTCGAGACGGCCACCCGGGCGGTCGCCGCGGAGTTGGACGTGGACCGGGTGCTCCAGGTCATCGTGGACCGCGTGCGCGAGCTCGTCGGCGCCAGGTTCGCCGCCCTGGGCATCGCCGACGGTCGCGGCCGCATCGAGCGGTTCATCTCGAGCGGCGTCTCGCCCGAGCTGCGGGGCATGATCGGCGCGGTGCCGCACGGCATGGGCCTCCTCGGCCGGATCATCCGCGAGGGCCGGACGCTCCGCGTGGAGGACATCCGCAAGGATCCGACCGCGTACGGCTTCCCGGCCCACCACCCGTCCATGACCTCGTTCCTCGGGACGCCGGTGTGGGTCAAGGGCCACTCGGTCGGCAACCTGTACCTGACGGACAAGCCGGGCGGCGAGGCGTTCAGCGAGGACGACGAGCGCCTCGTCGAGATGTTCGCGGTTCATGCGGGCATCGCCATCGAGAACGCCCGACTCCATGACCAGGTCCAGCGGCTGGCCGTAGTGGAGGAGCGCGAGCGCATCGGCAAGGACCTCCACGACGGGATCATCCAGGCCATCTACGCCGTCGGCCTCTCGCTCGAGGACGTGCCCGAGCTCGTCGAGGACGAGACTGGCCGCGTCGAGGCCGTTGCGCGCGTGGACCGGGCCATCGATTCGCTCAACCTCGTGATCGCGGACATCCGCTCCTACATCCTGCGGCTGCGTCCCACCATGGGCGGTGAGGAGGACCCAGTCGAGTCGCTCGTCCGGTTTGGTGAGGAGCTGGGCATGACCGCCGTCATCGACTTGGAGGCGGACCTCGAGAGCGGTGCCGACCTGCTTCGCTCACAGCCGCCGGATCGCGTGTCCGATCTGCTGTTCATCGCGCGCGAGGCGCTCTCCAACGTGGCGCGCCACTCTGGGGCGACGCGGACCGCGCTCGTCCTGGCCGAGGAGGGGAGCGACCTCGTGCTCTGCGTCGAGGACAACGGCCGCGGCTTCGACCCGGCCCTCCAGACGGGCCCGGACCGCTTCGGGCGGCATCAGGGCCTGGAGAACATGCGCGATCGCGCCGTCGGGATGGGCGGCTCGTTCACAATCGAGCGGCCAGATGGCACTGGCACGCGTATCATCGTCCGAGTGCCGGCGCCGCCCAGCGCCGAACTGGGGAGCGTCCCCCCTCCCGGGCCGGAGACAAGCCACCGTGACTGATCTGAGCTCACGCCCGCTGCGCCTGCTGGTCGTGGACGACCACGAGGTGGTTCGCCAGGGCCTCGTCGCGCTCCTGGACCGCCGCGAGGGCTTCCAGGTCGTCGCGGAGGCCGGAACGGCTGCCGAGTCCATCGAGCAGGCTCGCCGCTTCCAGCCTGACATCGTCGTCATGGATGTTCGCCTGCCGGACGGCTCCGGCATCGAGGCGTGCCGCGAAATCCGCGCGGAGCTGCCCACGACGCGCGTCGTGATGCTGACCTCGTATCCCGACGAGGAGGCGGTGCTCTCGGCCATCGTCGCGGGCGCCTCCGGCTACCTCCTCAAGCAGATCCGCGCGCGGGACCTTGTGGCAGCTCTCGAGTCCGTGGGCCGCGGAGAGTCGCTGCTGGACCCGGCGGTAACCGAGAAGGTCCTCGAGCGGGTCCGGCGCATCGCCACCGGCGCCTACACGGACGAGATGGCGCAGCTCACCGCCCAAGAGCAGCGGATCCTGCTGCTAGTCGCCGAGGGCAAGACGAACAAGGAGATCGCCGCAGAGGTCTTCCTGTCGGACAAGACCGTGAAGAACTACGTGAGCTCCATCCTGTCCAAGCTCAACCTCGAGCGGCGCGCACAGGCAGCCGCCTTCGTCGCGAAGCACCGCCTGGACCGCGGCGGGGCGTAGTCCCCCGCGATCTCGCGGGCTTCGTCCCCGGTCTGGCGACGCGTCACCGAACGCTGTGGAGGACGACCTCGTCGCTTGGGGCCGTGTCCTGCGCGTCGAGACCCGTGGCCGCGTCACCGGAAGACCTGCGCGCGCGACCGTGGGGTTCGTCGAGCGGCCTGGCGGTTCGCTGTTCGTGGCAGCCGGTTCGCCCCGTGCCGACTGGGCGCAGAACCTGCTGGTCGAGCCGCGGTGCCGGATCACGATCGGTGAGGTGGCCCGCACTGCGATCGCCCGCCCGCTGGCTGGCGCCGAGCACGCGGCCGCTGTCCGCGAGCTGATCCTCAAGTACGGGCAGCCGGCCGAAGGCCTGGGTGCCGGTCCGGCGTTCGAGCTCGACTTCACGGCTCCTGAGGGCTGACCACCACCTGTAGGCAGGGCACGGCCGGGCGGTGGGCCACGGCGCGCCGCACGGACCCGCCACTGTTCGCTCGGTGCGAAATCTGTCGGGGCACCTGGGGGCGACCGGCCGGTCGGGATGCCGACGTCGGGCCCCGCGGGCCCCCTGCACCGGGCCATCCGGCCGGACCCACCGCCGCGGGCCGCCGCCAGACTCGCGACATGCGTATCGTGTCGCCCGAGGAGGCGGTCGCAGGCATCCGGTCGCGCGACCAGGTCTACGTCCAGTGCGCTGCCGCGGCGCCGTCGTTCCTGCTCGACGCGCTCGTCGCCCGGGCGCCGGAGCTGGCCGACGTCTCGATGGTCCACCTCCACACGGAGGGCCCGGGGCCGCACCTCGCCCCGGAAATGGCGCCGCACTTCCGGCACCGCGCCCTGTTCATCGGCCCCAATGCGCGGGCCGCGGTCAACGACGGCCGAGCGGACTTCGTGCCGGTGTTCCTCTCGGACGTGCCGGCCCTGTTCAGCTCGGGTGCGCTGCCGCTCGACGCGGTGTTCATCAACGTGAGCCCGCCCGACGCGCACGGGTTCTGCTCGCTCGGCGTGTCGGTCGAGGCGATGCACGCCGCGATCCAGGCCGCGCGGACGGTCATCGCCCAGCTCAACCCGTCCATGCCCCGCACGCTGGGCGAGTCCTTCGTCCACGTCAGCCAGATCGACCTCGCCTGCGAGGTGGACCAGCCGCCGTACGAGTCACGCCGCCCGGACATCGGCGAGGTGGAGCGCCGGATCGGCGGGTTCATCGCGGACCTGATCCCCGACGGCGCCACGCTCCAGCTCGGGATCGGCGCCATCCCGGCCGCGACCGCCGAGCTGCTGACCTCGAAGAAGGACCTCGGCGTCCACACCGAGATGTTCACCGACGCCGTGGTGGACCTCGTCGAGGCGGGCGCGGTCACCGGCGCGCTAAAGGCGCGCAACAAGGGCAAGATTGTGACGGCGTTCGTGCTGGGGACGTCACGGCTGTACAGGTTCGTGCACGACAACCCGATGGTCGAGATGCGGTCGGTGGACTTCACCAACGACACGCACGTCATCCGGTCGTTCCACAGCATGACCGCGATCAACTCGGCGATCGAGGTGGATCTCTCCGGCCAGGTGGTGGCGGACTCGATCGGGTTCCGCATGTACTCCGGGATCGGCGGCCAGATGGACTTCATCCGGGGCGCCGCCCTCGCGCCCGGCGGCCGCCCGATCATCGCCCTGCCGTCGACGGCGGGGAGGAGCGGCGAGCAGACCCGCATCACGCCCTCGATCAAGGAGGGCGCGGGCGTCGTGACCACGCGCGCGCACGTGCGCACGGTCGTCACCGAGTGGGGTGTCGCCGAGCTGTGGGGCAAGAGCCTTCGGGAGCGGGCGAAGGCGCTCATCGCGGTGGCGCACCCGGACCACCGCGACTTCCTGACCTTCGAGGCGCGCCGCCAGCACGAGCTCTAGGAGTCGGCGCCGATCGAGGCGACGCGGCCTCGGGGTCGCCCCCGGGCACGGCCCCGGGGTCGCCCCCGGGATCGCCCCCGGGACCCCTTGTCGTTCGGCGCTCCGTCGCCTTCCCGGCCAGGCGCCCGAGCCACCGATCGCCTGCGTGGTCGGCCCGTCAGGGTCAGGCGAGCCAGGGCTCGGCGAGCGTGAGCGCCTGCGTCTCGACGTCCAGGGTGGCGCGCACGCCGAGCGGCAGGACCCACGGCGGGTCCGTGTGCCCGAACGGCAGGTTCGCGACGACCGGCAGGTCGGCCCGGCCGAACTCGCCTGCCACGACGCCGATGACGGCCGCCTCGAAGGCCGCGGCCTCGTCGCCATCGTGATCGCGCGGCCGCCCCACGAGGATGCCCACGATGCTGTCGAAGACGCCCAGCGCGCCGAACGAGCGGAGGATCCGGCCGACCGGTGCGGGCTCGCGCCACGAGGGATACCCGTGGGAGACCTGGCCGAAGGCGGGATAGCGGCAGGTTGCTGCCGGCTCGAACAGCATCTCGTGGACATGGCTCCCGCAGGCGGGCGGGAGCGCGGCCAGCTGTGCGAGCCCGGCCATGACCGACGGCCCGTGGAAGGTCACGATGCCGAGCCGCCGCACGAACGCAAGCAGCGTCACGCTGTCCGAGAACCCGAGCAGGATCTTCGGGTTGGCAGCGATCACGTCCGCGTCCAGAAGCGACAGCAGGCGGATCGAATCGTCCCCGCCGATCGAGGTGATCAGGGCGCGCACGCCCGGGTCGGCGAAGGCGAGGTTCACGTCACGGGCGCGAAGCGCGGGGTCGCGCCGGAGCTCATCGGCGGGCGCCCGCGTGGAGGGGTATTCGCGGATCTCGAGACCCCAGCCGCGCAGCACGGCCAGCCCGTGGTCGAACACGTGGGGGAACGCCGACGGGCCGCCCCAGGACGGCGAGACCACCGCGACGGTATCGCCGGGAGATAGCCGACGGGGGCGGACGGGCGTCAATTCGACCATTCCGCGATGCTACGCCGGAGGCTCAAGAACCCCCCGCCGAAAACAGAAAACCCCCGCTTGGAGCGGGGGTGTTACGGGTGGGTGCCGGGCGTCCCCTCCGGCACCCACCTCACACGCATACTCGCGGCTGGGCCCTGCACCCCGTGAGTGCCGATCGGACCACCTTCGCGGGACCTGCGGCACCCCCGGACCGGGCGTCCGGACTTGCGACCGGCCCGACTCGAGCGGCCATCATTGCACGACGCGGAGGTGGCGTGACCACGCCCGCCTGCTGGCCTCGCGGACCGGCGCTGGCGCCCCGGGGTGCCCCTCCCTCGAGGTCCGATCATGCGCACCGAACGCGTGCTGATCATGGGCGCCGCCGGGCGCGACTTCCATGACTTCAACGTCGTCTACCGGGACGACGCGTCAGTCGAGGTGGTCGCCTTCACCGCGACGCAGATCCCCGGCATCGCCGACCGCCGCTACCCGCCCGAGCTCGCGGGCGCCCGCTATCCGGCGGGGATACCCATCCGGCCCGAGTCGGAGCTCGAGGTGCTGATCGCCGAGCAGGACGTGGACACCGTGGTCTTCGCCTACAGCGACGTGTCGCACGAGCAGGTGATGCACGCGGCGAGCCGGGTGCTGGCGGCCGGAGCGGACTTCAAGCTCCTGGGCCCGGACGCGACGATGCTGCGTTCCACGCGGCCGGTGGTGGCCGTGTGCGCGGTCCGGACCGGCAGCGGCAAGAGCCAGACCAGCAGGTACGTCGCCAAGGCGCTGGAGGCGCAGGGCCTCAAGGTGGCCGTGGTCCGCCACCCCATGCCGTACGGCGACCTGGTCGCGCAGCGCTGCCAGCGCTACGAGACCTACGCGGACCTGGACCGGTACGAGACGACCATCGAGGAGCGCGAGGAGTACGAGCCGCACCTCGACTTCGGGCGCCTCGTCTTCGCCGGCGTGGACTACGAGGAGATCCTGCGCGCGGCCGAGGGGGAGTGCGACGTCGTCATCTGGGACGGCGGCAACAACGACCTGCCGTTCTACACGCCCGACCTCATGATCGTTGTTGCGGACCCGCTGCGGCCGGGCCACGAGCTGAGGTTCCACCCGGGCGAGGCCAACCTTCGCATGGCCGACATCGTGGTGATCAACAAGGTGGACTCGGCCACGCCCGAAGGGCTCGCGCAGGTCCGCGCGGACATCGCCTCGGCGAACCCGAACGCGGCCATCGTCGAGGCGCGGTCCTCGCTCGCCCTGGAGGGCGGCGACGTGGCCGGCAAGCGGGTGGTCGTGGTCGAGGACGGCCCCACGCTGACGCACGGCGGCATGACATACGGCGCGGGCGTCGTGGCAGCGAGGCGGTTCGGCGCGGCCGAGCTGGTAGACCCGCGCCCCTACGCGACGGGCGAGCTGGCAGGAACTCTGGCGAAGTACCCAGAACTCGAGCGGCTGCTGCCAGCGATGGGCTACGGCGCCAAGCAGGTCCACGAGCTCGAGGCCGCGCTCGACGCCGCTCCGGCCGATGTGGTCCTCGCGGCCACGCCCATCGACCTCACACGCGTGCTCAAGACCCGGAAGCCCATCGTCCGGGTCCGCTATGAGCTCGAGCCGGTGAGCGGCTCACTGGTCGAGCCCATCAAGGCCATCGCGGAGCTGGCCAAGGGCTCCGTGACGGGTCGCTAGTCCAAACGCGCACTCGCACTCCGCAAGGGCGCCCGGGCCGTCAGGCCGGGCGCCCGTCCATGATCAGGACGGCCGTGCCGTGGACCTCGCCCGCGGCAAGCCGCGCCAATGCGGCGTTCGCAGCCACCAGGGGGTGGGTCTCCACGTCGGTCTCGATGCGAATCCCGGCGGCGATCGACAGGAACTCGCGAGCGTCCTCGCGGGTGACGTTGGCGACGCTCCGGACCGAGCGCTCCCACCACAGGTCCGCGTACGGCATCGCTGGCAGCCCGTCGAGATGGATTGCGTTGATCGCCACGACGCCGCCGCGGGCCAGCGCCCGGACGGCCGAGGCCACCACCGAGCCGACCGGCGCGAACGTGACTGCCGCGTCGAGAGGGACCGGCGGCCGGTCGTCGTAGCCGCCAGCCCAGACCGCGCCCAACTCGAGCGCCCGCTGACGCTCGGCCAGCGATCGTGTGGCCACGTACGCCTCGACGCCCCACGCCCGCGCAACCTGGAGCGCCAGTCGCGCGGAGGCTCCGAACCCGTAGAGACCGAGTCGGGCTCCAGTCGCGCCCGGCCCGACCCCCGCCACCCGGAGTGAGCGGTAGCCGATGACGCCGCCGCACAGCAGCGGGGCGGCGGCCAGGTCGGGATAGCCGTCGGGCAGGCGCACAGCCACGTCGGCGCGGGCCGTCACCGCCTCAGCGAAGCCCCCGTCGCGGTCCCAGCCGGTGAAGATCGCCTCCTCGCACAGGTTCTCGCGTCCCGATCGGCAGAAGCGGCAGGTCTGGTCCGTTCCCGCCAGCCAGGTGAGACCGGCACGATCACCGACCGCCCAGCCCTCGACGCCCTCGCCGAGCGCCTCCACGACCCCCACGATCTGGTGACCGGGCACGATCGGCAGCGTCCTCGGGGCGAGGTCGCCCTCGCAGATCTGCAGGTCCGTGCGGCAGACGGCGCACGCGGTGACGCGGAGCCGCAGTTCGCCGGCGCCCGGCGCTGGGACCGCACGGTCCTGCTCGGCGAGGGGGCCGCTCGCCGCCGGTGCCGCCGAGCTCAGGACCATCGCGCGCATGTCCGTGAGCGTACTCTGCGCCCCGCCGCCACGGAGCCGGCAGGGATGGGGATGCATGCCGGCGTCTCGATCGGCCAGGGGCGGGCGCTCGTCCTGCGCGAGGGCGGGGTGGTGCGCTCGACGAATGCGAGGTCGCCCTGCCCCCTCCGCCCACGCCGCCCGGCCCCCCGGCCTGCGACTGACGGCACTCGCCATCGTGGCTGGGAGGCGGAACCATCCCCGCATCGGCCCAGGAATGCGCGGCCGCGATTGTGGGCTGCGCGGCCTGCCGAGAAGGCGAGGTCCTGCCTCATGGTTCCCGTCTCCCGCGACACGGTACCGGACGCGGCGATGGCCCTGTCCAGCTCGTGGTTCGGCGCAGGCCTGTCACCCGAGGCGGTGACGCGCCTGGCCGCCATCGGCGAGGTCCACGACCTCGCGCCAGGCGACTTGATTGTCGCGGAGGGCCAGGTGGCCGAGTCGCTCGGCATCGTCCTCTCCGGGCGCGTCGCCCTGCGCATGCTGGTTCCTGAGCGCGGTATGGTCACGATCCTGACGGTGGAGCCAGGGGACGTGGTGGGCTGGTCTGCCGTCGTTCCGCCGTACCGCGGCACCGACGACGCCGTGGCCATCGAGCCCGTCCGGCTGCTCAAGTTCCCAGGCGAGCCGCTCCGCCTGCTGCTGCGCGCGGACGCGACCCTGGCAGCCTCGCTGTACCCGCGCCTCCTGATGGCGGTCGGACGCCGGCTCGCTGCGACGCGTCTCCAGCTGCTCGACCTGTTCGCGCGCGAGGAGTGGGTCCGCGCGGAGGCAAGGCCGTGGTGATCGACGAGCGCATGCCCTACGCTCCCTACCCTGCCCCGACCGGAACCGCCGTTGCGGCACCACCCGCCAACGTGGCCCACGGCGGCGGCGGACCGTGGTTCCTGGCGCGCGCCAACCTCGGCGTGCTGATCGACCTGCTGCGGGAGGACGGTCGCGCCGTGATCGGCCCGACCGTGGTCGACGGCGCGGTCACGCTGGCCGAGATCCGGTCCGTGGACGAGCTCCCCTCGGGCATCGGCGACGAGCAGCAGCCTGGCCGCTACCGGCTGGTCAGCCATGGCGACGGTCGCACCTTCGACTTCGCGGTGGGGCCCACCAGCCCCAAGCGGTGGACGTTTCCGCCGGTCGTCCCGCTCAACGTCGGGCGCCGAGACGGGCGCGCCGTGTCCTTCGAGCCGTCGCAGCTCGACGCGCCCCGCCTGGCGTTCCTCGGCGTCCGCGCGTGCGAGCTCGCCGCGCTCGGCATTCAGGACCGGGTGTTCCTGGGCGGCCCATACACCGATGAGGACTACCACGAGCGTCGGCGGAACGCGCTCGTGATCGCGGTGAACTGCAGCTCCGCGGCGAGCACCTGCTTCTGCACCTCCATGGGCACAGGCCCGGAGGCGCGCGGCGGCTACGACTTGGTGCTGACCGAGCTGGACGAGGGCTTCGTCGTCCGTGCGGGCAGCCCCGATGGCGCTGACCTCCTCGCCCGCCTGCCTGTCCGCGCGGCGGATGCCGGCCAGCTGCTCCGCGCCGCCGAATCGGTGGGCAAGGTTGCGGCCACCATGGGCGACCCGTTGCCGACGGCCGGCCTTCATGATCGCCTGCTCGCGCAGTTCGACAGCCCGCACTGGGCACGGATCGCGGAGCGGTGCCTGTCCTGCGCCAACTGCACGATGGTCTGCCCGACCTGCTTCTGCAGCAGCGTGACCCAGCGATCGGACCTCGACGGCGACGTGTCCACTTCAGAGCGGGTCTGGGATTTCTGCTTCACGGCGGGATTCGCCAAGGTCGCCGGAGGCTCGTTCCGCAGCCGGCCGCGGGACCGCTACCGACAGTGGCTGACCCACAAGTTCGCCACCTGGGTGGACCAGTTCGGCACCTTCGGCTGCGTGGGGTGCGGGCGGTGCATTACATGGTGCCCTGTGGGCATCGACATCCGCACCGAGCTGCTGGCGATCGCGCCGCCGCTCTCCGTGCGCCCCGAGCCCGCCAGGCAGATCCCCGTGGCGGCGACTCCCGGCTCGTACGCCACGGCGCGGATCGTCTCGGTCCGGCCGGAGACATCGGACGTGACCACCCTCACCATCGGCAACGTGGACCCGGCGTTCCTCGCCGGCGAGTTCGGCCAGTTCGCCATGGTGGCGGTGCCCGCGTTCCCGCCGGTTCCCATTTCGATCTCGCGCTTCGGCCGGGACTCGATTGACCTCACGATCCGGGCCGCCGGCCCCGCGACGGCCGCGATCGTCGGCCTTGGCCCGCGCGACGAGATCGGCGTGCGGGGCCCGCTCGGCACGTCGTGGCCGATCGAGCGGGCGATGGGCCATGACGTGGTCATCGTCACCGGCGGCATCGGCCTGGCGCCACTGCGGCCGCTGCTCGATGGGATCATCGCCCGGCGCGATCGGTTCGAGAAGGTGCGCCTGTTCTACGGTGCCCGGACCCTCGCTGACCAGCTGTACCGCGAGGAGCTCCGAGCCTGGGCTGCCCGGAGCGATGTCGAGGTGGAGCTGATCGTGGACCGCGGCACGCCCGACTGGTCGGGGCCAGTGGGCGTGGTGACGCACCTGTTCGACCAGGCCACCTGGGAGGGCGAGCGCGCGCTCGCCTTCGTGTGCGGGCCGGAGCGGATGATGGAGGCGACGGTCGACACACTCGAGAGTCGCGGCCTGACGCCGGACCGCATCTTCGTGACGCTGGAGCGTCACATGGAGTGCGGCATCGGCCTGTGCGGGCACTGCCAGACGGGCGGCCTGTTCGTGTGCCGCGACGGCCCGGTCTTCGCCCTGTCGCAGCTCGGCGGCGTCTTCGGGCGGGAGGGCATGTGATGACCACCGTTCTCGCCCGGCCGAGGCTTCGCGTCGGGATCGTCAAGATGGCCTCGTGCGACGGCTGCCAGCTGACACTGCTCGACCTCGAGGACGAGCTGCTGGCGATCACCGAGCGATTCGAGGTGGTTGAGTTCCCGGAGGCCAGCTCGAGTCGCTCCGCCGGCCCCTACGACGTGCTGCTTGTCGAGGGCGCGGTCAGCACGCCCGACCAGGCGGCCGAGATCGTCGAGCTTCGCCGCAAGAGCCAGCTCCTGGTCAGCATCGGCGCGTGCGCCAGTTATGGCGGCATCCAGGCGCTCCGCAACTGGTCGGACCACGCGGCAATTCGTGCGGCCGTGTACGCCCATCCCGAGTTCGTGGAGTCGCTCGACCAGGCAACGCCCATCTCGGAGCACGTCAAGGTGGACGCGGAGCTCCACGGCTGTCCGATCAGCCCCGAGCAGCTGCGCGAGGTTCTGGTGTCGGTGGCCGTTGGACGCCGGCCCCAGATCCGCGAGGAGGCCGTCTGCCTCGAGTGCAAACGACGGGGCATCGTGTGCGTGATGGTCGCCGAGGGGCTGCCGTGCCTCGGGCCGGTGACCCAGAGCGGCTGCGGCGCCCTGTGCCCGATGTACCGGCGAGGCTGCTTCGGCTG
Source organism: Chloroflexota bacterium (assembly GCA_037446495.1). Classification (GTDB taxonomy): domain Bacteria; phylum Chloroflexota; class Limnocylindria; order Limnocylindrales; family CSP1-4; genus CAIXZV01. Next base: position 6,408 of record JBBIIL010000035.1, on the reverse strand, counting down.
CTTCGGGCCGCGCGAGCAGGCCAATACCGTCAGCCTCGCGAGCGCGCTCGTTGCAGACGACCGCGAGGACGAGGAGGTGGCCCGGCTGTTCGCCGGCCCCACCGGCTGGTCCGGGCCATTCCGGTCCGTGGTGGCGGCCTATGGGGGCCCGCCCGGGGTGATCCCGTTCGCGGTCCCGGCGAACCCCGAGGGAGATGCTGATGGGCGCGGTTGACGTGATGCCGCCGGCCGTCGGGCCGGACCGCGAGTACCAGGTGGCCTACCTGACCCGGGTGGAGGGCGAGGGCTCGCTGGTGCTCCGCGTGCGCAACGGCGAGGTGACCGAGGCGCGCCTGAAGATCTTTGAGGCCCCCCGGTACTTCGAGCGGCTGGTTGTGGGTCGCACCGGCGACGAGGTGGTGGACATCGTCGCCCGCATCTGCGGGATCTGCCCGATCGCGTACCAGATGACCGCCACCCACGCTTTTGAGGACCTCTTCGGCGTGGAGGTGGCGCCCGCGGTGCGGGCGCTCCGCCGCCTGCTCTACTGCGGCGAGTACATCCAGAGCCACGCGCTCCACGTCTACATGCTCCACGCACCAGACTTCCTCGGCTACCCGTCGGTGGTGGCGATGGCCGGGGATCACAAGCCCGTGGTCCAGCAGGGGCTCGCGATCAAGAAGATCGGCAACGAGTTGATCTCCGTGCTCGGCGGGCGTCCCGTCCACCCGGTCTCGGTCCGCGTGGGCGGCTTTTCACGGGTGCCGTGGCAGCGCGACCTCGATGGCGTGCGGGCAGAACTCGACCAGGCAGTCGAGATGGCCCGGGCGACCGTCGAGCTGGTCGCGTCCTGGAACCCGCCCGCGTTCGAGCACGCCCAGCCGCTGGTCGCCCTGCGACATCCGGCTGAGTACCCGTACAACGAGGGGCGCATCGTCTCCACCGACGGGCTCGATCTCGCGCCCGGTGCCTGGGCCGAGGCCTTCGAGGAGAACCAACTCGAGGGCACCAACGCGCTCCACGCGCGGACGCGCGACGGGCGGGTCTACCAGCTCGGGCCCACCGCCCGGATCGTGCTCGACGCCGACCAGCTGCATCCTATCGCTGCCGAGGCCCTCGCCGCCACGGGGCTCGCCGGGGAGATCCGCGTCAACGTCCACCGCTCGATCGTCGCCCGCGCGGTCGAACTGCTCGGCGCCTGCGCGGAGGCGCGCGACCTGATTGACGGGTACCGGGCGCCGGACGAGCCCAAGGTCCCCTTCACGCCGCGCGCGGGCGTGGCGGCGTGGTCCACGGAGGCGCCCCGCGGGCTGCTCCACCACCGGTACGAGGTGGACGACAACGGCCGCGTGACGGCCGCCCAGATTGTGCCGCCCACCAGCCAGAACCAAGGTGCGATCGAGGCCGACCTCGTGGCATTTGCGCCCAGGGTCCTCGACCTGCCGCACGCCGAGGCCACCCAGCGCCTCGAGATGCTCGTCCGGGCCTACGACCCGTGCATCAGCTGCGCCACCCACTTCCTGGACCTGCGCATCGTCGACCAGGGCTGCGGAACTGGATGACCCGGCTGCCACTGCTCGGCTCGGCCCCTGAGGCTGGGCTGCGGATTCTGCAGCGGCCAGCCCGTGGGGTCCCGTCCTCGCGGGGCCGGACGGCACGCCGCTCCGGGCGCTCGAAGCGGTGCCCCCGCGACCGACGGCCCTAAACGTGCGCGCCGCCGCGAGCGAGGATGTGCTCGCCGGTCCGGTTCGCGTCGCTCTCATGCGCCAAGCGCGGCCCGAGCCAGCAAGCCGAGGTCCAGCCTCACATGAGCCTTCCCGTCACGACCGAAGGCGTCCCTGTTCCCGCGGCACGCCGGTCCGCCGCGCCCGGCTGCGCCACCCGGCGTGACGCACGGCCGACGACGGCGCTCGCCGCGACGATCCCAGGGGAGGTGGCGCCATGACGCACCTGGCACCGCCGTCGGTCCGCCTGCTCGTCTGCGGGAACGCGGATCGCGGGGACGACGGCGCCGCGCTCTCGGCTGTTGCCACGCTCCTGCCCATCCTGCCCGCCCACCTGCTCGAGCGCCTCGAGGTTCGTCGCTGCGGCCAACTCCGGGTGGAGGATCTGCTTGACGTGCCCGTGGGCGAGGTGGCGGTGGTGGTGGACGCGGCCGTTGGCATCGCGCCCGGCCACGTGATCACGCTGCCCATCTGCGACATCGCCTCCACGCTTGGCGCGCCTGCGCCGCGCTCCTCCCACGAGCTCCCGATCGACCAGGTGCTGAGCCTCGCGGCCACCCTCCGGACCGGCGGGCTGCCCAGCGGCACCTTTGTGGGGATTGGCGGGCGCCGTTTCGGGTATGGCCGGCCGCTATCGCGCTCCGTTCGCCTGGCCATGCCGGGATTCCAGAAGGCCATCGCCGCGGAGCTCTCGCGTCTCGCACACGTGCGCGGAGGCCCCGCGGCCGGTTAGGGGCTCCTCGTCGTCCGGAGCTCTTCGTCACCCGCGCTGAGATCTACCTCCGCGACGACTGGCCCGACCCTTGGCGCGGCTCGCCGCTGGACGAGACGAAGCGCGTTCGGCACCCTGTGGGCATGAACATCGTCTCGCTCAACGCCCCGCGCCTGGCCGGGGGCCTGATGACCGCGAAGCTCACGTCCCGATGACGGAGCCTCGACAGCCCCAGCCGGACGGAAGCACCCGCGGCATCTTGGTGGCGCTCGGGCTCCTCGGCCTCGCGCTCTTGGTCTTCGCGGTCCTGGTGCTGACGTCGGGCGTGCTCGCCTCCTGAGGTCAAGCGGACGGGTTCTGGCCGTGAACCGCGCCCGTGAGCTGTCGCCGAGCTGCGGCGACCCGCGGCGATCTGCTGGGGTGCGCGGCACGGCGGAGCCATGTCAAGGCAGCCACCTAGGCGATGACCTCCTCCAGTCCGGCCTCGTAGCCGGCGTCGAAGGCTGCGATGTCCGCCTCGACCATGTCCACGTGGCGGTCGCCAAGGATGATGGCGAGCGCCCGGTGCACCGTCTCCGGCTCCACGAAGCGGCGTCGGCCCACGAGCGCGCCCAGCGCCACCACGGACACGAGCTTGTCGTCGCCGGCCTGTCTCGCCACGGCTGTGCACGGAACTTCGAGGAGCTCGATGTCGTCCCGGCCGGCCTCGGCCTCGATGAGCGTGGTGTTGACGACCAGGAGACCGTCCGTCGCGACCTGCGGCGCGTACTTCGCCATCGACGGCGGGTTGAGCACGACGGCGTGGTCGGCGCGGTCCACGATCGGGGAGCCGATCATCTTGTCCGCGATGATCACCGTGCAGGATGCCGTGCCGCCGCGCATCTCGGGCCCGTAGGAGGGGATCCAGAGAACCTCGCGGCCCTCCAGCAACCCCGCCTCCGCGAGCACCTTGCCAGCGAACAGGATCCCCTGGCCGCCGAACCCCGCGATGATCGTGGAGAGTTCCACCTAGAAGCCCTCCGTGATCGAGCGGTGCGCGGCACCAGGCTGCGGCAGGCTTGGCGCGATCCGGCGCGGCCGGTCCACGAAGGTGCCGACGGGGTACGCGTCCATCACGGCGCCCCGCAGGTGGTCCATGGCCTCAGTCGGGGTCATGCCCCAGCCCACCGGGCACGTGGACAGCACCTCCACGATCGAGAATCCCTTGGCCTCGAGCTGGACTTCGAATGCGCGCCTGATCGCCGCCTTGGCCTTGCCCACCAACCCGGGATCGCCCACCGAAACACGGGCGGCGTACTGGACGCCCGGCAGGAGCGAGAGGATCTCGGTGACGGGGAGGGGATAGCCCTGCGACTCGACATCGCGACCCTTGGGGCTCGACGTCGTCCGCTGGCCGGGCAGCGTGGTCGGGGCCATCTGGCCGCCCGTCATGCCGTAGATGCCGTTGTTCACGAAGATCGTGGTGAACCGCTCACCGCGGGCCGCCGCGTGGATGATCTCGGCTGTGCCGATGGCCGCGAGGTCGCCGTCGCCCTGGTAGGTGAACACGACCTTGTCCGGCCGGTAGCGCTTGACGCCCGTCGCCACCGCGGCCGCGCGCCCATGGGGCGACTCGACGGCGTCGAGGGCGAGGAAGTCGTACGCGAACACGGAGCAGCCGACTGAGCCGACCAGAATCGTCCTGGCGCCCAGGTCCAGCTCCTCGAGCACCTCGGCGACGAGCCGGTGGACGATGCCGTGGCCGCAGCCGGGGCAGTAGCTGGTGGGGTTTGACAGCAGCAGGGGTCGTCGGTAGATCGTGCGGCCCTCGTGCTCGGTCATGGGCTCCAGGGCGGTCATCGCCTGACCTCCTCGTTCGCCGCCAGCGCTCGCCTGACCGCGTCCACCACGCCGTCCGGGCTGGGCACCATACCGCCCATCCGGCCGTGGTGGAACACCGGCACCGAGCCCTCGATGGCCAGGCGAACGTCTTCGACCAGCTGGCCCGCCGACATTTCCACGGCCATGACCGCGCTCGCCTCCGCGGCGACATCGCGGAGCGGCTGCGCCGGGAACGGCCACAGTGTGATCGGCCGGAACAGGCCGGCGCGGATCCCCTCGGCCCGCAGGCGCTCCACGGCCGTGCGGGCGACGCGCGCCGCCGTGCCGTAGGCCACCAGGACCACCTCGGCCTCGTCGAGCTGCTCGCCAGCCCATCGCTGCTCCGTGGCGTCGATCTCGGCGTAGACCGCCTGGAGCGCGATGTCGTGCTGCTCGAGGTCCTCGGGCTGTAGGTGGAGCGACTTCACCACACGCGGCCGGCGCTGGTCCGCGCCGTCGAGGATCCAGTCGGGGGCACTCCGCTCGAGTGTCCGGAAGGTGGGAGCGACCGGCTCCATGGCCTGGCCCAGAATGCCGTCCGCGAGGAGCATCACCGGCGTGCGGTAGCGTTCCGCCAGGATGAACGCGTCGCGGACGAGGTCGATGGCCTCCGCGATGGACGAGGGCGCGAGCACGGGCACGCGGTAGTCGCCGTGGCCGTGGCCCTTCGTCGCCTGGAAGTAGTCGCCCTGCGCCGCGCCGATGCTGCCGAGGCCCGGGCCGCCGCGCTGGACGTTGACGAGCACGACGGGCAGCTGGGAGCCGGCCATGTAGGACATCGCCTCGGCCATGAGGCTGATGCCCGGGCTCGAGCTGGACACAAGCACGCGCGCACCCGCGGCCGCCGCCCCGAGCGCCATGTTGATCGCCGCGAGCTCGCTCTCGGCCTGGACGAAGACGCGGCCCTCCTCGGGCATGCGGCGCGCCATCCACTCCAGGAGCTCGGCCTGGGGGGTGATCGGATAGCCGAAGTAGGCGTCGCATCCCGCCGCGACCGCCGCCTCGGCGATGGCCTCGTTGCCCTTCATCAGAACTCGGTCGGGGGGGTGCGCCTCGGCGTGGGTCCTGGAAGTTGAGGCGACGATGCGGGGCCGGCCCGCGCCGGGGCGGTCGACGACGGTCATCGCATCACGCTCCGCGAGGTCGGGCGAAGATGGACAGGGCGGCATCCGGGCACATACGTGCGCACTTGGCACAGCTGGTGCAGGCGTCAGGGTTCACCAGGACGACAGGGTGATGGCCCATCGCGTTCACGTGGAGCGGGTCCAGGGCGAGGGCCCTGGGGGCGCATACCTCGATGCACAGGGCGCAGCCCTTGCATCGCTCGATCGCGACGAGGACGGGTCGGAACGCCTGGTTGCCGCTCGGAGGGCGTCGGAGTGGGACGTCGACGAGCGGTGCGTGCATGGCCATCAGCGGCACCTCCGGCTTCGCACTATTGATCCGACTTGGACTAGCAGACAGGGCCAAGTTGCACGTCGGGATGGGCCGTTGCGCACGAGGTCCCCCTGAACCGTGGGGGCTCGCGAGCCCACCGCCGTGACGGTCGATCAACGACCAGCGCGAGCGGCCTTGGGCGGCCCGCGGGGGCTGGCGCGGGAGGGGCTGTTCATCGCGGCTGGTCGCGATCCTCCGGGGCACCGACGCGGCACCGCCCACACCGGTGCAATCCAGTGTGTCGGAGATCTCGGAGCGCACGGAGCGCACGGAGCGCACGGGGCCGCTCGGAGCGCACGGAGCCACACCGGAGCCGCTCGGAGCGCACGGAGCCGCTCGGAGCGCAGGGCGACTGACTTGGCCACCCTGGGGATGCTCCCCGGCGGGAGTCGGCCCGCCGGGGCAACAGGGCGATCCCATTCACCGCCGGCGCCGGTGCGTGGAGCAGGATCGCCCTCAGACACCGGCACGGGCGGTGGGTGATGTGACGGTCACGCTCGGCGGGTTGGGGGCCGCCGCCCCAACACCGGTGCCGTCGGTATCTGAGGAGTCACGGCGACGGAGGTCGCCCCCGACGGCGCGCCGGGACGACGGGACTTGACCCACCCCCGAGACGGGACGGGAATCTGCGCCCCGCTCCCGCGCCCCGCTCCCGCGCCCCGCTCCCGCGCCCCGCTCCCGCGCCCCGCTCCCGCG
>JBBIIL010000034.1:0-31271 GCA_037446495.1 Chloroflexota bacterium | reverse complement strand
CGAGGAGACCATCGTGCCGCCGAGGTCGATGGGCAGGCCGTCGGGCTGCTGGTGCGCCAGGGCGGCGTGGATCCGCTCGCGGGGGGTCATCTCACGTCGAGCCTACCTCCTCGGCCACCGGCATCGGGAGGGGCTCGGCCGTCCCGTCGCGGCCGAATCGGTGGCCGAGGTGGCGCTCGGCCCAGCGGCGGATCTGCCGGTACACGGCATCGCCGCCCAGGAGCTCCTCGTCGAGCTCCCACTCGGTCGGGTGCAGCAGCATGGCCTGCGTCTGCGGGCCGCCCAGGCCGCCGTGCGAGCCGATCAGCTCCTCGAAGGCTGCCACCTCGTCGAACTCGGGGTCGTAGAGGCTCACCACCGAGAGGTCGGGCACGTGCTGGAGCCCGTCCAGCCGCCGAAACGACGCCAGCGCGTGGCCGCCGTACTGGGCCACCGGGTCGATGCCGTCGACTCGGTCGTCACGAAGGTAGTGGATGCCCTCGTGTCCGACCACCAGCGAGCCGTGTTCCTCGGAGGCGAGCAGGATCGCGCCGACGCCCGGGTGGGCCGCAAGCGACTCGACCAGGCCCGGCTGCCGATCCGCGAGCTGCTCGAGTGTCACCCGCCCCGACAGGCGCGGGAAGTACACCAGCCCGAGGTTGCCCGAAGCGATCGCGACGAGGTCGGGACGATCGGCCGCCTCCTTCGAGACGGCCTCGGCGCTCTCCGCCGCCGCCCTGCCCGACCGGCCCACCCGAAGGTCGATCACGTTGCCGTCCGCCTGGCTGCGAAGCGCCGTCCGGGCGAGCCGGCCGGACACGCCGCGCGACTGCACGAGCTCGGACAGGAAGGCGTTGGTCTGGCCGAACTCCTCGGCGCGGCCCTTCGCCTCGGCGAGGGTCGCGTCGCCGCCCATCAAGCTCCGGGTGAGGTTGCCCAGCGTCCGCCCGTAGCGCTGGAGGAACGTGGCGCCCAGCGTCTGGCCGTGGTCCGAGACGACGATGAAGCGGTAGGGGCGGGGCGCGTTGGCGGACGCCTTGTCGAGGGTGGCGATCGCACGGTCCACGCCGTCGAGCGCGTCGAGGGTCTCGCTGCGCTCCGGACCGCTGTGATGGGCGATCTCGTCGTAGTCGGTGTAGTCCACGTAGATGGTCGGCGTGCCGCGGTACATCTCCTCGATGACGAGCGCCGTGGAGAGGTCCCGGAGCGCCACGTTGGTCGCGGCGCGGGCCACCGGGTACGGCATGCCGCGGTGCATCCGGGGAACGATGCCGGCTCGCTCCGCGCGCCGGGCCTGGACATACTCCTTCACGACCTCCGCGATCATCCGCACGATTGTGCCCAGCCAGTTGTACGGGCTGGCGAAGAACGAGATGAACGTCTGGCTGCGCCCCAGGCCCTGCTCGCGGTCCTTGATCGTGGCCATGGAGATGTAGGAGCGGGCGGCGTCGCCCGAGAACAGGTTGCCCACCGACGCGCCGTCGTTGGAGAGCAGCCCCTCGCCATTGCTGATGCGCCCCGCGATGACGAGCGCGTCGTCGGGGTGGTTGGCGACCATCAGGCGCCCGCCTTCCTTCTCGTACCAGCGGAAGGCGGGGATCCCGTCACTGTTGCCGTGGAGGATGCCCGCCTGGCTGGCCGGGGTCGTGGGCGGCAGGAGCGCCTCCCAGCCGTCGAGCCGGTAGCGGCCCGATCGCAGCCAGCGCGAGAGGTGCGGCACCCGGCCGGCCTGGACCTGGCGCTGGAGGATCGGCCTGGCGAGGCCGTCGATCTGGACGATGACGAGGCCCGGCGTCTCCGTGCGGATCACCCCATCGCGCTTGGCGGCGAGCTGCTGGAGGAGCAGCGCCCAGTAGGAGTCGTCGTCCGTGATGGACAGGAGCGAGGTGAGCGACGTGTTGACGAGCGCGTACATGAGCGACGCCACGAGCGCCGTGACCGGGCCCTCGATGTGCAGGTCCGGCAGGAGCGCGGGCACCACCAGGAACGAGGCGACCTGGAACAGCACCGTGGCCACCAAGACCGCGATGACCGACACGGCCGCGAAGAGCGCGATGAACAGTGGCCGCACGATCAGGTTGAGCAGGGCCAGCAGCAGGGCACCCTCGAGCGCGGCAGAGACCCAGCCCCCACCGGGGGCGAGGGTGAAGCCGGGGGTCAGGAGGACAGCGCCCACCAGCGAGAGGGCAGACACGAACAGGCTCACGAGGATCCGGCGGATCCGCGAACGGCGCCTCGGCCGCCAGGTCCGCATGACCTCGATCTGCACGCGGTAGAAGCTGATCAGCCGGCGCATCGTGGACGGGTCTCCATGCCGCCCGGTCGGGCGGTCGTCGTGGCCTGCCCCAATCAAGCCGGGCGGGTCGCGTCGCCGCAGATCATCCCACGGAGGCGACACCACCCGGAGGGCGTCCCAACACCGACCGGACTCGTCGCGCCGGAGGCGCCTCTACCCGCTCGGCGGGGCCGGCGGGAGCGAGGGCGGGGCGGGCGGCCCGGCTGCCGGCGTCCAGGTCGTGGTGGCCCCGAGGCCATAGGCTGGGGCAGCGACCGTCGCGGTCGGCATCGGCGTCCGCAGCGGCAGCTCCACGTGGAGGACGGTCGGACCGCCGACCGGGCTGTGGATCAGCAGCTTCCCGTCGAGCGCCTCGACGCGGTCGCGCAGGCCGGTCAGGCCGCCGCCCGGGGCCAGCTTGGCGCCACCTCGGCCGTCGTCGCGAACCCACACGCCCAGGCGCGTCGGCTGACGGCGCAGCGTGATCTGGACGCGCGTCGCCGCGGCATGCTTCGCCACGTTCGCGAGCGCCTCGCTGACGACGTAATACCCTGCGCGCTCGACGGCATGCGGGAGGCGTTCCCCCGAGAGCATGTCCGCGTCGAGGAACGTCGGGACGGCGCTCCGGCCGGCCACCGCGCCCAGCGCGGCCACGAGGCCGCGGTCAAGCAGGATGGCGGGAGCCGTGCCCCGGACCACCTCGCGAATCTCCGCCAGCGCCTGGCGGGCCTGGTCGCGTGCGCCGGCGATCAGCGCCTTGGCGGCGGCCGGGTCGTCGTCCATCTTGCCCTCGGCCAGCGAGAGGTCAATGGCGAGCATGACCAGCCGCTGCTGGGCGCCATCGTGGAGGTCGCGCTCGATGCGGCGCAGCTCGCTCGCCTCGAGCTCCACGGCGGCGGAGCGGCTCTCGCGGAGACGGTCGTTCTCGCCGCGCAGCGCCTCCGAGGGGCTGATGCAGAGGAGCCCCTCAACCACGTAGCGGTGCAGGACGGCCATGCCGCGGGTGGCGGAGGCGGCCACCGGGATCAGGGCCAGGCCGATGAGGAACAGGGCGACAGCCTCGACGCCCGGGCCGAACGGGCCGGTCCAGACGTGGACCCGGCCCGGAAAGGCGCTCGTTGCCCACGCCAGTCCGAGCGGCGCAAGGACGAGCCCGACGGCGAGCGACCCGAGGGTGACCGCCACGACGAACTCGATGATCGCGAGCGGGAACGACACGGCCACGTAGGCCATGTCGTACCAGCGGGCGGGATCGAGGAACTCGGCCTCGGCCCACGACCGCAGCCGCTGCTCCAGCGAGGCGTTCGGCGTGGGATCGAGCGGGCGGTACAGACGCGGGATGAGGGGCCGGCCGTCCACCAGCGTCATGCGCCAGCGCTCGACGCGGGCGTTGAGCCTGGCCGCCTCGATGGCCAGGGCAATCACGGGGATCCCGACGATCACGATCAGGAGGCTCGCGCCGGTGGAGAGCAGGCTGGTCACCACGGCGAACGCCGTGACCGCCACCACGAAGCCCAGAAGGATCGCCGCCAGTGCCTTCCACGACGACGGGCTGATCGGCGACAGCAGGAACGCCGTGACCGGGTCGCGTCGACGGCTCGGCGCGGCGGGCGGCGCGGCGGGGCCGGGATTCGCGGGCGCGCTCATCGGATCCGACGCTACCACCACGGGGGTGTCCATCGTGCTGTCGTCCTTCCTCGGCGCAGGTGCGTCAGGGCGCCGCTGCTGAGGCCACGATGCCGGGTTCCGCGCTCCTCTCCCAGCCGGGCAGCGGGCATCTTGCAGGTGGGGATAGCCCCACCGCCGCAGGGCGGAGCCGAGGAGCGGAGCGAGCGCACCCGGCGGTGCGTGAGCGAGCACCGCAGGCGGCAACGCCGCGGACGGGCCGGATCGGCCGCCAGCCGCCGACCCCGGCGTCAGAACCCTCCTCCGCCGCCGCCTCCCCCGCCCGATCCCCCGCCGCCGTACCCGCCGCCCGAGGACGAGGCCGCCGTCACGTTGATCGACGACATGGACGAGCCGAACGACGAGAACGACGCTCCGCTGCCGGTATACCAGACCGGATGCCAGGTGGCGCTCTGCGGGTCGTGCACGCTGCGGCTGATGAGATGGCCCACCTCGTCGGCGAGGCCCAGGGCCACCGCCCATACGATCAGCGCGTCGGGCGTCTCGAGCCACGGCATCTTGAGCTTCGCGTGCTCCTGCGCCGTGACGACGCCTGGCGCCGTGCCCATCTCGTGGCGCAGCGTGTTGCGATACGCCAGCGCCATGCCCAAGACCCACGAGCCGTCGGTCGTGCGCGCCGCCATCAGCCGCGCGATCCACGACACGATCGCGATCGCGCCGAACGAGGACACGACGACCGCGAAGACCGAGAGCCCGTTCATCGCGTCGCCGCCGAGGACCATCGTCCCGACCAGCACCAGGAATGGGAGGATCGCGAGCCAGCCGATCCCGCTCACGGCGGCATTGGGGTCCTGCTTGAACCAGGGCGTCGCGGCGGCCGCCTTGCCCAGCGCGGCGGCGAACCGCGTCTGCAGGTTCGGCAGCTTGCGCAGGTCCATGTGCGCCACCACGCCGCCTTGGGCGATACCGCGCAGCGAGGTGAGGATCAGGCGCTCGGGCTCGCCGGTCAGCGTCTCGGCGTGGACCACCAGCGGGTCGCTGGGGTCGGACACGATGTAGTCGATGGGCTTGTGGCCGATGCCCAGCGGCGTCGAGCCCTCACGCATGGCGATGAGGTTGCGCGACGCGAGGTCAATCAAGGCCGCGGCTGGCGCGTTCTTGGTGGCGATGCCATCGCGGAGCAGGGCGGCCATGGGCGGCGTGAGGCCGGGCGGCGGGGCGGGCAGGAGCACCGAGTCGTCGATGAGCGGGATGGCCGGATCGCGGCCGACGCGCCACCACCTCGCCACGGTGACCAGCAGCACGAGCACGTTGAGCAGCACGGCGACGAGGGCCTGCCACGCGAACAGGGGCGGCGACTCCAGACGCGTGCCCGGATGATCCACGGCGCCGGCGATCTGGGTCATGCCCACGGACAGCGCCCCGTTGAGGTCACCCGCCTTCGCCTTGGCAAGCATGTCGTTGGCGACGTTCTGCGCCGCGGCACCGCTCATGTACTTGCCCACGATCCCGCGCCCGCCATACACGTAGATCTGGCCGTGCTGCAGGGTGGTGTCGAGGTCGAACAGGACGACGATGCCGTTGTCCACGCCCGCCTGGCCGACGCCCCAAGCGTCCATGATGTCCCTGGCCGTCTGCTCTGCCTCGCCGGTGCTCACCGACGACTGGCCGCTGGGGATCGACACGACGGCCATCTGGACACCGGTCCCGCTCCGGAGCCGGTCCGCGGTCTGCCCGGCGGAGGCGACGACATCGCTGCGCCAGATTCCCGCGAAGTCGTAGACCGACTTGCCCTCCTGGCTGGGCGGCAGGTTGAAGGCGAGCGCGATCGGGGCGCTGACGAGAGCGAGGGCAACCGCGATGGCTCCCACGCCGGACAGGCGGCGCAGGGGGCCCGTCCGCTCGACCCCGTCCCGCTTCCTCATGCGTTCCTCCTCGGTGCGCCGGCGACGTGGTGGGCGGGACGCCCGCCGCGAGCCCGCGGCCCCGAGTGCGCATGGTGCCGCCCCGCGACCGACGCCGCAATGGGCGATCCCGGTTGCGAATGTGCGGCATGATCGCGTGATGGACGCCACTGGGCTGCGCGTGGTCATCGCCGAGGACTCGGTCCTCCTCCGGGAGGGCGTGGCCAAGCTCATCGAGGCCGGGGGCGGCACGGTGGTGGCCAAGGTCGGCGACGGCCCGTCGTTCGTCGAGGCGTGCGTGGCCCACCGCCCCGACGTGTCGGTGGTGGACGTGCGGATGCCGCCCACTCAGCGCGACGAGGGTCTCCGCGCCGCCCTCGAGGCCCGCCGACGGGTCCCCGGCACGCCGATCCTGGTGCTCAGCCAGTACGTCGAGCGCCAGTACGCGTCAGAGCTGCTGGCGGATCGCGGCGGCGGCGTGGGCTACCTGCTCAAGGACCGTGTCGCGGACGTGCGCGACTTTCTCGACGCCCTGGCCCGCGTGGCAGCCGGCGGGACCGCGCTGGACCCCGAGGTCGTGTCCCAGCTCATGGTCCGCCGTCGGGTGGACGACCGGCTGGGCGCGCTGACGCCGCGTGAGCGTGAGGTGCTGGGACTCATGGCCGAGGGGCGGACGAATGCGGGCATCGCCGGGGCGCTCACGATCACCGAGGGCGCTGCCGAGAAGCACATCACCAGCATCATCGGCAAGCTGGACCTGCCCGACACGCGCAACGACCACCGGCGCGTGCTCGCGGTCCTCGCCTACCTCGATTCCGAGGAGGGCTGACCGCCTCCCAACGGCAGCGGCGGCGTGGAGTCGGCACGCAACCAACCATCGTTGCCGTGTGCGGATCGGGGCCCCGCAACCACGAGCTGGGCCTGTAGGCTTCGCAGACTCTCGTCCCGAACCGGAGCCGCCCATGCCCGATCCGTCGACGATCCTCGCGGCCCTGCTGCTGGCGCTCGTGCCGTCGCTGCTCTACCTGTTCGTCCTCAACCTGATCGACCGCTACGAGAAGGAGCCCTGGACGATCCTGATCGCCTGCCTCGTGGCGGGCGCGATCGTCGCCCCGGCCCTGAGCATGGGCGCGCTGGTGCTGCTCGGGCGTCCCGCTGCGCTGCCGCCGGCGTTCGCGCCGGGCCGCTCCCCTGACGCGGTGACCGCCGTGGTCGAGGCGATCGCCGTTGGCCTCGTGCTGGTGGTGATCACGCGCTCAGTCCGCGAGGAGTTCGACGACATCCTCGACGGCGTCATCTACGGCGCTGCGGTCGGCGCGGGCTTCGGCGCGGCGGAGTCGTTCCTCTACGCGCTTGGCGGAACCGGCGAGCTCTCGGCCCGCACGATCGCCGTGCTGCTCATCGCCGGCCTCAACCACGCGTTCTACGGCGCGGTCATCGGTGCGGTCCTGGGCTGGGCCCGGGACTTCGGGCCCGCGCAGCGCTGGACGGCCACGGTGCTCGGCATCGCGACGGCGGCCTGGTTCCAGGCCTTCCACGACACGCTGCCGCTGATCCTGGCCCGCGTGCTGGGCAAGCCGGAGGAGGCGGCGGGCACCGTCGTGCGCCTCCTCGCGGACGCGGTCAACTGGCTGGGTATCCTGGTCATCGCTCTGATCGTTGTCTTCGCCTGGCGCCGCGAGGCGCGGATCCTGCGGGCCGAGCTCCACGAGGAGGTCCAGACAGGCATCGTGTCCGAGGCCGACTACGCCACGGTGACGTCGTTCGCCGGACGCCTCCGTCGCCAAGGCGAGCTGCTCCGCACCGGTGGCGTCGCGGCCGTGGTCCGGTTGCGCAGGCGTTATGCCGCGGAGGGCGAGCTGGCGTTCCATAAGTGGCACCTCCGTCGGCGCACCGCCGCCAACCGGCCTGACCCGGCACGGGGCGACGCCCTCCGAGACCTCATCCGATCGCTTGACGACGCCGCTCCGGGGGCCGCCCGATGACGCGTCCGCTGCTGCCGCTCCTGATGGCGGTCGTCCTGATCGCCTGCGCGCCATCCGTGACCGCTCCGACCGCCGCCGCATCGCCCGACGCGACGAGCCGCGCGGCCGCCACCGGTGTCACGGCAGCCTCCCCCGGGGGCGGCGGCGTCACCAGGACCGTGGACGCACCGGCGCTCCCGCCGTCGGTCGGCCAGTCGGTGCTGTTCCACCTGCAGCTCGCCTCCGACATCGACACGGCGGGCAACCCGATCGGCCAGGGCACCCAGTTCGCCAGCGGCGCGACGACCATCTTCGGGCTGCTGGGCTGGCAGTACGTGCCCGCCGGCACCGAGCTGCGGCTGCGCCTGTTCCAGAACGACCGCTTCGTTGACGAGACCGCGCACACCGTGGTCAACGCATCCGGCGCCGGCCAGGACGGCGCGGGCTTCGTCTACCCGTTCCACAGCAGCGGGGGTTTCCCCGACGGCGCCTACACCGTGGAGGTGGACTACAACGGCGTCCCCGACGAGGTGGTGCCGTTCACCGTGGGCGGCGGCGGGCAGTACGACCAGGTGATCGGGACGGGCGCCCAGTCGGGCCCGATCCCCTACGCCAAGCCGTCGGACGTCCTGATCGTGACCCGCGTCTCCGTGCTGCGCCGGAACCTGGGCTCCCGGACCGACGAGGTCCTCACCGCGGCCCGCCGCGTGGGCGACCTGCACGACCTGGAGGCGGACGGCGTCACGCGCTCGACCCCCGACCAGACCGTGGCCGAGACGCAGCGCCTCCTCCGGGCCGGCTCCTACAGGTACCTGCTGATCCTGGGCAACGACGACGCGGTGCCGTACGTGCACCTCAAGAACCCGCTGGCCGACTCCGAGGCGAGCGCCCTCGCCGACTGGGAGCTGCCCGCAGACTGGGTCCCGTCGGACAACTTCTACACCGACCTCAACGGCGACCAGTACGGCACGCCGGACCTGCCCGTGGCCCGGATCCCCAGCTCCGACGACGCCGACCTGCTGCTCACCCAGCTGTCCGACATCGTCCCGCCCGACGGCTCGGGCTTCGCGCTCGTCAACCAGGAGCGCCGGTCACAGGCCGGCATCGTGCTCAACGCGATCGGCTCGATGGCCAGCGTCCAGCTGGAGTACGCGCCGCCCACCGACGGCGCCACGTTCGCGAAGAACTCGACCGCCGCCAACCCCCGGTACCTCTACGTCCTGCTCCACGGGATCGGCGTGCAGACCAGCTCGTGGGCGGCGAACACCGTCACCTGGCAGCCGGGCAGCCAGAGCGACCCGCTCGGCAGCGAGTGGGCGGTGGTGGACAGCTCGCAGGCGGACGGCGTCACCGTGGAGTCCAACCCGGTCAGCCACGGCGTGGTGCAGATCGGCGCCTGCTACGGCGCCTGGACGCTCGACACCACGCAGGCGCCGCAGCACAAGACCGCCGACAACGACCTCGCGCTGCACTACCTCAAGTCGGGCACGCGGGCGTACGTCGCCGACACCCACCTGTCGTACAGCGTGCCGCTGGGGCCGAACGACACGCCGTCCGGCCGGACGGGCTTCGAGCTCTTGTTCTGGAGGGCCATCGCGAGCGGCATGACCCCGATCGACGCCTTCCAGGCGGCCAAGGTGGGCACGGCCGCGGCGATCGACCAGCTGGTGGCGGCTGGCGACATCGACTCGGCCAAGATCACCCTCAAGACCCTCCACTACATGGTCTACCTGGGGCGTCCGTGATGCAGCGCTTCCCCGTCATCGCGGCCGCCTGGACCGCCCTGCTCGTCGCCGGCTTCGCGCTGGTGATCGGCCTGGGCACGCCCGTGGCGACGTCGACGGACGAGCTCAACGCCGCCATGCACCCGGCCGCGCCGGTGTCCCAGGCCGAGGCCGAGACGTCTGCCGCTACGATCGTGCGGCTCGGGTACCCGTCGTTCGTGGGCGCGTCCCACCGGACGTCCAAGGCCACCGACTTCGGCGTGGAGCACTGGCTGGTCGAGTACACCGACACGGTCGGGTCAGCGCCGCGCGGCGTGCGGATCTCGATCGTGGTCCGCACCGGGCACGTGGAGGTGTCCTCGTACCCGTGATCGTCCGCCGCCAGGCGCCGACCGCCGGTGGGCGATCGCGACCCTCGCCCCCTCCGCCCGTCAGGTGGTGCGGCGCGGCCGCTGCAGCGAGAGCCACTCGAGGTAGCGCGCGTCGAACTCCGCCACCAGGCGGGCGCGCTCCTTCATCACGGCGGCCCACTCGTCGAGCGCGTCGAAGCCGGCCACGGTCAGCTCGTAGTCGCGGCGGGCGGGTCCGGCCCCGGTTGCCCAGGTGCTCCGGACCTGGCCGGCCTCCTCGAGGTCGCGCAGCGTGCGGTACACCTGCCCCACGTCCACCGAGCCGTTGGTGATCCCGAGTTGGCGCAGCTCAGTGAGGATCGCGTAGCCGTGGGCAGCGCCGGACGCGAGCATGGCGAGCACGAACGGCTCCATCCAGCGGTGGTGCGTGCCCGTGGGCGCCCAGCCCCGGTGCACCGGCACACCCGCGGCGTCTCGATCCGAGGCGATCGCCATGGCGGCGGGGCCGGTGGGGGCGGGATCCACGCCGGGGCCCCCGGTGGCGGCCGTTCCCGCATCCGGCGGCGGGCTTGCGATCCCAACCTTGTCGCGCGGTGCACCCATGTGCCGCGAGCATAGGCGCGCTCGGGGTGGTGCTGCACACCCGTTCGGCGCGGCAGGGCCCTCGATTTCCGCCAAGTGCCGCCCGCCCGGCGCGATCGCCCCGACGTGCGGCCGCCAACGCGCTAGGCTCGCGGACATGACCTCCCGCCACCGGGCCCTCGCCGCCATCGTTGACGCCTTCGTCCCAGCCCACGACGGGCTGCCGTCCGCGAGCCAGCTGAACATCCACCGGCGGCTCCTGGCCGAGGTGGACGCACTCGGCCGACCGTCGCTGCGCCAGCAGCTGGACCTGCTGCTCCGGGTGGCCGACTCGGGGCTGGGCAACCTCCTGCTCTCGGGCCGGCCCAAGGCGATCAGCGCGATGGACCAGCCTGCGCGCGAGGCTTGGCTGCGGAGCCTCGGCAACTCCCCGATCGCGCTCAAGCGGACCGCGTTCCAGGACCTCAAGCGGCTCACGCTGCTGCTGGCCTACGGCCTCGAGGATTCGCCGTGGCGCGCGCAGACCGGCTTCGTCCCGCCGGCGCCGGACGTGCCGAGCCCCAGCAGGGTGCGCGTCCGGACGCCGAGGGCGGGCGAGGTCGTGGACGCCGACGTCGTGGTCATCGGCTCGGGCGCGGGCGGCGGCGTGGCGGCGGCGATTCTCGCGGCAGCCGGCAAGCGAGTCGTCGTGCTCGAGCGCGCCGCGATGGTCGACGAGGGCGGGTTCGGCGGGCCGGAGCTGGGCGGGCTGGCTGCGCTGTTCCTCGACCGGGGGCTCGCCGCCACCAGCGACCGCTGGATCTCGATCCGCGCAGGCTCGGCGGTGGGCGGCGGGACCGTGGTGAACTGGAGCTCGTCCCTGCGGGCGCCCGGCAGCGTGCGCGAGGAGTGGCGCGCCGCGGGCGTGGGGGACGACCTCGATGAGCACTACGCCGCGATGGAGGCGGCGCTCGGCGTCACGTCTGCCGAGAGCGAGCGCAACGGGCCAAACAAGATGCTGGCCACGGGTCTCGGCGTGCTGGGCCACGCCTGGCAGACCATTCCCCGCAACGTGCGCGACTGCGGCGACTGCGGGCCGTGCGCGGTGGGCTGTCGCCGCGGCGCCAAGCAGTCGGTGCTGCGGACGTTCCTCGCCGACGCGTGCGCCAATGGCGCCGAGATCCTCGACCGGGCCGAGGCCGTCCGGATCCTCCTCGAGGGCGGTCGCGCGGCGGGCGTCGTCGTCAATGTCCCGGGCGGCGAGATCACCGTTCGGGCGCCGCAGGTGGCGCTGGCCGGCGGGTCGATCCTCTCGCCCGTGGTTCTGCTGCGGTCCGGGATCGCCGCCGCCACTGCCGGCCGGACGCTCCACATGCACCCCGTGGCCGCCATCGCCGGGCTGTATGACGAATCGCTCTCGCCGTGGTCGGGCGTGCCGCAGAGCGTGATGAGCGACGTGTTCAGCGAGATCGACGGGCCGTGGGGCTTCCGGATGGAAGCGGCGCCCACCCATCCCGGACTCATCGCGTCGGGGTTCCCGTGGTGGAACAGCACCGACCACCGAGAGGTCATGGCGCAGTGCGACCACGTGGCGGCATTCCTCGCGATCGTGCGCGACCGCACCGTGGGGCGGATCTCGGTCGCCCGCGACGGCGGAACGTCCATCCAGTACGCGCCGGGCGGCGCCGAGCGCGAGCTGTTGCGCCGCGGGTCGATGGAGCTCGCGAAGGTGCACCGTGCGGCCGGCGCCCGGCAGATCATCCCGCTCGTGACGCCCCCGCACGGCTGGCGCGACGGCCAGCCCTTCGACCCGTGGCTCGAGGCGCTGGGCAGGCGGTCCATCAGCGCCAACCGGATCCTGCTGTTCAGCGCACACCAGATGTCGAGCTGCCGGATCGGCACGGACCCGAGCACGTCCGTGGCCGACCCGGACGGACAGGTCCACGGCACGCCGGGCGTGTGGGTCACGGACGCGTCCGCGATGCCGACCGCCTCGGGCGTGAACCCGATGCTCTCGCTCATGGCGCTCGCGAGCCGCACCGCGACCCGGATGGTGGCGTCGTAGCGCCGGTCAACCGTGGCCGCGCCGCGAACGATCGTCAGGGGCGCACCCACACCAACCGGTCGGTGACAGCGCGCGCCACACGGCCGACGATGCTTGCGGCTGGCCGCTGACGAACCGGCCACGCCTGCCGAGGATCGGCCGGCATGCCACACAGGGGGCAATCGTTTCGTGGACATCCGCGGCATTCCCGAGCCCGTGGGCTGGAGGGACCAGCTGACCGGGCTCGAGGGGCCCGACGCCTGGCAGCGCGCGCTCGTCGCCGAGGTGGCTCGGACGGCGCGATTCGGCCGCCCGCTGACCATCGTCGTCGTCGAGCTCGAGGGGGTGATGGAGCTGGGCGAGGACCTGGGTGACGAGGTTGGCCGGCACGCCCTGCACGAGGCGGCCCAGGCGCTGCGCCGCGAATCGCGCACCAGCGACCACGTGTTCCGCATCGGCGTCACCCGGTTCGGCGTGATCCTCACCGAGACGGACGAGGTGGCGGCGATCAACTTCGTCGAGCGCGTCCGCGAGAGCGTGCTGCCGGGCATGGCGATGGGCGGCGTGGGCCTGCGGCTCTCGTTCGGCTGGGCGAGCCCGTTGTCGGGCGAGTCGGCCGACGTCCTGGTCCGGCGCGCGGACCACCGGATGATCGAGGAGCTGCTCCGCTAGGTTGCGGCCGCTTCGGCACCGCGGACGCGTGACCCGGGAGGGATCGGCGCCGGCCGGAGCCGTCAGTGCGAGGAGATGCGCTCGGCGAGGCTCCTGCCGCTCGGCGGCACCCCGGTGCGCGCAATCTGATCGTCCAGGCGGCCCACTGCCCACTGCGCGTACCGGACGCCCAGGAATCGGAACGGCTCGGGCTCCCAGTTGCGCGAGCGGTGGTTGACCAGCGGCAGGTCGGTCAGCGGCGTGGAGCGGCCGAGGATCAGGTCGGTCAGCACCCGCCCGCCCAGGTTCGTCGTGGACACGCCGTGGCCGATGTACCCGCGCGAGGTGGCGATCCCGGACGCGGGGTCGAACGACATGGTGGGGTGCCAGTCGCGAGGCATCCCGAGCGGACCGCCCCAGGCGTGCGTGAACTTGACCTGTCGCAGCGACGGGAACCAGGCGCGGACGAAGCCGCGCAACCGCTCGTGGGTGGGGCCGTGCTGGTCGTACGCCAGCCTGATCGGGGAGCCCCAGCGGTACGGGGCCCCGCGCCCGCCGAACAGGATTCGGCCGTCCTCGGTGCGCGAGAGGTAGTCGATCGAGAGGCGCGTCGACGCCACCACCTCCCTGCCCTGCCACCCGATCTCCGCCCACGCCTCGTCGCTGACGGGCTCGGTGAGGACGATCAGCGACCACAGCGGGACGAGCTGGCGGTGGAGCTCCTTGAGCTCGGAGAGGTACGCCTCGCCGGCGAGCACGACGACGGGGGCGCGGACATCGCCCTTCGGCGTGACGAGCGTCGCCATGCCCGAGGCGTCGCGCGGGCGGAACTCGGTGACTGGCGTGCCCTCGTAGATCCGCACCCCCTCGCGCTCCAGCAGGCGCGCCAGCCCGCGGGTGAGACGCCCGGGGTGGACCACCGCCGCGTCGTCGGACACGAGCGCCTTCGTCGCCCCGGCGATCCAGATCCGCGACTTGAGCTCGTCGCCGCCGATCAGCCGGTACCGCTCGCCGAAGCCGAAGTGCCGGTACTCCTCGAGCGCGCCCTCAAGCGCCGGCACGCCCTGCGCCCCGCGCGAGACGATGACCTCGCCGCCCTTGTGGAACCCGGCGTCGATGCCCTCGGCCGCGCTCGCCCGGCCCACCTCGTCCACGGCGTCGTAGGTGGCCTGCTGCATGCTACGCGCGGCGTCCTCGCCGTGGAGCCTCGCGAGGCGGCTCATCGAGATGTTGAGGTCCGGCGCACACCACGCCCCGTTCCGGCCCGAGGCGCCGAAGCCCGCGATGTCGCGCTCGACCACCGCGATCTTCCGCGACGGGTCCGCGCGGTGCAGGTAGTACGCGGTCCACAGCCCGGTCATTCCGGCGCCCAGGATGGCGACGTCGGCGTCTGTGCTCCCGTCGAGCGGCGGGCGGGGCGTGAGGTCGTCGTTGGCGGTCTCGAGCCAGTAGGAGATGGTGCGGAGGTCAGTCACCGGGCGAATCTACGCCCGTCGGGCGAGGCAGGACGCGCCTGTTTCGGCCCCGGCAACGAGAGCTCACGACGGGAGCTCTCGAACGTGCCGCCCGTTGCCCGGGGACCTGAGCCCGCGGCCCGGGGACCGGAGCCCGCATCGAGCGCGATCGCCCGATCGATCACGTCGCGGCGCCGCAAGTCGAAGCTGGTCCGGTCAACCAGCGACACTGATGCGTCCGAAGCGCCTGGGCTCGGCCCAGCGCGAGCGCCTCGACGAGGCTGGCATGGTCCCGGTCATCGCGGTCATTCGACGCACAGTCGAAGGATCCGGGCCGTAAGCGTCGATTGTTCGACTGAGCGTCGAAGATCGGACCTCCGGGGAGCGCCTCGGGCGGTCGATCCGGTCGCTTCTTCGATGGAGCGTCGAACATCCGACGGCAGAGGCGCGGAAGGTTCGACGCAGAGTCGAACCGCGGCGCCGCGGCGTGGCGGGGCGGCGGGGCGGGGCGATGCAGCGCAGCGGCGTGGCAGGGCGCAAGGTCGCCGCACGAAGCGGCATCCGCGGCGGCGGCGGACCTCGGATCCCCAGCTCGCCCCAGCCGACGGCGCTCCAGGGACACGTCCTGCTGCTCAGCCCCCGGTCGACCACCCCGCGCCAAGCCGCAGCACCTGCATCGGCTTGACCCTGCGCCCGCGTGACGAGTTCACGGTGTCCACCACCAGTTCCGCGTTCGCGTACAGGTGGTCCCACTCGACGCTCCTGTGCGCGGTGACCACCACGATCACGTCTGCCCAGTGGAGCAGCGCGTCGAGGCCCACGCCGGTGTGCACCTTGCCCGCGTCGTCCGTGAACGAGGGCACGTACGGGTCGTGGTAGCGGATCTCGGCCCCGCGCTCCGCGAGGAGCGCCAGCACGGCCGCCGCGGGCGAGTTGCGCGGGTCCTGGACGTCGGGCTTGAACGCCACGCCGATGACGCCCACCCGCGAGCCCTTGACCGCCTTGCTCCGCTCGTTGAGCGCCTCGGCCGTGAGGGTCACCACGTGGCGCGGCATCTCGAAGTTGATGTCGCCGGCGAGCTCGATGAAGCGGTCGGTGAAGTCGAACTCGCGCGCCCGCCAGGCCAGGTAGTACGGATCCACGGGAATGCAGTGACCGCCGACGCCCGGCCCGGGCGTGAACTTCATGAACCCGAAGGGCTTAGTCGCCGCCGCGTCGATGATCTCCCACACGTCGAGGCCCATCCGCTCGCACAGCAGCGCGAGCTGGTTCACGAACGCGATGTTGACGTTGCGGAACGTGTTCTCGAGCAGCTTCGCCATCTCGGCGGCATCCGGCGAGGAGAGCTCGAGCACGCGGTCGTTGACGTTGCGCAGCAGCGCCGCGGCGCGCGCGGTGGCGGCCGGCGTGGAGCCCCCGACCAGGCGCGGCACGCCACGCGACGCCGAGGCCGGGTCGCCGGGGTTGACGCGCTCGGGCGCGAACGCGAGGTCGAAGTCCGTGCCCGCCCGCAGTCCCGACTCCTCGAGCACCTCGCGGAACGGCCCCGTGGTGGTGCCCGGAAAGGTCGTGGACTGCAGCACGATCAGCTGGCCCGCCCGCAGTCGGTCGCGGATCAGCCGGGCCGCGCTGAGGACCGGTCCGAGGTCTGGGTCCTTGGTCCCCGTGACCGGCGTCGGGACGCACACGAACACCGCATCCGCATCCGCGAGGCCCGCGTTCGCGGCCTCCGACACACGCAGGCGCCCGTCGAGCGCCGCGGCGAGCCGCTCGTCGCTGATGTCATCGATCGGCGAGTGCCGAGCGGCCAGCTCGGCGATGCGGCGGCTCGAAGCGTCGATTCCCTCGACATCGAGGCCGGCCTCCGCGAACATGGTGGCCAGCGGCAGACCAACGTAGCCGAGGCCGATCACGGCCACGCGGGAGTCGTGCGTCATGGCGCAAGGATACCGGCCCGCCGCAGGGGGGGCGTCACCCGACGGGGATCGGCGGCCTCGCCGGGACGCTGCACGCGCTACGCTCGCCCCAACACTCTCACCGCGAGGACGCCATCCCCATGTCTGACTCCCCCGCCTCGCTCGGCGAGCTGTTCCGCTCGCTCGGCCTGTCCCTGACCATCCGCCCCGCCGATGAGGACGACGAGTCCTGGGGGTGCACGCTCACCCGCCCCGACGGCGCGCTCTACGAGATCGACGCGGTGTCGTTCTTCGACGTCGACCCCGAGACGGGCGACGAGTGGCCAGTGGAGCCAACACCGTCGCGCGTGATGAGCGTGCTGGCCGGCGGCGACGTCGAGGCGGACGAGGACGACGGAGACGAACTGGTGGACGTCACCGCCGAGACGGAGGCTGCCGTGCGCGCCTTCCTGGGTGACGCCGCCTATGACCTGCTGCTCGAGCTTGACGCGGCCGAGGGCGACTAGTCCCCCGCCCAGCCCCCGGCCTCGACGGGTTCAGCCCGCCGGGTCCAAGTCGGCCTGCGGGCCGGGTTCGAGGGCGTCCAACGCCTCGGCGAGGTCCGCGTCCGACGGCTCCATGAGGATGCGGCCGCCGGGCAGGACGATCACCGGGATCGCGGGGTAGCCGTTGGCGGTGAGCTCCGCGCGAACGTCTGGCTGCGCGGCGACGTCCACCCACGTGTAGTCGGCCTCGCGGGCGGCGAGCAGACGCTTGGAGCGGCGGCAGTCGCCGCACCAGTCGGCGCCGTAGACGGTGATGGTCGCGGGGTTGGGAATCGGGTGGGTGCTGGACATGAACCCATTGTCGGGCAGGTTCGCCCATCGCGCGGGGGGCCACTCGGCCCGCGGCCCGATGGCGCCGCCGAGCGACAATCCCCGTGTTTCCCGTCAGCTCGCCGGAGGTCGCCCATTGTCGCCCCTCGCTTCGCTCCGCGCCCGGTGGGCGGGGTTGCTCGCACCGTCCGGGCCCCACGACACCCCGGGCGCGTCGATCGTGCGGCCCGTGGTGTTCGGCGCCTCGGACGGCCTGGTCAGCAACCTCGCCCTGATCATGGGCGTCGGGGCAGCGTCCAACGACAGCCACACCGTGCTCATCGCGGGAATCGCCGGTCTCCTCGCGGGCGCCTTCTCGATGGCGGTCGGCGAGTACATCAGCGTCCGAAGCCAGCGCGAGGTGCTGGACTACCAGGTCGGGCTCCAGCGCGCCCAGCTCAAGCAGGACCCTGCGGCGGAGGCGGCGATCCTGCGCGACATCTACCGCTCGCGCGGCCTGTCCGAGGCGGAGGCGGACCTCATCGTGGGCGCGGTGATGGCCGACCACGACACCGCCGTGGACACGTTCGTGCGCGAGGAGATCGGCCTGTCCGAGCAGACCATGGGCTCGCCCATGGCCGCCGCCGGCAGCAGCTTCACGGCGTTCTCGATCGGCGCGATCATCCCCGTGGTGCCGTACGTGCTGGCCGCGGGCACGGCCGCCTTCTGGGGAGCCCTGCTGGTGTCGATGGCGGCGCTGTTCGCCGTCGGCGCGGTCGTCAGCACGCTCACCCACAAGCCGCCGCTGTTCGCCGGTGCTCGCCAGGCCGGCCTCGGCCTGGCTGCCGCGGTGGTCACCTACGCCATCGGCTCGCTGCTCGGCGCATCGGTGGCCTGACGGGCAGCCAAAACCGGCCCGCAACCCGCTTGCCCGTGTAGAGTCCGGGTGGCGCCCCGCTCAGATGTAGCGTCGAGGTCCTCACGTGTCGCTGCCGTCGCTGTCCCGCGTTCCCGCCCCGCCCGACTCCATCCTCGGCCTGGCCGAGGCCTTCCGGAACGACCCCCGGCCGAACAAGGTCAACCTGTCGGCCGGCGTGTTCGTGGACGAGACCGGCACGACCCCGATGCTGCGGTCCGTCATCGAGGCCGAGCGGCGCCTGGCCGAGGCGGCGGCGACCAAGCTGTACCGCCCCATCGACGGGGACGTCGCCTACCGCGACGCGGTCCGCGAGCTGGTGCTGGGCAAGGGCCACGAGGCCGTGACCTCCGGCCGGGCGCTCGCGACCCAGACCCCGGGCGGGACGGGAGGCCTGCGCGTTGCCGCTGACTTCCTGCGCCAGACCGGCGCGGGAGAGACGCTGTGGATGAGCGAGCCCACCTGGCCCAATCACCCGCAGCTGTTCCAGGCCGCGGGCTTTCGGATCCGCAGCTACCCGTACACGGACTCGACGGGCCGCAGGATCGACGAGGAGGCGATGCTCGCGGCGCTGGGTCAGGCGAGCCCGGGCGACGTCGTGCTGCTGCACGGCGCCTGCCACAACCCCACCGGCGTGGACCCCTCGCCCGAGCTGTGGCGCAAGGTCGGCGACCTCGTGGAGGAGCGGCGCGTGCTGCCGCTCGTGGACCTGGCCTACCAGGGCTTCGGCGACGGTCTGGTCGAGGACGCTGCGGGCCTGCACCAGCTGGTCCGGCCGGGCGCCGAGCTGCTGGTCTCGACGTCCTTCTCGAAGACGTTCTCGCTGTACGCGGAGCGCGTTGGCGCGATGCTCCTGATCGCCCGCTCCGCCGCCGACGCGAACGCGGCCCAGTCGCACGTCAAGGCCGCGATCCGCGTGAACTACTCCAACCCGCCCGCCCACGGTGCGGACATCGTCCGGGTCATCCTCGGCGACCCGACGCTGCGCGAGCAGTGGGAGGGCGAGCTGGCGGCGATGCGCGCCCGGATCAAGGACAACCGGCGTGCCGTGACTGGTGCGCTCGAGGCGCGGCAGATCCCGGGCGACTGGGGCGGCATCGCCACGCAGCGCGGCATGTTCGCCCTGCTGGGCCTGACCGCCGCCCAGGTCGCCAGGCTCAAGGACGACCATGGCGTGTACGTGGTGGGCCGGGGCCGCATCAACGTGGCCGGCTTCACGCCGGCCAACCTCGATCCGTTCGCCGATGCGCTCGCCGCGGTGGTCGCCGAGGGCTGAACTCGAGGCACGGTCCAGCCTCCGACGCAGCGGGCCGCGCGACGGGCGGTTGGCGGCCGCGTCGGTCGCGCGGACCCTACGTCGGAACCTCGGCCGCCGTCCGTCGAGTCACGCGTGCCCACGCCCTCGTCCGCTCCGCGTGCGTGGTGAGCGGGATCACCGCCAGGAGCATCGACAGCGAGCCGTACCACAGCGCCGGTAGCGCCAGCATCGCCCCCACAGGCACCGTCCAGCGCTGGTCGCGGCGCGCGCCCCAGGCGATGAGCAGCACGCCGATCGGGCCGCGAACCAGCAGCGGGATCGGGATCGCCGCCCAGGTGCCGCCTTTGCCCGTGTTCCCGCGGAGCAGATCGATCCAGGCGTGCCACGCCTGCGGCATCAGCAGATACGAGACCGCCGCGATCGCAGCCGTCGCCCCCAACGCGATCGCCAGCTGGCGCCACTCGCGCCGCAGGGCGAACCACAGCAGTCCGACGCCCGGGGTGATCTTGGTGAGCAGCACGAAGGACCACGTCCACGGGTGGCGGAACCCCTTGACGATGGCGAGCGCGAGGAGGAGCGACACGTTGCCGCCGGCGATCTCCATCGCGCCCACGACGAGGCCCAGGAGGAAGTAGTCAGGTCCGGTGAGGAACCAGACCGCCGCGATCAGGATCGCCGTCCAAGCCGCCACGAACAGCGGCCACGGCAGCTGGTTGAGCGGGAAGAGGAGCTGGGCGAACGCGGGCGAGTACGGGTAGGCGCCGATGGCGTTCCAGTCCGTCCGGCCCGCGTACAGGTCCGCGTAGTTGAACCCGTAGTAGGAGCGCGCGTCCTGGGCCGTCACCGGCCTGCCATTCCAGACCTGCGTCGCCTGGACCGACGGGTCCGACCAGGCGATCACCAGCACCCACATGACCGCCGCCAGCACGAACCCGGCGGCGAGCCACGGGTTGCGACGGGGGGCGGCGGGTCGGGTGGCGGCGGACACGGGGCCTATTGTCGGGGATGCCGCCAGATCCCCGTCACGGCGCTCGTCAGGCGGCGGCCTCCTCGGGGAGCGGGCGCAGCTGGAACACCGGGCCAGTCCCGACCCGCAGCGCCGGGCCGCCGTACTTCGCGTGGATCGCGGCCACGGCGCGGTCGCGCGCCTCGCCCTCGAGCGGCGTCGCACTGTAGGGGAGCTCGCGGCGGCCGACCTTGACCCGGCAGCGCGGGTTCGCCAGCAGGTTCCGTGGCCACTGCGATTCGGCGCGCCCGGCGCCCAGCCACACCGAGCCATCGGCGTTTTGGACATACCCGACCGGCGTCCGGCGGGGCAGGCCAGAGCGCCGGCCCGTCGTCTCGATCATCGCCATCCGGCCGCTGGCCGCCATCTGCTCGCCGATGATGCGGTTGACCTGCTGTGCCACGCTCATGAGCGCCTCCGTGTGGTCTGCTTCTCGCCCAGCGTTCGCCGGGGACAGCGTTTCGGATGGCTCGCGTACGATGGCCGGATGAAGATCGGCGCCCTGCTGCCCCTCAACGAACTGGATGGTCCCGGTGGGTCGCGCTGGCCGGCGATCCGCGCCACGGCGGTCGCGGCCGAGCAGGCCGGCCTCGACAGCGTGTGGGTCTACGACCACCTGCTGTTCCGCGTGGCCGGCGAGGAGGAGGCCGGGCCCCACGAGCCGCTTGCCATCCTGGCGGCGGTGGCCGCGGTGACGAGCCGCGTGGAGCTGGGCACGATCGTGCTCGGGACGGGGTTTCGCTCGCCCATCGTGACCGCGAAGACAGCCGTCGCCATCGACGAGGTGTCCGATGGCCGCCTGATCCTGGGCCTCGGCGCTGGCTGGCACGAGCCCGAGTACACCGCGTTCGGCTATCCGTTCGACCACCGGGTCGGGCGGTTCGAGGAGTTCCTGGCCGTGACGCTGCCGCTCCTCCGCGGCGAGCGGGTCACGGTCGACGGCGCGTGGCACCATGCCGAGGACGCGGTCCTGCTGCCGCCGCCGCCCCGCGGCACGCGGATCCCCGGCCGGATCCCCGTCCTCATCGCCGGCAAGGGCGAGCGGATGCTGCGCCTGGTCGCGCGGCACGCCGACGCCTGGAACGCCGCCTGGTTCGGCCTGCCGAACGAGCGATTCACGCTGCGGCGTGCCGACCTGCTCGCGGCGTGCGGGGCCGAGGGCCGCGACCCGGCCACCCTGGAGGTGACGGTGGGCCTGACCATCGACGCCGATGCGCGGGGGGAGGGCCGCCCGATGGCCGACAACGCCCTCCCGCCCGACGTTGACGCGATCGCCCGCGCACTCGACGCCTGGCGCGACCTGGGCGTGGGACACCTGCAGACCGACCTGCGCCCCGCCTCGACCCGGCTGGTGGACCTGCTGGCAGCCGCCGCCGAGAAGCACCGCGGCGGGTGAGGTGGCCGACGACCTCCCGGAGCACGTGGCGGCCAACCGCGCGTACTGGGATGCGGACGCGCCGAACTGGGTGGCGTCGGGCGAGCGGAACTGGAACGTCCGTCCCGGCGAGGAGTCGTGGGGCGTCTTCGGCTTCCCGGAGTCGGAGCTGCACATGCTCCCCGATGACCTGGCCGGGACGGACGCGATCGAGCTGGGCTGCGGGACCGGCTACGTCTCGTCCTGGATGGCGCGCCGAGGTGCCCGGGTTGTCGCCATCGACAACTCGGCCGGGCAGCTCCAGACGGCGGCTCGGCTTCAGCGCGAGCACGGCCTCGAATTCCCGCTGGTCCACGGCAACGCGGAACGAGTCCCCTACCCCGATGCCTCGTTCGACTTCGCGATCAGCGAGTACGGCGCTGTCCTGTGGGCCGACCCTGAGGCCTGGATCCCCGAGGCGGCCCGCCTCCTGCGGCCCGGCGGCCGGCTGCACGTCCTCACCGGGAGCGTCATCTCCTACCTGTGCACGCCCGACGACGAGGCCCAGCCCGCGACGGACCGCCTGCTCCGCCCGCAGTTCGGCATGCGCCGGATGGTCTGGCCAGGCGACTCGTCGGTTGAGTTCCACCCCACGCACGGCGACTGGATCCGCCTGTTCACCGGGTCGGGCTTCGAGGTCGTCGAGCTGCTCGAGCCCCAGGCGGGGCCTGGCCTCGAGTCGCGTCACGTGCCCGGGGGCTCCGACTGGGCGACGAAGTGGCCGGTCGAGGAGATCTGGAAGGTCCGCAAGCGCGGCTGACTCGCGCGCCGTCCGTCCCGGCGGGCCCAGGCACGACGCCCCTTCCGCTGCTGCCCACAGGGGGGAGCGCGGACCGGCGCTGCCTTGACGTCTGGTTGCGCGGGACGGCCCGAGCGTGGCGCCGGACGACGACCGCTATACTCCCGGCGCGGCGGCAGCCCGGTCCTCACGCCCGGCGCACCGTGCCGGGAGGAGCATGGCAGGACAGTCGACACACGAGCTCCGCCGAGACATCCAGGCCATGCGGGCGATCGCGGTCGTCGCGGTCTTCGCCTACCACCTCTTCCCTGGGCGGGTGTCGGGCGGCTTCACTGGAGTCGACGTCTTCTTCGTCATCTCCGGATTCCTGATCACCGGCAACCTCGTGCGCGAGGCCGAGCGGACAGGCCGGATCGACGTGTGGTCATTCTGGTCCCGACGGGCTCGCCGGCTCTTGCCGGCCGCCCTCCTCGTGATCGCGGTCTCCATCGTCGGTGTGGTCGCCCTGGTGCCGCGCAGCCTCTGGCCCCAGTTCCTCGGCGAGTGCCTCGCCTCCACGTTCTACGTCCAGAACTGGGCGCTCGCGGCGGCGTCCGTGGACTACCTGGCCGCCAGCAACCTCGCCTCGCCGGTCCAGCACTTCTGGACGCTGTCGGTCGAGGAGCAGTTCTACCTGTTCACGCCCCTGCTGCTGCTCGCGGTCCTGTTCCTCGCGCGCAAGGTGCGCCAGAAGCGCCATGCCCTTCTGGTCGGGATCGCCGCCGTCGGCGTGGCGAGCTTCGCGTACTCCATCTACCTGACGGCGGTTGCCGCCCCGGCTGCGTACTTCGTCACCACCACCCGGGCGTGGGAGTTCTGCGTGGGCGCGGGCGTGCTGTTCCTGCCCGGCCCGCCGTCACGAACGTGGGCGCGAATTGCCGTCGCCGCGGGACTGGTGGGCGTCGGGAGCGCCGTGTTCGCCATCAGCGCCTCGGACCCCTTCCCCGGTGCGCTCGCAGCATGGCCGGTGTTGAGCACGGCAGCCGTGATCTGGGGCGGCCAGCATACGGGTCGCTCGTGGGACCGGGTGGCCGGGATCGCGCCCGTCCAGTGGCTCGGGCAGATTTCGTACTCGATCTACCTGTGGCACTGGACACTCATCATCCTGGCGCGGTACGCCCTCGGTCACGAGCTCACCCGGATCGACGACGTTGCCCTCGTGGTGGTCACACTCCTGCTGGCCTCCCTGTCCACGCGCCTGATCGAGAACCCGATCCGCTACTCGCCGCGCCTCCTCGGCAGGCGGCGGCCGGCGGTGATCTTCGTCTGGTCCGCCCTGGGCATGGTGCTCGTGGCCGGGCTCGCCGGAGCGACGCTCACGGTCTACGGCGCTCAGGAGGCCGATATCGCCCGCCAGACGGAGACCGTTGTCGCCAACTCCGGCGGGTGCCTTGGTGCCGGGGCAGCCACCAGCAGCCCTGCCTGCGCGACGGCGGTGCCGCCCGAGACGCTGGTCCCCGACCCGGCCGCGGCGGCCCAGGACACGCTCAACCGAGTGGACTGCTGGGCCACCGTGGACTCGCCGGTCCTCAACATCTGCCCGCTGGGGCCCGCGAATGCGACGGTGCGGATCGCCGTCATCGGCGACTCGCACTCGAACCAGTTCCTCGCCGCGTACGACGTCATCGCGGCCCAGCGGGGATGGCGCATCGACGTTGCAGGGCATAACGGCTGCTACTGGACGACGGCCGTCCAGCGCAAGAGCGTCCAGGCGCAGCGGGACGGCTGCGAGGCGTGGAAGACCGCGCTCGAGGCGTACCTCGCCAAGTCGCCTCCCTACACCGCGATCATTGTGACCAACGCGAGGTTCGGCGCGCCGGTCATCGCGGCGGCGGGCTCCAGCGTCGAGTCCACCGCGGTCCATGGACTGCTCTCGGCCTGGGCGCCGGTGATGGCCCGCGGCACACGGATCATCGCGCTCCGCGACAACCCCCAGATGAAGGCCGACGTCGTGAGCTGCGTCACGCAGTACGGGCTGGCGGCCAACCAGCACTGCGCGGTGCCGGCAGCGACCGGCCTCGGCGCGGTGGACCCGCTGGCCGAGGCGGCCGCGCAGGCCTCCAATGCGGCGCTGATCGACCTGACGCCCATCTACTGCCCCAACGGCCTGTGCCTGCCCGTCATCGGCCACGTGGTGGTGTTCTCCGACTCGAACCACCTCACGGCCACCTTCGTCCGGTCCATGGCCGCGACCCTCGGCGACCGCATCGCAGCGGCCCTGCCCGCCTCCGCGCGGCCCTCCCCGTTCCCGACCGGGACCTGAGGGCAGGCGCCGGGCCACTGTCGGGCGCACGTCCAAGCCCCCGCGTGCGCTAGCTCGCCCCATTCGGCGGCCACGGGACAACGGCCGCAGCACGAGGCGGCAGTGCGTTAGGATGGCGTCCTTGCGTCCACCGGCACGGGGACACCTGCGATGACCGCCACGCCCGCCCCCGTCGTGCTCGACGTGCAGGGCCTCCGCAAGAGCTACGGCCAGCTCGAGGCCGTCCGCGGCGTCTCATTCCAGATCCGGGCGGGCGAGACCTACGGTCTGCTGGGCCCCAACGGAGCCGGCAAGACCACCACGATCTCGATGATCTGCGGACTGCTCGCGCGTGACGCCGGCCATGTCACGGTGGACGGCCGCACCATCGACACCGGTGCGGTGGCGGCGAAGGCGGCGATCGGCGTCGTGCCGCAGGACCTCGCCATCTACCCGGACCTGAGCGCGCGCGAGAACATCGACTTCTTCGGACGGCTGTACGGACTCCACGGTGCCGCACTCAGGGCCCGGGCTGAGGAGTGCCTTGCGCTCGTCGGGCTCTCCGACCGCGCGAAGGAGCGCACCGAGCGGTACAGCGGCGGCATGAAGCGACGGTTGAACATCGCGATCGGGCTGCTTCACCACCCCAAGCTGCTCCTGCTCGACGAGCCGACCGTGGGCGTGGACCCGCAGAGCCGCAACGCGATCCTCGAATCGGTCGCCGCGCTCTCGCACGAGGGCATGGCCGTGCTCTACACGACCCACTACATGGAGGAGGCCGAACGCCTCTGCGACCGCGTCGGGATCATCGACGGCGGCGAGATCCGGGCCGAGGGGACGCGACGCGAGCTCGTCGAGCTGGTGGGCCAGCAGGACCAGGTGCGCCTCACGGCATCCGGCGACCTCGAGGCCGCGGCCGATGCGGGCCGCAGGCTGGCGGGCGTCACGGGTGCCGCGGTGGTTGACGGGCGGATCGAGTTCGTCGTGGAGGACGCTGGCGCGGCCCTGCCCCGCCTGCTCGAGGCGGTCGGGCGGACCGGGGCGGCCGTCCGTGCGGTGAACCTCGTGGAGCCAGATCTCGAGACCGTGTTCCTGCACCTGACGGGCCGCGCCCTGCGCGACGCAGACTAGCGCCGTGCGCATCGCACTTCTCATCGCCGCCAAGGACCTTCGCCAGCGGGTCCGCGACCGGTCGGCACTGCTCATCGCGGTAGTCGCGCCGCTGGGCCTCGCCTTCATCTTCGCGGGCCTGCTGGGCAACACGACGGAGTTCCACGCGGCCTACGTCGTGGCGAACCTCGATGGCGGGCAGCTGGCGCAGGTGCTGCGGACGGATGTCATCGGGGGGATGGCCGCCGCGGGCGCCGCCACGGTGACCGACGTGCCGACCGAGGCCGAGGCGCGCGCCGCCGTGGACGACGGCACGGCCGACACCGCCTTCGTCATCCCGGCCGGGTTCACCGCGGACATCGAGGCCGGCAGGCGGGTGACGCTCACGCTGGTCGGCGCGCGGCAGGCCGTGCTCCAGACCGCCGCGGCCGAAGCCCTTGGCCGGCAGTTCGGCGACGGCGTGGTCACGGCGCAGCTGGCGGTCGTCACCACCGCGGGGCTGACGGGGGCGACGCTGGGCGCAGACCAGGTGCAGGCGCTCACTGCCCAGGCGGCGTCGATGGCCGCCCCTGTGACCCTGACCGACAGCGCGGCCCCGCTCCGGCAGCTGTCGCTCGCCACGTACTTCGCCGCCTCGATGGCCATCATGTTCCTGTTCTTCTCAAGCAGCTTCGGGATCGTGTCCCTGTTCGAGGAGCGGCGCCGTGGCACGCTGGCCCGGGTGCTGGCGGGGCCGGTCCACCCCGGCGAGGTGCTCATCGGGAAGACCCTCGCCGGGGTGGGCTCGGGGCTCCTCGCGATGACCGTGCTCGTCGCCGCCACGACGCTGCTGATCCACGCGGACTGGGGGCCGCCCCTCGGCGTGGCCGCGCTGGCCATCGGCGCCATCCTCGCGGCCGCCGGCATCGCGACGCTGGTCGCGTCGTTCTGCCGGACTGCAGAGGCGGCCTCCGCCGCCACCTCCGCGGTGGCGATCACGCTGGCCGTGCTCGGCGGCTCGTTCTTCCCCGTCAGCCAGGCGCCCGACATCATGGGGACCCTCGCGCTCCTCACGCCGCACGGCTGGTTCATGCGCGGCCTGGGCGACCTGCACGGCACCGACGCCGCATGGACCGATGCGCTGGGACCGGCCGCCGTCCTGGTCGCGATGGGCGTCGTGCTCGGCGGCATCGGCCTGCTCCGCGCTCGAAAACTGGTGGCGATCCAGTGATCGACCCGCGCAAGGTGCTCGAGATCGGGCGCGTCAACCTCGTCATGCAGGTCCGCGACAGGGCGGACCTGTTCTTCGTGTTCGTCCTGCCCACGATCATCGTGATCGCGCTGGGCCTGCAGTTCGGGGGCACGACCGCTGCGCGACTGGGCGTGGTGTCGCCCGTCGGCGACAGCTCGGCCCAGCAGCTGGTGCAGGCCCTCGAGACCAGCACGGCACAGCTCGACGTGCGGACCATGCCCGACGCCCCCACGCTTCGCTCGCGCGTGGAGCACGGCCAACTCGAGGCCGGGCTGGTGATCCCCGACGGCTACGGCGCGGCGCTCGCCTCCGGCCGCGGCACGGTCAGCCTCGAGTTCATCGGCACCGACGGCTCGCTGACCACCGGCCTGCGGGCGACAGTCGAGGCGGAGGTCTCGCAGGTGACGGCCGTCCAGACCGCCGCGCGCGTGGCGGCCTCGGCCGCGGGCGTGCCGCTCGCATCCGCACAGGCCGCAGCGGCCAAGGCCTACGCGACCGTCCCGGGACTCGCGCTCGACACCACGATCGTGGGGCAGCAGGGCCAGTTCGCGGGCTTCTCGCAGTTCACGTTCGGCGCGTCCACCCAGCTGATCCTGTTCATGTTCCTCACGTCCATGACCAACGCGGGCCGCCTCGTCTACACGCGCCAGCTGGGCGTCTCGCGGCGGATGCTCTCCACCCCCTCGTCGGTCGGGACGATCGTGGCGGGCGAGGCCCTGGGGCGATACCTGGTGGCGATGTTCCAGGCCGCGTACATCGTGGGCGTGACCGCCCTGGCCTTCCGCGTGAGCTGGGGCGACCCCCTCGCCACGACCGTCCTCATCGCGCTGTTCGGGCTGTGCGCTGCCGGCGTTGCGATGCTGCTGGGCGCCCTGGCGCGGAACCCGTCACAGGCCAGCTCGCTGGGCGTGTTCGCCGGGCTGGGACTGGGCGCGCTGGGGGGCTGCATGATCCCGTTCTCGATCATGCCGCCCACGATGCAGCAGGTGGCGCGTCTGCTCCCCCACTCCTGGGCGCTGCTCGGGATCCAGTCGCTCATCAGCGACGGAGGCGGGCTGGCGTCGGTTGCGACGAACGCTGCGGTGCTCGGCGCGTGGGGCGCCGTCGCGATGGGCCTGGCGGCCTGGCGGCTCCGAAGGGCGCTCACCGCATGACGACACGGCGCACGCCGGACCTGCACGCGACGCGCACGGGTTGCGCACATCCAACGACGATCCTCACGTCTGGAGCTCTCGCCAGGCCACTGGACAGCCGGCGGACCGCAGCTTATCCTTCATGCCACATTGATCATCGACATGTGATGATCATCTACGCCTAACGAAGGGCTAGCGAAACAGACATGGCCGAACCTGACACCGCCGCGTCGCCCGGGGAGCTGCGCCACGCGCTCCTCGAGGAGCTGACCGCGGACGCACCCGCCAAGCAGATGCACCTCATGCGCCACTGGCCGGGCGGCCGCATGAGCCTCGTCCACCTCAACGTCCTGCTCGTCCTCTCGGGCGAGGGGCCGCTCCCCATGAACCGGCTGGCGGAGCTCCTCGACGTCTCGCAGGCGAGCGCCACGGGGATCGTGGACCGCATGGAGCAGCGCGGCCTCGTGACCCGCGAACGAGATGAGGATGACCGCAGGGTCGTTCTGGTCGTCCTCTCGCCGCAGGGGGAGGGGCTGATCGCCGGCATCGCCGCCGACCGCCGCGACAAGCTCGCCCAGCTCCTCGACACGCTCGCCGACCACGATGCCGGTGCACTGCTCCAGGGCCTGCGGGCCATGCGGCGCGCTCGCGAGGCCCTCTTCCACCAGACCCCCGTGTCCACGCCCAATGACAGTTCGGAGGCACCACGTTGATCGCGCTGCTGCGGCGCAGCCTCGGACCCTACAAGTGGCCCGTGCTGCTGGTCCTGCTGCTCCTGCTGGGCCAGTCGCTCGGCAACCTCTACCTGCCTGAGCTCCAGGCGGACATCATCAACAACGGCGTCGTGAAGGGCGACACGAACTACATCCTCCGGGTGGGCGGCTACATGCTGCTCGTCACGTTCGCCCTGATGCTCGGCTCGTTCGTGACGGTCTACTTCTCCGCTCGCGTGGCCATGGGCCTCGGGCGCGATATCCGCGTCGCCATCTTCCGCAAGGTTGAGACCTTCAGCCAGGTGGAGGTCAACCGGTTCGGCGCGGCCAGCCTGATCACCCGCAACACGAACGACGTCCAGCAGGTTCAGCAGGTCAGCCTGATGGTCATGGTCATGATGCTGTCGGCGCCGATGATGATCATCGGCGGCGTGATCATGGCCCTCCGCCAGGACGTGCCGCTCACCGGCATCCTGGTCGTGATCACCCCGATTCTGCTGATCGTGGTGGGGATCGTGATGTCGCGGGCCATCCCGCTGTTCCGGGTGATGCAGAAGCGGATCGACCAGATCAACCTCGTCATGCGCGAGACGCTTTCGGGCGTGCGCGTCATCCGCGCCTTCGTCCGGACGCGCCACGAGGAGGTGCGCTTCGACCACGCCAACAACGACCTCATGGTCACCTCGCTGTCGGTCAACCGCCTGTTCGCGATCACGATGCCGGCGATCTTCATGATCATGAACCTGAGCCAGATCGCGGTGATCTACCTGGGCGCCTACCGCGTGGACTCGGGCGCCATGCCCATCGGCAATCTCACGGCGTTCCTGCAGTACATCATGCTGGTCCTGTTCTCGGTCCTCGGCGCCACCCTCATGCTGGTGATGGTCCCGCGCGCGCAGGTGTCCGCGGGCCGCATCAACGAGGTCCTCGACACTGTGCCGGCGATCGTGGACCCCAAGGACCCGGTGTCGCCCCGGCGCAGCGGGAACGTGGAGTTCCGCGACGTCTCGTTCGCCTACCCGGGCGCCGAGGAGGCGGTTCTTCACGGCATCAGCTTCAAGGCCAACCGGGGCGAGACGACCGCGATCGTGGGCTCCACCGGCTCCGGCAAGTCCACGCTGGTCAACCTCATCCCGCGCCTCTACGACGCGACCTCGGGCAGCGTGCTCGTGGACGCGGAGGACGTGCGCGCATTCGATCGCCAGGACTTGTGGCGCCGGATCGGCGTGATCCCCCAGAAGGTCTACCTGTTCGGCGGCACCGTGGCGTCGAACCTGCGCTACGGCGATGAGGCGGCTGACGAGGCCGCCCTGTGGAAGGCCCTCGAGATCGCCCAGGGCAAGGAGTTCGTCGCCGAGATGGAGGAGGGCCTGGAGTCCCCGATCAGCCAGGGCGGGACCAACGTCTCGGGCGGGCAACGCCAGCGGCTCGCCATCGCGCGGGCGCTGGTTCACAACCCAGACGTCTACATCTTCGACGACAGCTTCTCGGCACTCGACTTCCGCACTGACGCCCGCCTCCGGGCGGCGCTCGGCAGGGAGCTCGGGGATGCCACCGTCATCATCGTCGCGCAGCGCGTCGGCACCATCCTCCACGCAGACCAGATCGTGGTGCTCGACGAGGGGAGGGTCGTCGGCATCGGTACCCATCAGGAGCTGATGGCCAGCTGCGAGACCTATCGCGAGATCGTGCTGTCCCAGGTCACCGAGGAGGAAGTCGCATGAGCGGCGCGCAGGAGCGACCCGGCAGCGGCGGCCAGGGCGCGCGGCCCGGCGGTCCCGGCTTCGGTCCGGGCCGTGGTCGCGGCCCGGGCGGCGGCGGTGGCCCGATGGGCATGGGCATGGGCATGGGCGGAGGCGCGAAGTCCAAGAACTTCGGCCCGTCCTTCCGGCGCCTGATCGGCGAGCTCCGGCTCGAATCGCCCAAGATCGCCCTCGTCATCGGGCTCGCCGTGGTGAGCGTGGTGCTCTCGGTCATCGGCCCCAAGATCCTCGGCAACGCGATCAACATCGTGTTCTCGGGCGCCATCGGCAACCAGCTCGGACAGCAGTTCCCTCAGGCCATCGGGGCCACCCACGAGCAGCTCGTGAGCGCCGCGAAGCAGCTCGGCAACCAGAACTTCGTGGACCTGCTGAACGCCTACCCGAACATCCTGGCCGGCGTCGGCGTGGACTTCACGCAGCTGGTCTCGATCTTGGCGGGCGTCACCGCGATCTACATCACGAGCG
>JBBIIL010000033.1:0-32010 GCA_037446495.1 Chloroflexota bacterium | reverse complement strand
GCCCAGCCGT
The DNA here is from genome assembly GCA_037446495.1 of Chloroflexota bacterium. Taxonomy (GTDB): domain Bacteria; phylum Chloroflexota; class Limnocylindria; order Limnocylindrales; family CSP1-4; genus CAIXZV01. The sequence continues at coordinate 32,000 of JBBIIL010000033.1, read as the reverse complement.
CCGCTGCGCCGTCCGCCCAGCCGTCCGGCGCAGCCCCGTCCGGCGCCGCGTCGGCAGCCCCGTCCGGCGCCGCGTCGGCACCCCCGTCCGGCGGCACTGGCGGCAGCGGTGCGGTGGTGGACATCACCGCGCAGAACATCGCATGGACCACCACGGACCTCACCGCGCCGGCGAACGCGGCGTTCAAGATCCACTTCGACAATCAGGATGCCTCAACGCCCCACAACATCGTCATCAAGGACGCCACCGGCATGGTGATGTTCACGAGCGATCTGCTCACCGGGCCGGCCCAGGCGGACTACAGCGTCCCGGCGCTCCCGGCCGGCACCTACACCTTCGTGTGCTCGGTCCACGCGGGAATGGTGGGCAACCTGACGGTCGGACCCTGACGGTCCTTCGATGACGCCGCGCGTTGACGAGGTCTGCTATCGCGACGCCTACACGCGTCGCCTCGAGGCGAAAGTCCTGGAGGTGGCTGCGGGCGAGGCCCTCCCGCTGGTGATCCTCGACACGACGGCGTTCTACCCAGGCGGCGGCGGGCAGCCGTCGGACCGGGGCGTGATCCTGCGGTCCGCGGAGGGGCGCTCGTGGACCGTCCGGGCGGCCAGGCGCGTGGGCGGCGAGATCGTCCACGAGCTCGAGGCGCCCGAGGACGGCGAGCTGCCGCGGGCGGGCGACCTCGTCGCGGTGGACCTCGATTGGGCGCGTCGCTACGCGCTGATGCGGACCCACACTGCGCTGCACGCGCTGTGCGGCGTGGTCTGGCGCGACTACGGGGCGCTGGTCACAGGCGGCAACATGGAGCCGGGCGCCGGGCGCATGGACTTTGAGTTCGAGCACATGTCGGGCGAGCTGGTGGGCGAGATCGAGGACAAGGTCAATGCGGAGCTGCACGCGGCGCACGATGTCCGCGTCAACGTGCTGCCGCGCGCCGAGGCGTTCGCCATCCCGGACCTCATCCGGACCAAGGTGAACCTGCTGCCGCTCGGAATCGAGCAGATCCGCACGGTGGAGATCGTGGGGCTCGACCTGCAGGCGGACGGCGGCACGCACGTCGCGAACACCCGCGAGGTCGGCGGGATCCACGTCACCGGCTACGAATCCAAGGGCCGGATCAACAAGCGGATCCGCTTGGAGCTGGTGGACCCGGACGCCTAGGCGAGGCGGCAGGCGGCCGCGGGGTGCCAGGATGCAAACCGGCTCCGTGGCCTTCAGCCGGGGCGCTTCCCAGCCGGGCAGCTCCTGAGTCGCGGACCAGGAACAGTGCCCTCGCGACAACATCGCCGGCCGGATCTCAGCGGGTCGCGGTGAGCCAGCCGATGACAACCAGGTGCGCGCCGAGCACCGGGCGCCGGCCGAGGGCTGGTGGCCGCGGGGTCGGCCGCCGTGGGGTGGGCCGGTCGAGCGGTGGGCTGGCCGAGGGCGGGCAGGCCGAGCGGTGGTAGCAGAGAGCTGGCAGAAGCCGGGACGGGTCTGCCCAGGGCTGGCAGCCGTGACGCTTCACGGCGGCGCCAGCCACGACCTTCGGGCGACGCTGGCCGATCAGGAAGGCCTACCGCCAGAGGTCAGGCGCCGTCACCCGACCGCCGATCGTCTCGGACAGGCGTGCCAGCACCGAGAACCAGTCGAAGCGACTGGTGACCGCGGAGGCCCTCAGTGTCATGAGCCGGTTGGCGGGCACGAGGATGGGGATCACCCGGTCGAGGATCGCCTCAACCTCGTCGCGAAAGGCGTCGCTGGTGGATCGCACGCCGTCGGCCTGGAGGGCAACGTCGGGGAGGAGCCGCACGACCAGGTCGTACGTCTGCGACCAGCGCCGGACCAGCGGCTCGGCGTCGAAGGCGTCCTGACCGCCGCACGCGCGCAGGTAGTACGCGAAGTTGTCCATCACGCCGCGGTCCGTGGCCAGGATGTCGGCTCTGTGCGCGAGCTCCAGCTCCTGGCGGATCTGCGAAACCAGGACCCACAGCTGCGCCTCGCCCGTCGCGCCCTCGTTGATCCCCAGCGGGTTGTCGCGGACCACCTCTCGCCCCAGCTCCACCGACAGCCCGGCGCGCTGGACCTCGGCGGCGAAGGCGAGCAGGGCGCTCGTCTTGCGGATCCCGTGCGACCCGATGAACGCGATCTTGGCGTGGCGCGGCCAGAGGGTAGAGGCGGCGGGCGCGGGCTTCGCGGCGGGCATTCAGCAAGGCTAGCGCCGGTCGGGATGCGGTGCGCCCCGGGTGCGCCCCGGGGTTGGCGTGCCGCTGCCTCCCACGCCGCAGTTCGGAAGCTCCCCGGTCCAAATGCGGCCCCGGGCACAGCATGGAGCCGCATTTCCGACGCATCGAGCCCTCCAAGCGGGCTCCTTGCGGCCTGCGGAGCCGCATCGCGACGCCCAACCCCGGAGAGTGCTGTCTGCCGGGCCGCAGCAGGTCCGCGAGTTGGCCACGCGCGCCGCCGCGACCCGGGCCGCAGCAGGGCCGCGCGTTGGCCGCGGGTGGCCGCGCGCGCCGCCGCGAGTTGGCCGCAGCAGGTCCGCGAGTTGGCCGCGGTGGCCACGCGCGCCGCCGCGAGTTGGCCGCGACCCGGGCCGCAGCAGGTCCACGAGTTGGCCGCGGGTGGCCGCCGCGAGTTGGCCGCGGGTGGCCGCCGCGACCCGGAGCGGCCACAGATGCGCCTCGCCGGTGGGCCGCTCGTCGATCCCCGGGGCCGTCGCGTGGCCGCCGCGACCCAATCCGGCCAACCGGGGCAGTCGTGCCGAGCCGCTGCGCGAGGACCGCGGCGGCCCCGTGGTCGCGAGCAGGGCCGTCGCGGTTCGGCGTCGAACCGGTGCTAGACGGCCTTGACCGCGGCCACGAGCTCGGCCAGCCCGGCCTTCGCGTCGGCGAACAGCATCCCGGTCTTGGGGTTCGCATAGAGCTCGTTGTCGATGCCCGCGTAGCCGCGGCCCATCGAGCGCTTCATGACGATGATGTTCTTGGCGTGGTCCACGTCGAGGATCGGCATGCCCGACACCGGCGACCCGGGCTTGCGGGCCGCGGGGTTGGTCACGTCGTTCGCGCCCACGACCAGCGCCACGTCGCAGCGGCTGAACTCGGGGTTGACGTCCTCCATCTCCCAGAGCTGGGTGTAGGGGACATTCGCCTCCGCCAGGAGCACGTTCATGTGCCCCGGCATCCGGCCGGCCACGGGATGGATCGCGTACTTCACGTCCACGCCCTTGGCCTCGAGGATCTCGGCCAGCTCGCGCACCCCGTGCTGCGCCTGCGCCACGGCGAGACCATAGCCCGGGATGATGATCACCTCCGACGCGTAGGCGAGCTGGATGGCGGCGTCGTCCATGGACACCTCGCGGACCGAGCCGCCGGGACCGCCCACGGCCGCCGACGTGTCCTCGCCGCCGCCGAAGCCGCCGAGCATGATGTTCAGCACCGAGCGGTTCATGGCGTCAGCCATGAGCTTGGTGAGGATGGCCCCCGACGCGCCGACGAGGGCGCCGGCGATGATCAGCAGCGGGTTGTTGAGCACGAAGCCGGCCATCGCAACGGCGGTGCCGGTGAACGAGTTGAGCAGGCTGATGACCACCGGCATGTCAGCGCCGCCGATGGGCAGCGTCATGGTCACGCCGAAGATCAGCGCCGCGGCGACGACCGCGAGCAGGACGGCCATGCTCACGTTGCCGAGGAAGATGTACAGCCCGCCGACCAGCACCACGACGGTCAGGACGCCCGTGATGACCTGACCGCCCGGTAGCCGGACCGGCTTGGACGGCGTGATCCTGAGGCCCATCAGCTTGCCCGACGCGATGAGCGAGCCGGTGAACGTGACCGAGCCGATGACCACGTCGAGCACCGTCGCGACGTTGTCCTGGAGGCCGGGCACGGTGCCGGCGGACGCGTGGCTGACGTACTCGCTGATCGCGATCAGCGCGGCCGCGCCGCCGCCCACGGCGTTGAACAGGGACACCAGCTGGGGCACGGCGGTCATCTTCACGGTACGCGCGGAGTACAGGCCGTAGCCGCCGCCGACCGCGATCCCGGCCAGGATGATCAGCCAGCCGAACGCGTTGAACGAGCCGGTCGGGGGGAGCACCAGCAGCCACACAGCCGTGGCCACGATGGCCATCACCATGCCGCCGGCCGACAGCAGGTTGCCGTTGCGCGCGGTGGCGGGAGAGTTCATCCGGACCAGGCCCAGGACGAACGCGACGGCGCCGCCGAGCCAGAACAGCCGGATGATCTGGTCGAAGGTCGTGGCGTTGACGGTCACGGTCAGCCCTCCGCCTTCTCGGCCTTGGGTGCCGCGGGCTTGCGCTTGAACATCTGGAGCATGCGGTCGGTCACGACGTAGCCGCCGACGACGTTGAGCGACGCGAACGCCACGGCGAGGAACGAGAGCGCGTAGGTGACCGGGTCGTTCGCACTGGTCGCGATGATCATCGCGCCGACGAGCACGATCCCGTGGATGGAGTTGGCCCCCGACATCAGTGGCGTGTGGAGGGTCGCCGGGACCTTCGAGATGACCGCGAACCCGGTGAGGATCGCGAGCACGAAGATCGTGAACGCGAGGTCGATGGTCAGCTGGCCGCCGTTCATGCGTTGCCTCCGGCCGGCGCCACGAGCCGGGCGACCGCGTCCGACGTGACCTTGCCGCCGTGCGTGATCACGGTGGCCTTGGTCACCTCCTCGTCGAAGTCGAGGTTGAGGGCGCCGTCCTTGACCATGTTCAGCAGCAGCGCCGAGATGTTCCGCGCGTAGAACTGCGACGAGGAGGAGGGCATGGACGCCGGCAGGTTGTCAGGCGCGACGATCGTGACGCCGTTGTCCGTGACGATGGTCTCGCCGGCCGAGGAGAGCTCGCAGTTCCCGCCCAGGGCGCTTGCGGCCATGTCCACGATCACCGAGCCCGGCCGCATGCTGGCGACGGCGGCGGCGGTGACCAGCACCGGCGGCTTGCGCCCCGGCACCTGGGCCGTGGTGATCACGACGTCCTGGTTGCCGATCACCTCGTTGAGCTCGGCCTGCTGGGCCGCCTGCTCCTCCGGCGTCAGCGCCCGGGCGTAGCCGCCGGCGCCGGTGGCATCGATGGCGGTCTTGAGCCGCACGAACTTGGCGCCCAGGCTCTCGGCCTGCTCGGCCGTCTCGGGCCGCACGTCGTATGCGGACACGACGGCGCCCAGGCGCTTCGCGGTGCCGATGGCCTGCAGCCCGGCCACGCCGATGCCCAGCACGAGCACGCTGGCGGGCTTCGCGGTGCCGGCAGCCGTGGTCAGGAGCGGGAAGTAGCGCCCGTACGTGTTGGCCGCGATCAGCACGGCCTTGTAGCCGCCGACGTTGGCCTGCGACGACAGCGCGTCCATCGTCTGGGCGCGCGACAGGGTGCGCGGGATCGCGTCAAGGCTCACGGCCGTGACGCCGGCGTCGGCCAGCGTCTGCATCAGCGCCGGGTCGAGCAGCGGCGCCAGCAGTCCGACAACGGCCTGGGCGCTGCGCAGCCTCGACACTTCGGCCCCGGCGGGCTTCTGGACGCGGAGGATCACGTCGCTCTGGGCGTACAGCTCGTCGGTGGCCACGACAGTCGCGCCGGCGGCCGTGAACGCCCGGTCGGGGATCATGGCGCCTTCGCCTGCGCCGGCCTCGACGAGCACCTCCAGCCCGGCAGCTTGCAGCTTGCCGAGCGCCTCGGGCACCAGGGCGACGCGCCGCTCGCCGGCCGCGCTTTCCCTGGCGACGCCGACCTTCATGGGCATCACCGTCCAAATGGGCAGGTTCTTCTGGGGTGGACCGGGCGAGTGTACCGGATGGCCCCTTTTGGGCGTGCCGAATGGATCAGGCATCGGACAGGGGTGGATCTGGGGACACAGGAGGGGGGGCTGCGACCTCAGGCGTCCTCGTCGTCCCGGCATCTACGGAGCACCAGCTCGAAGGCGGCCCCGCCCTCCGGGCGATTGCGCACGCTGACGGATCCGCCCATCGCGACGGCCAGCTGGCGGCACACGAACAGACCGATGCCGGCTCCGGCTACGGTTGGCGCCGTCTGCGGCGAGCGGTAGAACAGCTCGAAGATCTGCTCCGACTCGGACTCGAGGATGCCAGGCCCGCGGTCGAGCACCCGGAGCCGCACGGTGTCCGCGTCCGTCAGCGCCTCAACCATGACCCGCGATCCGGCGCCGCCGTACTTCGCAGCGTTGGCCAGCAGGTTCCGAAGCACCTGCTCCACGTACATCTCCTCACCCTCGACCGAGGGCAGGTCGCCCGGGATCAGCGATTCGAGGACCACCTCCGGCGAGCGCGAACGCTCCGAGGTCAGCACCCGCTCCACGAGGGGCCGCAGCGCCACGGGCTCGTCGCCCACGTCGAGCCTGCCGCGCTCCACGCGCGTGAGCACGAGCAGGTCCTCGACCATCCTGAACAGGCGGTCGGCCTCGCCCGACACGTCCGAGAGCAGGGCGTCGCGCGCCCCCGGACTCATGTCGCGCCAGCGCCGCGAGAGGACGCGCGTTCCGCCGAAGATGGTCGTGATGGGCGTGCGCAGCTCGTGCGAGACCACGCCGATGAACGCGTCGCGCAGCCTGGCGGCCTCCCGCTCAGCCGCCAGACGGCGGTTGCGCTCGAGCTCGGCCTCCTTGCGCTCGGTGACGTCGCGAGTCGTGCCGATCATGGTCGGGGGGCGCCGCGGGTGGCCCTCGAGGAGGCTCCCCGTCCCAAGCAGCCAGCGGGCAGGCTCGCCCCCGCCACCGACGCGGAACTCGACCTCGTACGGCCCGCCACCGGTGAGGCAGGCGTCGAGCGCCTGTCGGACTCGCTCGCGATCGTCAGGGTGGACTGTCGCCACCCAGTCCCCTGACGACGCCGCGTCGCCTAAGGGGCCCGCGAACCACGGCGGCTCCGGCGTCCAGGTGACGCGGTTGGCCGGGACGTCCCACGACCAGATCCACGTTCCCGAGGTCTCGAGCGCCAGTTTGAGCCGTTCATCGCGCAGGCGGACCGCCTCGAACAGGCGGGCCCGCTCGAGGGCACCCGCCCCGTAGGCGGCCAGCGCCTCGAGGAACCAACGGTCGGCGGCATCGATGGACATGACCTCGCTGAAGGTCACCGCGAGTGCGCCCGTGGTGGTGCCCTCGAAGGCCATCGGGACGACGACCGACGCCTCGACGTGTGCGGGTCGAACAGCGCGATCCAGCGCCGGAAAGTCGCTGACACGCTCCTCCGCCGACGCGTGGGCGATCGCCTCGCCCGTTCGCATCACGACGGTCATGGGCACCTCCGTGTCCATGGTCACCCGCGCCCACGATCCGATGGCCTCGGGGTCATACCCCACTGACGCCAGCAGGACCGCCTCGCTGCCGTCGTCCGACTGCACGGCGCACCACCCCTGCGGCGCGCCCAGCGCGGAGCAGGCCGCCTCGACCAGCTGCGCGGCCACGGCACGGGGCTCCAGCGACCACGCGAGCGCGTCGGCGACACGCTGCAGCTGGCGCCGCTGGGTCTCGGTGCGGGCCTCGGCGGTTGGCTGGCCGGACGGCCGTGTGGCGCTCACCATCCGAGTATGCGCGGAACGCCCGGGACGGGCGTCGCCGACCGTCCGGATGCGGCACCATGGAGCGGTGAGCAGCCTCGACCCGACCGACCCCGTCCCCGCGCCCGAAGCGGCGCCTACGCCCGATGCCGACCAGCCCGCCGCGCCGCCCTTCGCGCCGGCCGCTCCCGGCGGGTTCGCGTTCGCGTCGGAGATGCCGCGTGGCGGGCTGGGCGAATTGCCGCCTCGCCAGGGCCAGAGCCGTCTGGCGCTCTACGCGACCGTGCTGCTGATCGTCATCCTGGCGTTCGGCTCCGGGGTGGGCGTGGGCCGCGTCACCGCTCCCGCAGGCGAGGCTTCCGTGACGTCCAGCGCGGCCGGGTCCAGCGCCTCGCCGGGTCCGGGGAACTCGTTGACAGTGGGGGCATCCCCGTCGCCCGGATCCTCCGCCTCGCCCGGCGCGTCGGATCCGCTCGCCGGCCTGCCCAGCGACGGGGGGCTCCTGGGCCAGAAACAAGCGAAGGTGCAGGTCACGTACTGGGCGGACTTCCAGTGCCCGTTCTGCGCCCGCTTCGCGCAGGATGTGCTGCCGCAGCTGGCCTCGCGGATCGCCGACGGCACAGTGAGCGTCCTCCACCGCGATTTCGTCTTTCTTGGCCCCGAGTCACTCGACGCCGCGATCGCCGTCCACTGCGCAGGTGAGCAGGGCCACTATTGGCCGATGCACGACGCGGTGTACGCCGCGCAGAACGGGGAGAACCAGGGGACGTTCTCGACCGCCAAGCTGGAGAGCCTCGCCGCGGGCGTGGGCGCCGACGCAGCCGCGTTCAGCGCCTGCACCCAGCGCCACGACGTCCTGGTCTCTGTCCTCGCCGACACAGGGGCGGGTGTCCGAGCCGGCGTGAAGTCCACGCCGACCATCGACATCCCGGGCCGCACCTTCCTGGGCGTCCCGGACGCCACCGAGTTCATCAGGGCGATCGACGCCGCGGCAGCGGCCGGCACCGCGCCCACACCCGGCCCCAGCGTCCAGCCGTCGGGCGACCCGTGGGCGGGAACGTCTACGAGCGGCCGGACCGCTGGCCCCGCGTCCGCGCCCGTGACCGTGGAGCTCTGGGTGGACTATCAGGCCACCGGCATGCCGTCGATGGTGACCAACCTGGAGCCCGGGCTGCGCACGCGCGCCGCGGCCGGCAAGGTGCAGGTGGTCCTGCGAGACCTCGCGACGCTGGGCGACGAGTCGGTGCTCGCCGCGTCCTTCGTCCGCTGCGGTGCGTCGGGCCACGAGGGCTCCGTGTGGTTCGTCCACGACATCCTCGGCTCCTCGGCGCAGGGCGCGAACTCGGGCCTGTACACCAGCCGCACGCTCCTCTGGCTGGGGGCCAAGCTGGGCTGGGACGTGAAGGCGGCCGACGCGTGCCTCGCGGATCCGGCCACCGCGTCGGCGGTCACGGCCGAGACGGTCGTGGGCACCGGGCTGGGCCTGTCGGCCGCGCCAGCGGTGATCGTCAAGGCAGGCGGCAAGGAGGTCGCGCGGTTCTCGGGGTCGTCGCTCGACGCGGCCAAGGTGCTGGCCGCCATCGACGCGGCTGGGAAGTAGCGGCGTCAACGCCTGCCGATCGCTGAAACCTCGGCCCCGGCCGCCGCCTCGGGAGGGGTGACGGCCCCCCGTACGGACGTCTCCCCGTCCGGCCGCAGCCCCTCCGGCCACTGTCCCGCCGGGGGGCCGCCTCTGCGCCGGGACGGCTACAGGTCCGCGATGCTGATGATCCCGCGGCGGATCGCGAACTTGAGCAGCTCGGTCCGGTCGTGGAAGCCCAGCTTCTCCATGACGTTCGCGCGATAGTTGTGCACCGTCTGCTCGGACAGGTGGAACACCTTGGCGATCTCGCGATTGGTGTGGCCCACCGCGGCGAGGAGGAGGACCTCCTTCTCGCGCTCCGAGAGCGCCGTGTAGACATCTTCAGCCGGCGAATCCGGGCTGCGCAGCACGTAGGTGTTGACCATCTGGGTCACGATCGACGGCGAGACGTAGGTTTGGCCGCGACTCACCGACCGCAGCGCCGCCACCAGGTCGGACGGCTCGGCCTCGCGCGTGATGAAGCCGTCTGCGCCCGCCTTGAGGGCCATGCTGAACTGCTCGCTGCCGCTGCCGCTCCGGCACTCGAGGGCGATGATGCGGACTCCCGGGGCCGCGGCGCGCACCCTCTCGATCGCCTCGAACGCGGAGCTGCCCGGCGCGGACAGCGGCTGGCACTCCGTGACGACCACGTCGGCCGCCGATCGAGCGAGGCTGTCCGCGAGCGAGTCCACGGTGCTCGCGATCCCGGTGACCTCCATGTCCAGCTCGGCGTCGATGATCGACCGGAATCCTGCCACGAGCATCGGGAAGTCGAAGATCGCGAGCTGTACCGCGATCCTCCCCGCCCCAGGCCCCGTGCCGTTGATTCTCACGTTTCCTCGTTGTTCGAGCGGCCGCGCAGCGCTGCGCCCTGAGCCGCAGCGTTACTGTGCCGGTGGCGAGGGCAGCGTCCTAGGTGCCATCTGTCGCACAGCGTTGGACCCGTCGGCCGAGAGACGCGGGACCTTCTGGCAGGGAACGGGGGCCAGGCGAGGGCGCGACGCGCGTGGGGGACGGCGGCGACGCGGGTGGCGGGCGACTGACCGGCGCCGTGTTCCGGGCTGCGTGCGGCCCGTTGTCCCTCGGACATCGACCTAGCGGACGACCAGACTTCGCCGACTTCGACGGGATGCGCGAGCGTGACCGCACCGCCCGGTTCACGGTCATCGGGGAGTAGCCGGCTCAGCCCTCGACCAGCGCCGCCTCGAGGTCCGACCACAGATCCTCGAGCGGCTCCAGCCCGATCGAGAGGCGCAGCAGCGGCCCGCCGACCCACGGCGTGACGGCGCGGTTGAGGCCGGACCAGCGCGCCGGCATGACGAGCGACTCGTACCCGCCCCATGAGTAGCCGAGGCCGAAGCGGCCCCGAGCGACCAGCCGATCGGTGAACCTGTCGGCGTCGTCCTGGTCGGCGAGGGTGCCGTCGGCGCACTGCAGCTCGAAGGAGAAGAGCCCGGACGACCCGTGGAAGTCGCGCCCGAAGACGGCATGGCCCGGGTCGCCGGGGAGCGCCGGGTGGAGCACGCGGGCCACCCGTGGGTGCTGGGCCAGCCGCTGGGCGAGCTCGAGCGCCCGTGCGCCGGCCTCGTGGATCCGCAGTCCCACGGTCCTCGCGCCTCGGATCACCAGGAAGGCGTCCTCGCCCGAGACGGCGGATCCCGTGAGCCGTGCCGCCTCGCGGACCGAGGGGAGCAGCTCCGCGTTGGCGAAGGTGGCGCCCATCAGGACGTCCGCGTGGCCGCCCCAGTACTTGGTCAGTGCCACGACCGAGATGTCCACGCCCAGCTCGAACGGGCGCAGCATGCCCGGCGAGCCCCACGTGTTGTCGATCGCGGTGATGACGCGGTGGTCGGCGGCCCGTGCCGCGCGGACGATGGCGGGCACGTCCTGCACCTCGAATGTGTGCGTGCCGGGGCTCTCCATCCAGACGAGCTTGGTGTTCGGCCGGAACTGCTCCGCGATGCCCTCGCCGGTGAGCGGGTCGTAGAACTCCACGTCCACACCCAGACCCGCCAGCATGCCCGTGGCGAAGTCCCGTGCCGGACCGTACGCGGAGTCCGTGATGAGCAGGTGGTCACCCGACCGGACCACGGCCAGCATCGCGACGACGATCGCCGCCAGGCCGCTCGATGAGAGCTCAGCGCCCGCGCCGCCCTCGCCCGCCAGCAGCAGCGCCTCGAGCCCCGTCGTCGTGGGGGTGCCGTGCGTTCCGTAGGTGGAGTAGCGCCGGTCGCCGGCCTTCGCTGCCGAGAGGGTCTCACGCAGCTGCGCGACGTCCTCGAACAGGACTGTCGAGGTGCGCCGGATCTCCGGGCCGGGAGTGCGGAAGCGGCCGTCGTTCATCGCGTTGATCATCACCCCTCGACAAGGACTTCGTCCTGGACGACCGTGTCGCGCCTGCGCGAGGCTTCGTGGGCATCAGCCGGCCTGCGCCATAACCGCGGCGATGCCCGCCACGCATCGAGGTTGAGGACAGCGCCACACCGACAGGCGTGACGCGTGCGGTGCCCCCTGCGCGGTGCCCCCTGCGCGGTGCCCCGGTGCCCCGGTGCGCCCGGAGCACCAAAGCAGGCCCTTTGCGCCCGTCCGACGCCGATATGGTGCGCCGGGTGCGCCAGACCGGGCCTTTGGTGCGCCGGGAGCACCAAAGCGGGCCCGCTCCGCCCCATTGCGCCGTACTTTGGTGCACCGGGTGCACCGGACCCTGTCGGGGGCGGGCTACCTCCGCTCGACCGGGACGAACGAGCGCTTCGGCTTGCCCACGTAGAGCTGGCGGGGTCGGCCGATCCGCGCCTGCGGGTCCTGCATCATCTCGCGCCACTGGGCGATCCAGCCCGGCAGCCGGCCCATCGCGAACAGCACCGTGAACATCTGCGCGGGGAAGCCGAGCGCCCGGTAGATCAGCCCGCTGTAGAAGTCGACGTTGGGGTACAGCTTGTGGTCGACGAAGTACGGATCCGAGAGCGCGACCTGCTCGAGCTCGAGCGCGATCCGAAGCAGGTGGTCGTCCTTGTGCATGCGGTTGAGCAGCGGCTCGGCCGCCGCCTTGATGATCGTGGCCCGCGGATCGTAGTTCTTGTAGACGCGGTGGCCGAAGCCCATGAGCCGGAACGGGTCGTCCTTGTCCTTGGCCCGCTTGACCGCCTTCGCCACGTCGCCGCCGTCGGCAGCGATCGCCTCGAGCATCTCGAGCACTTCCTGGTTGGCGCCTCCGTGGAGCGGACCCCAGAGCGCGGCGATGCCGGCCGAGATCGAGGCGTACAGGTTGGCGTGGCTCGAGCCCACCATGCGGACGGTGGAGGTGGAGCAGTTCTGCTCATGGTCCGCGTGGAGGATGAGCAGGACCCGCAGGGCGCGGATGGCCTCCGGGTCGCCGACATACGGCTCGGACGGCACGGCGAACATCATCTTGAGGAAGTTCGCCTCGTAGTCGAGCGAGTTGTCCGGGTACACCGACGCCTGACCCACGGACTTCTTGTAGGCGGCCGCCGCGATCGTCGGCAGCTTGGCCAGCAGGCGCACGGTGGACAGCTGGACGTCAGCCGGGTCGAGGGCGTCGCCGCCGCCCTGGTAGAACGTGGACAGGGCGCTGACCGCGGAGCCGAGCATCGCCATCGGGTGCGCGTCCATCGGGAACGCGTCGAAGAAGTGACGGAACTCCTCGCGGATCAGGGTGTGGTGCCGGATCTCGTTGACCCAGGCTTCGAGCTGCTCGGCGGTGGGCAGCTCGCCGTGGATCAGCAGGTAGGCCACCTCGAGGAACGTCGTGCTCTCGGCGAGCTCCTCGATCGGGTAGCCGCGGTAGCGGAGGATGCCGTTGTCGCCGTCGAGGAACGTGATGGCGCTCCGCGTCGGGGCCGTATTGGCGTAACCGTAGTCGAGAGTGACCAGGCCAGCGTCCTTGAGCAGCGGCGCGATGTTGACGGCCGGCTGCCCCTCGGTCGCGGGCTCGATCGGGAGCACCAACTCCCTGTCGCCAACCTGCAGGCGGGCAACCTGCACGTCGGTGGCCGAACCGCTTCGTTCCATGGTCGTCATCGATGCCTCGCCCTTCCGTTCCGCCGGAGCTTTCGACCGGAGGCTGTGGGGCGACCGGCCGCTGGTCACCTCGCGCCGGGGAGCCCCGTCGCGGGTGTGTGGGAGGCTACGGTCCGGCGGAGTGGGGCGGCGGGCAAGGGCCATTGTGACGGGCCATTGGCAACCCTTCGTCAGGTCCGAACCGACGCCTGCCGTCGTGTTCCCGTCAGGTGGTGCCGCCCTCGCGCGGTCCGACTTGGCGCGGTACGCGATAGTATCCGCGAGCCCAGGAATCGAGGTATTGGTTGCCCCTGAATCTCGCGGCCGGTCGTGATCGTCGTCCGCTCGGCCTCCGTCCGACCAGTCGTGCGGTCGCCTGCCTGTCCGGGCTGGGCGCCGAACCGGTCCGCAGCCCCTTCCTCCCGTCAGCCCGGGGGGCGGGTGCAGGCCTGACTGCAACACCGGCTCCGCGCCATGCGACGCGTGTCCCCCGGTCGGCGGCCGAGAGGGAGCAGGGGACGCTGCGGTGAGGCGCGGCGCGGTGATCGGACTGGTGCTGTTGGCGCTCGCCCTCGGGTTTGCCGTCAGCGTTGTGGCGACGCTCGCCCTGAGCGGCACCGCTGTGGATCGGCCTCAGGCGGCCATCGGCACCTCGGCTGCGCCAGGCCTGCCGTCCTCTCCTCTCCCGGTGCCCGCAGGCAGCGCCGTGGGGGGCGCCACGGGAGGCACGGACCTGGGCGGCCCGACCATCTCGCCGCCGATCGGCGGCTCCCCGGCCCCGAGTGCCGCCGGGCCGTCGGGCTCCCCTGCCGCGCAGCTCCCGACGCCGACCCGCCCGTACCGGGGCCCCGTGACGAACATCGTGCCCGTGCTGATGTACCACCTCGTCAGCGATCCGCCCCCCGGGGCGCCGTACCCGGGCCTCTACGTCAGACCCAGCATGTTCAACGCCCAGATGCGGGCGCTCCACGACGGCGGCTGGCGGACGATCACGGCCGGCGAGCTGGGGGCGGCCATGGCGGCTCGCCGTTCGGTGCCCGCCCGGACGATCGTGATCATGTTCGACGACGGGTATGTGGACAACTACACCGTCGCCTTCCCGATCCTGCAGTCCTACGGGTTCCGCGCGACGTTCTCGGTTGTGGCGAGGGGCGGTCCCTCGATGATGACCGCGCAGCAGTTGGCGATCATGGTCCAGGCCGGGATGGAGATCGGCAATCACACCATGGACCACAAGAACGTGGCGAACCTCTCCGGCTCGCCGCTCGCGGTCCAGATCACGGGGGGCGCCCTGCGGATCGAGACCCGGCTTGCCTCACAGGGAGTGACGGTGCACCCGACGACGTTCGTCTACCCGAGCGGGCATGTCGGCCAGGCGGCCTTGGCGCTCCTGGCCCAACTCCACTACACCGACGCATTCACGGAGGTCCCCGGCTTCGCGGTCATCGGCCGGACGTCACCGCTCCTGATCCCCCGCGTGCGGGTCAGCCGGTTCGAGACGCTCCAGGAGTTCCTGGCACGGTTGCCGGTCGAGCCGCGACCCTGACGAGGCGCGGGTCGCGACGACCCGGCACGTTCGCCGGCGGCCAGTAGCCCAGCCGACTCGGGCAGCGCGGTCGCAGGCTCAGTGCGTTCGGCGGCGCGCGTTGACGCGGCGCCCGCGACCTGGCCCCTCGGCGTCGGATCCTGAATCGTCCGACGCCGGCTCCGGGGCGGAGGGCAGGCGCGGGAGCTCGGTCTGCGCTTCGAGTCCCGCCTGGATGATCCGGCGCAGCTCCGTGTCCACGGCGGCGTCCGTCGCCACCGGGCGATAGCGACCCAGCCGCCGGTCCACCTCGTCGCACGCGCGGGCGTAGGTGTCCTTGCCGCCGGCCCTGAGCCACGCCTCGCGGTTGTCGCGCACCGTGACGGGCGAGGGGAGGTAGAGCGTGGACTCCCAGTTCGCCATCGTGTGCGGCGCCATGATCAGGTGCTGGTCGGCCATCAGCCGGGCCACCAAGTCGCCCACCGGCAGGTCGTCCGTCGCCCGAACCTCGCGGACGAAGCGCAGCGCCTGGCCGCACCAGTCGTCATCGGCCACGAGCTTGGGCAGGCTGAACACCAGCAGGAAGTCGAGCATCCCGGGCCCGGACACACTGTTCACGCCGGCCAGCGCCGCGATCAGCGCCGAGCCGAACGTCTCGGCGCCCGCCTGCGCGTCGAGCAACGGGCTGTCGGACAGCGCCATGTACGACTGCGTCGGCAGGCCCAGGCGCTTGCCCACCTCGACGTAGGCGGCATCGAGCTGGAAGGCCTCGATCGCGGCCATGGGGGACGACGCCTTCTTCATGTGGAACGTGGCCGGGGCGCCGCCGAACAGCACCGGGGCGCCGGGGCGGACGACCTGCGCCATGGTGATGCCCGCCAGCACGTCGATCGTGTGGAACACGGTTGCCCCGACGGTGGTCACGGGGGCCACCAGGCCCATCAGCGTCACCGGGACGATCTCCACCGGGATGCCCGCCTCGACGCAGTCGATCAGGTTCTGGCAGGAATCCTCCGAGTACCGGAAGTTGCCTGTCGCGGTGATCGTGAAGATGGACATCGGGCGCGCGCGCAGGTCCTCGGCGTCCGCGCGGAAGAGCTGCAGCATCTCGACCATGCGCGGCACGCCGTGCTCGGTGAAGGCGCCGGACACGACCGGCTTCTTCGAGTTCGTGAGCGCCATGTAGAGGCGCCATGCATCGGACACCTGCGGCTCGATGTCGTCGTTGGTGGAGAACGCGGTGGCGAGGTAGGCGATGTGCTCGAGGCCGTCCGCGAGCCGGACGTACTCGACGAAGTCGGTCGAGGTGGCAAGGCGGACGTCACCCGTGCGGTGGTCCTGCCACTTGAGCCCCGATGAGCCGGGCACGAAGTGGACGCGGTCGCCGCCGAGGTCGGCGTGCGGGTTGCCGTCGCGGTCGTACAGCCAGAACGCCGAGGGCGCGGCTGCGATCGCGCGCTCCACGGCGTCGCGCGGGAACAGGATGCGGTCGCCGGCCGCGTTGGGCGGCAGGCCCGCCGCAAGCAGGCGGCGGCGCATCTCCGGGCCACGGATCTCCATGCCCGTTTCGGCCAGGACGCGCTTGGCCTCGTCGATGATCTGGTCGATCAGGTCGTCCGACAGGACGCGGAGTGTGGGTCGCATGGGCGGACGCTAGCGCATCGGGTGCGGGATGCGCGAGCCTGTCTCGGTCGAAAGGCCCATCGATCTCCTCGCCTTGGGGTGGTAGCGTTCGCGGCCGCCCCTCGTTGGGCGGACATCCGGGAGGTGCTGCGCGCAATGGAGCGAGTGCTTGGAACGGGTGCCCGTGCCTGCGGTCGGCGTGCCCGGCCGTGACCGCGCTCCCGTACGACGACGGGTCGGACAGGATCCCTGAGGGGATCACGCGGCCTGTCGAGCGCGTTGTGGTGGTGGGGGCGGGGATCGCGGGGCTGGCGGCCGCCAACGCGTTGGCGAACGCGGGCGTGCCCGTGGTGGTCCTTGAGGGCCGCGACCGGATCGGGGGGCGCCTCCACACGGCGGACGTCGGCGGCTCGCCGATTGACCTCGGCGGCTCCTGGATCCACTCGCCCCTCGGCAACCCCCTCACCGCCTGGGCGGAGCAGCTCGGCGTGGAGCGCCGCTTGGCGGACCTGTACGACGGCAACACCGGCGTCGCCCTTGGTGCCGGACGCCTGGCGGACGAACGGTTCAGACCGCTCCTCGAGCTGGCATTCGAGCACTTTGGCGAGGTCCTCGAGGGCCTCGCCGCGGACCTGCCGCCGGACGCGCCCGTCGTGACGGCGATCGACCGTTTCGTGGCTGCGCAGCGCGCGTCCGGCCTGGACCCTGCGGACGCGCCCCTGCTCCGGACCCTGGTCCTCGACGCGGTGGAGTCTGGCGCCAGCGGTCCCGCAGACGACATCTCGCTGGCCGGCTACCCGACGAACGGCTTGTTCTACGAGGGCAGCGACTTTGGCGACTTCCCGCTGGGCGGCTACCGTCGGCTCTACGAGCCGCTGGCTCGCGGCCTCGACGTCCGGTTGGGGCGCGTGGTCACGACCGTGACGCTGCGGGATGGCGCTGTGGCGGTCGCCGTCGCGGACGGCGAGGTGTTCGAGGCCACCCACGCCCTCGTCACGGTGCCACTGGGCGTGCTCAAGGCTGAGGCAATCCGTTTCGACCCGCCGCTGCCCGACGATCGGCGCGCGGCCATCAACCGGCTGGGATTCGGGCAGCTCGAGAAGGTGGCGCTCCGATTCGAGCACCCGTTCTGGACCGAGGCCGGCGCCCCGCACATCACCGCATTGCCGGCTGACGGGACGCAGGTGCCGGTCATCATCATGGGCCTCGACCGGATCGTGGACGAGCCCGCGGTCATCGCGTTCGCGTTTGGATCGCGGGTGGGAATCCTCGCCGACGTCCCGGCCGAGGTCGCGGTGGCGCGGGTGCTCGCCGTCATGGCGGCAGCGGTGGGCGGCCAGGTGCCGAGACCGACGGCGTGGGCCAGGACGTCGTGGGGCGCGGACCCGTTCTCGCGCGGGGCCTACGCATACCTGCGCCCGGGCTCCAGCCACGACGACCTCGACGAACTCGGCCGTCCACTCGGCGGCCGACTGCTGTTCGCGGGCGAGGCCACGGGCTCGGCGCGCGTGGGCTTCGCTGACGGCGCGTTTTCCACCGGGATCCGCGAGGCGAAGCGACTGCTGGGCCAGCCGCGGGTGCTGCTGGGTACCCGCTGACGTGGCGACGCCGCCTGCGCCCGGCTTCGACTAGTTGCGGCTGCGCTTCGCCTCGAGCAGCGCGGCGTCCGCCCGCTCGGTGAGCTCCTCCAGCGACTCGTTGCCCACCATCGACGCGAGCCCGACCGTGATGCCGACGCCGGTGGCGTGGCGCAGCGACTGGTCGATCACACTGATGCGGTGCTGCACCTCGTCGGGGTCGATCGCGGCCACGCCGCAGATGAACTCGTCACCCCCAAATCGGACGATCGGATCGTAGGAGCGCAGGTTGGCGCGCATCGTGGCGGCCAGCGTGCGGAGCACCTTGTCTCCCGCTGCATGGCCCTCGCGGTCGTTGACGCCCTTGAGCCCGTCCACGTCCACGAAGGCGATCACGAACCGGCCGTCGGAGCGACGCGCCCGCTCGATCTCGTTTCGCAGGGCGAGCCGGCCGACCTCGCGGCGGTAGGCGCCCGTCAGCCCGTCGAGGTGCGCTCGCTGGAGCTGAGCCTCGAGCCGGGCGCGCTCAAGCGCCGGGTCCTCGGCGTCGTCGTCGATCGCTGCCGCCGCGCCGCTGTTCCCGGGGCTGCCGTTCCGAGCCTCTGGCTCTGGCGAAGGCCTGGGTGTCGGGGCGCTGGTCCAGACGGCCTCCCGCTGGGCCGCGTTGCGATCCCGTTCGTTGGCGAGCGCATCACGCTCAGAAGCCCGGCGGTCGCGCTCGTTGGCCAGGCCGTCGCGCTCAGTCAGCGCATGGTCGCGCGCGTCGGAGGTGCGTTCGCGCGCCTCCACCACGGCGAGGCGTTCCGTCGCGGCTCGCTCCAGCATGTCAACCGTGCGCAGCTGCGCCGGGGCGGCGCACAGCTTGTCGCGCTTCGGCCGCTTTCTGGGCGCGTCAGACTTCCTCCCCTTTTTCTGCTTCACCGAGAACTCCGTGGGCGTGCGCGTCCCGAGTGGCCTGGTCGGCTTCCCTCCCGACCTGCACACGCGCAGTATCTCGCGCATTGACCGCGAAGGCGAGGGGATCCGGCGCGCGCAGGCACCGCTTTGTCTGGATGCGCTCGCGGCGGCGCCGGGCGCGTAGAATCCGACGCGGAGGAGTCCTGTGACCCAGAGATTGGACGACCTTGACCTAGCCCGCCGCGTGCACGAGAACTATGTCGCCACTTGGGTGCTGGCCGGCGCCTGCATGGAGGGCGGGCGCGTGGAGCAGCTCGGCGGCGCGACCATGGTGAGCACGGGGCTGCCGCTCCTGCTGTTCAACCAGGTATTCGTCGTGGACGGCGAGGCGACGCGAGAGCAGACGGCAGCCTCCATCCGGGTCGCTGTCGCGATGCTCCGCGACAGCGACCGGCGCTTCGCGGTGACCCTGCGCCATGGTCTCGACGACGCCTATCTGCCAGCTGTGACCGAGCTCGGTCTCGGCCCGCTCGACGTATCGCCGTGGATGCCGGGCATGGCCCTGCACCCGGTGCCGGTCCCGGGTGGCGTTCCCCTCCCGGCCGGCCACGAGATCCGACCGGCCGTCGATGCGCAGGGCCTCAGCGACCACGCGGACGTCCTCGCGGCCGGATTCGGGATGCCCCGCGAGTGGGCGGCCGCCTTTGCGATCGAGGCTCTCCGCCGGACGCCGGGCATCACGTTCTACGTGGGCTACCAGGACGGCGTTGCGGTTACCAGCGGACTCGGGGCCCGGACGGGGCGCACGATCGGCGTCTATAACATCGCGACCGTCGAGGCGGCCCGGCGGCGCGGCCTCGGCGCCGCGATGACCATGCGGATCGTGGACGACGGGGCGGCCGCCGGGTGCGACGTGGCGATCCTCCAGGCGAGCGAGATGGGCCTGCCCGTCTACGAGCGGCTGGGCTTCCGGACCGTCACCGAGTACTTCGGCTACGTGGAGCCCGGCTCGAGGGCCTAGATGGCGCGGAGGCCGCTGAGCCCCTCGGCCAGGAAGATGGTCCCGAAGATCAGCCCGACCGAGATCAGGAGCGGGCGGCTGTAGCGTTCCAGCAGATCGGCGGCGCTGGCCAGGACGGCATCGGCGCGCGACGGCACGACGACGGCCAGCAGCAGGAGCGCGAGCTGCAGGGCGAGCGCCAGGAGCATCCACAGCACGTACGCCCCGACGGCCGCGCCGATGCCGAGGCCGGCCCCGGCGATCGCGCCCGTGGCGCCAAGCGTGAACACCCAGAACTTGACGCTGATGACCATGAACCCGCAGCCCATGAGGAACGCCCGGCCGGGTGGCGCCGCGCCGAGCTTCTCCATCCAGCGGGGCGGCGGGGCATCGTCGTCCGGGGCGTGGAGCGCCTTCCGCGCGGCGAGGACGTAGAACAGGATCGCCAGCAGGATGAGCACCGTCGACACCACGGGGCCCTTGCCCCCGTCGCCCCCTGCTCCGAGCGCGCGGTCGAGCAGAAACGCAATGAGGAGGCCCTGGACCAGGCGCGTCGCCGCCTGTCCTGCAACCCAGGCCACCGCCGTACCCCTGCCGGCCGTCGAGCGGAGCAGCAGCACCGTCACAATCAGCGGCAGGGGGATGAGGGCGCTTGCGATCCCCAGCGGGACGAGCTCGAGGGCGAGGGCTGGCATGGCCCGAGCATCGTACCGCCTGCCCCTCCTCGGTTAGCATCCGCGACGTGACCGCCCGACTCCAGCTTGACCGCGCCCAGGTCCTCGCCTTCCGGCGGCGGGTCAACGCGCTCGACGGGCGGCTGGCGGTCGGCGCTGCCTCACTCCGCCGCGTCGCCCACGCGGGACTGCAGGACAGCATGCCGCGGGCGGCCCTGCTCTCGCTCCACGCTCGCGTCGAGGGCACGCAGCCCGACGCCTGGGAGGATCCCGCCCTCGTCCAGGTCTGGGGCCCGCGGTTCTCCGCGTACGCGGTGGCGGCCGAGGACGTTGCCGTCTTCACGCTGGGCCGCCTGCCGGATGACCCCCCCGGGCTGGAACGCGCGGTGGGCAGCGCGGACCGGCTCGAGGCGTTCCTCGCGGGTCGGCGGATGCCGTTCGGGCAGGCGGGGCAGGCGATGGGCGTGGCGCCCAACTCGCTGCGCTATGCCGCGCTCACGGGCCGGGTCCGGATCCGCTGGGACGGCGGCCGCCAGCCCGTCGTCTGGACGGTTCCGCCGCCCGAGCTGGACCCGCCGGCGGCTCGGCTGGAGCTGCTCCGCCGGTACCTCCACGTCTTCGGCCCGGGGACCCCAAACGGCTACATGAACTGGGCAGGCGTCCGGCTGGCCGGGGGCCGGGCCACGTTCGCCGCGCTCCAGCCTGTCCTTGTCCCGGTGCGGACGCCGGCCGGCGATGGCTGGATCCTGCCCCAGGACGAGCCGCAGTTCCGCGAGTCGTCGGCCCGGCCCTGTGCAGCACGCCTCCTGCCCAGCGGCGACGCGTTCTACCTGCTCCAGGGCGCCGAGCGCGAGCAGCTCGTCCCCGACGCCGCCTGCCGGCCCCGGCTCTGGACGACGCGCGTCTGGCCGGGCGCACTCCTGGTGGACGGCGAGGTGGCCGGGACATGGCGGCGGGCCGACGAGAAGGTCATGCTCGAGCCATGGCGCGTGCTGACGGCAGCCCAGCGCGCGGCCGTCGAGGCAGAGTCAGAGTCGCTGCCGCTCCCCGGCCTGCGGAAACCGATCAGGGCGGCCTGGGCGGTCTGAGCCTCAGGGCTCCGGCAGGCGCCCCACCACGGCCACCCAGGGGCGGATGAGCAGCTCGAAGGTCGGGGCCGGCATCGAGGAGCGGTAGCGCATGGCCGCCCAGACGTTCCACACGGCGATCAGGCCCCGCTGCGCCGCCTCCCCGGCACCCTCGAAGATGGCCGCGGCCTCGTCGGCCCCGGGGCTTGCCTTGGGCAGGAACCACCTCTGGACGGTGTCGCTGATGCTCGACTTGGACCGGAGCGAGCTCTCGCGGACGTCGTGGCCGGCGAGGACGCCGGCCACCGTCAGTTCAAGGTCGGTGAAGCGGGCGAACAGCTCGTTGAGCTCACTGTGCGGCACCCGAACGCCGGCCGTCCACGTCAGGCCGAAGCCCCGGGTCAGGTCGCGCATTGCGCCGCCCTGAACCTGGTCCTCGACGATGCGGCCCATCCTCGTGATCTCGTCGGCAGTGAGCCGGGACGCCCAGCCGAACACGGTCTCGGGCGGCTCGGTGAGCGCCAGCATGGCCGCCCGCGCCAGGAGCAGCGAGCGGACGGGTATCGCATCGGGATCGGCGCCGCGGCTCGCCGGCTCGGCCGGTGACGCAGCGGCGGGTTCGGACGGTGTGGCTCCCGCATCTCCCGGAGTCTCGGCTCGCGCGGTCGCGCCGCCCTCGAGCCGCTCGAGCAGCAACTGGGCCCGTCCCGGTCGCTGGAGCCCGAGGCGGAGTCCCACGCGCAGCCAATACCGGTCGGCGGGCTCGCCCGGTTCGACTGTGTAGTCCTCCCGCAGCTCGCCGAGGGCGTCGGCCAGCGCGTCGCGCGGTGCCTGGCTGTCGCTGGTCACGGGTCGGGTGTCCTCATCTCGGCCACGCGATCGAATCGCGTGCGGCCCCAAGCATGCCTGAGCCTGCGGCGGGCGGCGGCGACACCTCGACGTGTGGCGCCCCTGACCGGCTTCGAGCGCTACGCTGGTCCAGACACCGGACCAGCGCCCTGGATCCGGACCCAGTGCACGAGTGGCCCGCCACGGGCCGGAGACGCCGACACAGCCGTATGGTCACCATCGTCGCCCACCGAGGCGCCCGGAGCCTCGCGCCGGAGAACACCCTCGCCGCAGCCCGCAAGGCGCATTCGCTCGGCGCCGACCTGTGGGAGACCGACGTCGCGGTCAGCGCCGACGGCGGGCTCTTCCTGATGCACGACGATGCGATGACGCGGACCACCGACGTCGCCGCCAAGTTCCCGGATCGCGTCCCGGCTCCGTTCTCGACCTACACGCTGGCCGAGATCCGGACGCTCGATGCGGGATCCTCGTTCGTGCGCGACGACCCCTTCGGGCAGATCGCCGCCGGCGCGGTTCGCGCGGACGAGCTCGCGAGCTTCGTCGGCGAGCGGGTGCCCACGCTCCGGGAGGCCTTCGAGCTGACGGTCGAGCTGGACTGGCGGATGAACCTCGAGCTCAAGGCGCAGCCCAGGCCCAACGACACGGTCGATGTGGTCGCCGCGGTCCTCGCGCTCGCAGACGCCGTGGGCATCGGGCCGGATCACCTGCTGTTCTCGTCGGCCCAGCACGCCTGGCTCAAGTCCGTGAAGGAGCGCCGGCCCGCGTTCGAGGTGCAGGCCCTCCTGGGCCTCTTCCCCGAGGATCCCATCGACTTCAGCGACGCGTCCTTCGACACGTTCAACCCGCGGATCACGCGCGTCACGGTCGAGGAGCTCGCGGCGGAGCTGGCGCGTGGGACCAGGCTCAACCCGTACACCGTCAACGACCCGGGCGAGATCTCGCGGCTGACCGCGATCGGGATCACGGGTCTCATCACCGACTTCCCGCAGCGAGTTGCCCCACGATGACCTCACCCACCACGATGTCGCCTCTCCGGATCTGCATCGTCAACTGCTATCCGGCGGCCAGCCGCGCGAACTTCGACCGGTCGGACGTCGGCCACCCGCACGACCTGTTCCAGGACTTCCTTCGTGCGGAGGCGCCCAACGCCACCACCGAGATCGTCTACGTCGCCGACCCGGACTTCGCGCTGCCGCCGGGCACGTCGATCCATGACTTCGACGCGTTCATCTGGACTGGGTCCGACCTCACCGTCTACCACACGGACGATCCCCGGGTGGCCAGCCAGATCGACTTCGCCAATGCGCTCATGGACGCGGGCGCGGTCTGCTGGGGAAGCTGCTGGGGGCTCCAGCTCGCCTCACAGGTCGCCGGCGGCGAGGTGGCCGCGAACCCCAAGGGTCGCGAGTGGGGCATCGCCCGCGAGATTCGGCTGACGGACGCCGCCGCCGCCTCGCCGATGCACGTCGGCAAGCCGGCGGTGTTCGACGCCTTCATCATGCATCTCGACGAGGTCACCCGCCTGCCCGACGGCACGCCGCTCCTGGCCACCAACGAGCACACCCGCATCCAGGCCGCGATCGTCGAGCGCGGGGACGCCGCGTTCTGGACCACGCAGTACCACCCCGAGTACAACCTCCACGAGATGGGGCGGCTGATCGCAGCGCGGGCCAAGGCCCTCGTGCGGGAGGGCTTCTTCGCCGATGAGGAGGCCGTCGCGAGCTATGCGGCCAAGATGAAGGAGCTCGCCGCAAACCCTGCCTCGGCGGCCCTGCGCGCGGAGCTCAACGTGGGCGACGACATCATCGACCCGCGGATCCGGCAGGTCGAGCTGCGCAACTGGCTGCGGTTCATCGACGCACGGGCGGCGTAGTCGGCACGGCCGTGCCACGGGCCTGCCCCGGGACGGGCGGCCCATTGCCACGCGTACTAGTTGCAACATGTTGTAACAACACCGACAATGATCCGCGACGCCCTCGGAACCGAAGGGAGGGCAGCACCGGACAACGGCAGGTCCGGGGATCATGGAGCTGACGCGTGCACATTCCGGACGGCTATCTGAGCCCCGCTGTCTCCCTCGGCATGGCGGTCGTGACGGTTCCGGTCTGGGCGGTGGCCACACAGAAGGTCAAGACCGTCCTGAACAACCGGACGATCCCGCTCCTGGCGATCTTCTCGGCGCTCTCGTTCACCATCATGATGTTTAACATCCCGGTCCCGGGCGGGACCACGGCGCACGGCGTCGGGGCCACCCTGATCGCGGTGGTGCTGGGACCGTGGGCGGCAGTGATCGCCGTGAGCACCGCCCTGATCATCCAGGCGCTGTTCTTCGGCGACGGGGGCATCCTCGCCATCTTCGCGAACGCCTTCTCGATGGGGATCGTGATGCCGTTCGTGGGCTACTGGCTCTACCGCCTCCTCGCCGCCCGCGCACCGCTCCTCGGGACTCGGCGCGTCTGGGCTGCGGGCATCGCCGGCTACGTCGCGATGTGCGCCTCCGCGCTCGTGGTGGGCATCCTGCTCGGGATCCAGCCGCTGCTGTTCACCGACGCATCCGGCAAGCCGCTGTACAGCCCCTACGACCTCCAGACCGCGGTGCCCGCGATGCTCATCGCGCACGCCTTCGGCGCCTCGATCGTGGAGGGCCTGCTCACCGGACTGGGCATCGCCTACTTCCAGAAGCGCCACCCGGAGTACCTGACCTCGCTGCGCGGCGTGTTCGCCGACGATGATGTCGAGCTCGGGCAGGCCACGCCGCGGCCGCTCTGGCAACTCGTCGTGGCGGCCGTCGGGGTCGTCGCGGCCGTGCTCGCCGTCGTCGGCCTCGCTATGGGCGGCGGCGACCCGGGCAGGCTGTTCGGCGCCGACTGGTCCCGCGTGGACTGGGCGTCGGTGGCATCGATGCTGCTCGTGGTGGCGATCCTGTTCGCGATCCTCGTTCCGCTGGCGTACTTCGTCCTGCCCGCGCGACTCAAGCGTGTCGGGGCGGCGTTCACGGCCATCGCCGTGATGGCGCCGCTGGGCCTCATCGCCCCGGGCTTCGCCTACGGCGAGGGGAGCACCGCGGAGGTCCAGGCGGCATTCGGCTACGTGCCGCAGGGCCTTCGGGACCTGTCGGGCGTGTTCAGCGCGCCGCTGGGCGGCTACAACCTGCCGCTGCCCTTCTTCAGCGGCGCGAACGCGTCCCTGTGGCATGTCGGCATCGGCTACGAGATGGCGGGGATCATCGGGATCCTCCTGTGCGGCGGGATCGTCCTGGGTGCCGCTCGCCTCATCGGGCGCGGTCGCGACGTCGCCGCCGAGCCCGGGCCGGCGCAAGCGTGACCACGACGGCGGGGCGCGCGGCCGCCCACCCCGAGGGGCGGATCGGCTGGGTCGAGAAGACGCTGGCCGGGATCACCGCGTCCATCGAGCAGGCGGTGTTCACCGAGCGCCACGCCCGCGGAGACGGGTGGCTCCAGCGGGTGGACCCGAGGGCCAAGCTGGGGATGTTCCTCGCGGCGATCCTGGCCGCGAGCTTCACGAGCTCCGTGCCGGCCCTGGCGGCCCTCTACGCCTGCCTCGTCGCGGCCGCCGTGGCCAGTCGGATCCCGCTCGACTTCTTCGTGCGGCGTGTGTGGTCGGGCATCCCGTTCTTCGCCGGGATCGTCGTGATCCCGGCCATCTTCCTGGTGCAGGGCCCGCGCCTGTTCGAGGTGACCCTCGGCCCGCTCACGATCGCCCCCTCGATCCCCGGGCTCGCCGGGGCCGTCCTGTTCGTCGCCCGCGTCGGGGTCAGCGTGTCGGTCGCCGTCCTGCTCGTGATGACGACGCCGTGGGCTGACCTGCTCAAGAGCCTCCGCTCCATCCGGGCGCCCCAGGTGTTCGTGCTGGTGCTGTCGATGACCTACCGCTACATCTTCCTGTTCCTGCACACCGTCAACGGCATCTTCCTCGCGCGGAAGAGCCGAATCGTCGCCCGGACGAGCGGCGCCGAGCAGCGCCGCTGGATCTCGGGCACCATCGGGAGCCTGATGAGCCGTTCCTTCATGATGAGCAACGAGGTCTACACGGCGATGCTCGCCCGCGGGTTCGGCGGCGAGATGCGCTCCTACAGCGCATTCGCCATGCGACCCGCGGACTGGCTGGCGCTCGGCGGCACGGTCGTGCTCGCGGTCGCCATCCTCGGCCTCGGGCGGGTCGTCGGGTGACGCATCCCCTCGAGTCCCTCGCTCTGGATCGCCCTGGCGAGCCCCTGTTCCACCTCCGGGGCGTGCGCTACGCCTACCCGAACAAGCAGGTGGCGCTCGACGGCGTTGACCTGGACATCGCCGCCGGCGAGCAGGTGGCCCTGCTGGGGGCCAACGGCAGCGGCAAGTCCACCCTCCTCAAGCTGCTCGACGGGATCATCGCGCCGTCGGACGGCACGATGCGGGCCCTGGGGTCGGATGTCGCGGCCGTCGCGGCCGGCGTGGACGCCTTCCGGTTCCACAGGGAGGTCGGCCTGGTCTTCCAGGACCCCGATGTGCAGCTGTTCAGCGCCAGCGTGTTCGACGACGTGGCCTTCGGGCCGCTCCAGCTGGGGCTGGACCGGGCGGAGGTGAAGGCCCGCTGCGATCAGGCGCTCGCCGAGATGGAGATCGCCCACCTCGCGGACCGCGCTCCCTTCGAGCTCTCGGGCGGTGAGAAGAAGCGGGCGGCCATCGCGTCGGTCCTGTCACTGCATCCCAGCGTGATCCTGCTCGACGAGCCCACGGCGTCGCTCGACCCGCGGACGAAGTGGGTGCTCGTCAACCTGATCCGGCGGCTGGGGGCCGCAGACCGGACGATCATCACCGCGACGCACGAGCTCGACATCGTGCCGATCATCGCGGACCGCGTGATCGTGCTCGGCGAGGAGCGCCAGGTGCTGGCGGACGGGTCGCCGCTTGAGATCCTCGCGGACCGCGACCTCCTCATCCGGGCCAACCTGATCCACGAGCACCTCCACGAGCACGGCGGCACACGCCACTCGCACCCGCACGAGGCCGGGCCGGACCACCACGACGGGGACGGCCCCGAGGTCCGCAACCTTGGCCTGCCAGTTCCCCTGGCCCCCGCAGGCTGAGGAGCGGACATGGGCCTCGACGGCATTGTCGGGTTCTTCCAGACCATCCTCGCCGCGGTCAAGGGGCTCGCCAACGGCGTGCTCGGGCGACGCAAGCCCCCGCCGGGGATCTGATGGCCGCATCCCCCGCGCTCGAGATCCTGTGCCTTCCTGACGCGCGCCTTCGTGCTCACGCCCGGCTTGCGCTGGTCCCGGATCCGCAGGTGGACCGCCTCGTCGATGCGCTGCTCGAGACGATGCGAACGGCTCGCGGCCTCGGTCTTGCCGCCCCCCAGGTCGGCAGCGACGTGTGCGTGGCGGTCGTGGAGGCCGATGGGGCGCGGCTCGTCCTCATCAACCCCGAGATCGTCGGCCGCCGCGGCCGGCAGCTCGGATGGGAGGGCTGCCTCTCGGTCCCGAACCTGGTGGCGGAGGTCGAGCGCCCCGCCGAGCTGACGGTGGCGGGTCTCGATCGGGTCGGGCGCCCTGTCCGACACCGCTGCACGGGGCTGCTGGCCCGCACGGTCGCGCACGAGATGGACCACCTCGCGGGCCGGCTGTTCGTGGATCTCGTCCCTCCGGAGGGCCTCGTGGACGTGCGCGAGCACCCCACGCCGCCGAGCAGGAGCCCGATCACAACGACGATCACGTCAGCCGAGGTGGCACGCCGATGACGACCTCGAGTCGGCAGCCTTCCCCCTGGTCGGGCGTTCGCGACCAGCTCCGGTCCCGCGGCCTCCGATGGACGCCCCAGCGGCGCTCGATCGTCGAGGTCCTCGCGGCGAGCCAGGGCCACGTCACCGGCGGCGCGGTGGTCGAGCGCTGCCGCGAGCGCGACCCCGAGACGACGCCATCGACGGTCTACCGGACCCTCGAGGTGCTCGAGGAGCTCGGCTACCTGTGCCACAGCCACGGCGCCGACGGCCGAGCCGAGTACCACGTTCTGCCGGAGTCCGAGCACGCGCATCTGCACTGCGACGCCTGCGGCGGCACCTGGGAGGTCCAGCCCGGCGAGGTCCGGGGGCTCGTCGAGACGCTCCACGGCTCGCGGAGCTTCCATGTGGACCTCGGCCACCTGACCATTGCCGGCCGCTGCGCCGGCTGCATCGAGGTCCCGGACGCGCCGCCGCATGAGCATCGCGGCCCGACGACCCCATGACAACGGTCTCCGGTACGGGACAGCCGCCGGGTACATTCACGTGGGCAGCAGCCCTCGTCGGGGGCTGGGGTCGACCGTCCACGCGATCACGGCGGTGAGTGCGTGGCCGCTGCCCGACCTCGCACGCCTCCTCGGGCAGAAGGAGCTTGTCATGGCCTACGTCGTGGATTTCACCAACGTCTCGACCGTCGGCCTGGAGTCCTCGCCAGTGGCGGCTGCGCTCGCCGGCCTTCGGGCGAACGAGGCCCGCTACTTCAAGAACAAGTACGGCCACGACTTCACGGTCGAACCGGCGGGCGAGGCCAGGGAGACGATCAGCTACGTCGAGCGCATCCTCAAGGAGGAGCGCGACCTCGTCATCGAGTCTCGCCCCCTCGAGGCGACGACCTTCCTGGCCGGGGACATCCGGTGGGCCTACGTCTTCTACGAGAGCGGCCTGTCGGTCAACGTTCTGTACGCGGTCGACGACGCCGGCAAGCGGGCGGTGGGGTTCAAGCTCTCCGATGGGATGGAGGTCCCCGCCGAGCTCGCCTCGCGGTTCAAGTTCGCGAGGCAGAAGTCGAAGCTGGCCGGAACCATCCGGGGTTCGTTCTTCGTGATCAGAGGCGAGTACTGATCTCGGCACGGACGCCGCCCGGCGGTCGAGGTCCACGCCCCGCCACCGCAGGGTCGTTCGTGCCATGGCGCGCCCGGAGGAGGTCGGACGCGCACGAACGACTCCACGATCGGCCTGACGCTCCGGGCTCGGCGAGGCGACGACCGAGCCGTGCTCAGACCACGGTGACCACGACGTTGCCGCGCTTGTGGTCCGCCTCCGCGTACCGGTGGGCATCCGCGATCCACTCCAGTGGGGACGCTCTGGTCCACGCGGTCGGCTCGACTCTGCTCAAACCCGCCCACGCCCTCTCCGACGCCGAGATCGACGACGCGCCCCGACACCGCCGCGGCCGGTGCCTGAGGGCGCCCCGCTCGCCGGCCGGGGCCGTGCGCGTCCCGTCGCCGGCAGGCGCGAACACCCGCCTGCCGGAGCCGCCCGCGACGGCCGCCCGCGATGGGCGCCTGAGGTGTCGCGTCCACCGGTGTCTCGTCTCGACCGGGGAACATCACGTATCCGCCCCAACCTGACCCGGCGGCTGGTCGAGGACGAGGCGACGCTTCGGGCTTCGGAGACGATGCACCCGTTGGGGCGCGTGGGCGAGCCCGAGGACGCCGCTGGCCTGGCGGCGTTCCTCATCTCCCGCGACGCGTCGTGGATCACCGGCCAGGTGATCGCGGTCGACGGCGGGCTCTCCGGAATCGAGCTGCCGCCGAGGCTTCAGGCGGCCGGGCTCCGGCCCTCGGTTCGCCGACCTCCGCGCCCGTCGGGAGGGGCCGGCTTCAGGATGCGCGGGCGAGGGCTGCGATTGCGCGCGACGCTCGGGCTCGGCTTCCCGCTCACTCCGACATGGCGACCCAGGGTCCATCCGCCAGGGCGAACAACGGCGAAAAGGACAAGCTCGCGGAGCGGAAGTGCGGCGCCACCGCCGATGGCGCGAGCGCCGAGCTGGCTAATGGTCTGTCGTGCGGGTGATCGTCTCGAAGGGCGTCTTCTGCTTGAACCGGTCCTCCGGGATGGGCGCTCCGGCGCGGAGGAGCGCGACGCGCCATCGCGGGGAGTAGCCGAGAGCCCACCTGAGCGACTGCAGTGACGCGCGGCCAATGGGGATTGCACCCCCGTGGGCGCGGACATGCAGCACCTCCCGCAACTGCTCGGGGAGCGTGGCAACGGCAGCCCTTGTCATCAGCCGATAGCTGAGCATCACGGCCGGGCTCAGGGGCGGGCGCTTCAGGAACCGGACGGCCTCCACCATGCCGGGGGACGGCGCCAGGGCAGGATGCTCCGCCACCCACCTGGCGAGGTCCGCGGCCGTTTCGGGCAGTGGGTCGGCGCCAAGGAGACGCCCGATCTGTGCCTGCTCCACGACGAACCGGTCCGCTTCCTCGGTCGACAGCGAACGCGGGCCGAACACCTGGGCGGAGACGAGGAGCGAGTCCGTGAGCGAGTTGTGGACCCACGCAGCCAGCGCCGGGTCGGCAGCCGCGTAGGGGATCCCGCGGTGTGACGTCCCGCGCACCCTTGCATGCGCGCGACGTACGGCCGCCACCGCGGCGTCCACCTCCGGCATGGCGCCGTACGAGGTTGCGGTCACGTAGTTCGAGGTTCGGGACAGGCGTCCCAGCGGGTCATCGCGATAGCGCGAGTGGTCTGCGACGCCGGCGACCACCTCCGGATGTGCCGCCTGGACCAGGAGCGCGCGGATGCCCCCGATGAACGTCGACACGTCACCCATGAGCTCCCAAGTGATCGAGACCGGACCGAAGAGCCCCGGATCTCCGACATATAGGAGCGTGTCGGCGAGGGGGTCGTCCGCGTGCGAGAACAGCCCCTCGGCCTCACCTACGACGCGGCGTCGGAAGTTGGCGACGGGCGAGGAGACCAAGGATCGCATCGAGGTCATGGTAGGTGTTCGGAGGGCCACGGCCCGCGGATGGGCCCTCGATCGGCGAAGGCTCCTGGAACGTGTCCGCATGCTCCGCCCCATCCACGCCGCCCGCACGGACGAATCGAGATCAACATCCAGACGGGAAGGGTCAATGACAGGGTGGATGAGGCGACCAGGATCCTGATGCTCTCCGGGAGCTTCCGGCGGAGCTCCTACAACCGGGCGCTGCTGCGTGCGGCGGCGCGCCTCGCCCCGAGCGGCGTGCCTCGCGCGACCTTCGTTGCGCTCCGCGCACTCCCGTTCTACGACGGCGATGTGGAGGACGAGGGTCCTCCCGGGACGGCCGCTGCCCTGCGGAGGGCGATCGTCGAAGCAGACGCGCTGCTTCTCGCAACCCCCGAGTCCAACGGCGCCACGAGTGGTGTCCTCAAGGACGCCCCGCACTGGGCCTCCCGAGGGCCTGCCAGGATCCTGGCGGGAAAGGCTGTCGCTGTCCCCGTCGCAGCACGCGCGTTCGGCGCCGACTTGGTTCTGCACGATGCGGAGGTCTGCGCCGACGTTGCCGAGCTGGTCGTCGAACTGGTCGGCCGCGCCCGCAGCAGCAGCGCCCTCGCCGCCTGACAGGCTCGCGCGCCGTCGTTCGCGCGCCCGGCAGCGGCTCGCGCGCCCGGTAGTGGTGCAGGCGCGTGATTGGCGGGCCGTGGGGTCCGCCTGCAGCAACCTGGTCAGCAGTTCTGGGATCGGTCCGGGCACAATGAGGTCGGCATGATCAAGCACTCCCTGGTTCGGGTCCTGTGGGTGGGTCCGGCCGACTCGTCCCTGGAACCACTGGCCGGCTACCTTGCGCACATCAACCACGTGCGGTTGGAGCGCTCCAGGGCGCTGCCAACCGCCACGGACGGGTTCGATGTCGTCCTCACCGCGGGGTCGGCCCTGCCGCTGG
>JBBIIL010000032.1:0-32493 GCA_037446495.1 Chloroflexota bacterium | reverse complement strand
GCCCCGTGGCGGCGGGCGGCCCGGGCGCCGACTCGGCCGCGACGGCCGGCGGGGGCCCGTCGGACCGACCTCGTGTCCGGCGCGCCAGACGAGCGCCT
This sequence comes from Chloroflexota bacterium, assembly GCA_037446495.1. GTDB lineage: Bacteria > Chloroflexota > Limnocylindria > Limnocylindrales > CSP1-4 > CAIXZV01. The sequence continues at coordinate 32,395 of JBBIIL010000032.1, read as the reverse complement.
GGCGCGGTTCCTCGCCCGCGTGGAGCGGCTGAGTCCCGACGAGCTGGACCGCCTCGCGGCCGCCGAGCCCCCGCCGATCGCGTTCCTGGCCACGGTCCGCCGGTTCCTCCCACCCGAGGCGCGCGACGCGTTCGCCGCCTGCGAGCTGGCGCTGACAACCCGCGTCCCGCATGACCGGTGGGCCGAGACCGGGCTCCGCGAGGGGCTGCTCGCCGCGGCCGCCGAGGTGGTGCTGGCGCCGTTCCTGGACGACCTCCTCGCGGAGCCGTTCCGCGGCCGCGCGCGTGAGCGGTCACTGCGTGCGTGGGACGCGTCGGTGGACCAGCCGCGCCACGGGCCGAACCGGGCGGCCGTCGAGGCGCTGATCGAGCGGGTGCGCGGCTGGTCGCCGGCGGACGTCGCGGCGTACCTGCGTGCGTCGAGTGGCGTGGACGCGTCGCAGCGGCCGTGGCCTGAGTCCCTGGACCGGGAGGAGGACGAGGCCCTGCGCATCTCGGCAGAGCTCGCCGCCCTCGACGTGGCGTCAGCGCTGCCGGTTGTGGGCGTGCCCAGCGCCGCCGCCACTCGGGCGCGGCGGCTCGCGGCTCGGCTGGGCTACGCCACGGCGCTCCGGCACGCGTATTGGGCGGGAGTCTACGACCGGATCGCAGCGCCGCTGGCGGCGGTGAGCGCGGGCGAGGCGGTGAGCGAGGGCCCGGAGGTCCGCCGCGCCGGCTGAGCGGTCCGCGTACCGGATCGGGCGGGCGTCGTGCGGTGGATCGGGGCCAGGCGGACGCCCCCTCAGCGTGGCGGCCGCCAACACGCGGTTAACGCGCCTGTGCCATCCTCAAGGCCGATGGACGGAGACCCTGCGCGCGACCAGCTCGACGAACTGTTGCCCGTCGGCGTCCTGCGCTTCGGTGCGGACCGTCGCGTGCGGGAGGCCAACCATCGCGCCCATGCCCTGCTCGACGTCGCCCCGGGACGCCTGGCAGGGCGCAGCTTCATGGAGACGTTCCTCGACCTGCGCATCGAGCGGTTCCTCGAGGATGGCGGCGGCACCACCGAGGTCCGGCTGGGCGCTGGCGAGCCCCGGACCGTGGTGTTGCGGGCCGCGAGGACGCCCGAAGGCGGCACGATCGTCGTGCTCGAGGACGTGTCCGAGCTTCGGCGGCTGCGCCAGATCCGGACCGAGTTCATCGACAACCTGAGCCACGAGCTGCGCACGCCGATCAGCACGGTCAGCCTGCTTGCGGAGACTGCCTCCCGCGAGGCCGACGCCGACGGCGTCCCGGAGCGCCTGCGCGACCGCATCGCCAAGATCGAGGTGGAGACCGGACACCTCGCCCAGATGGTCGCCGAGATCCTCGACCTCGCCCGAATCGAGGGCGGCAGCTCCATCGTCCCCGAGGACGACGTGGACCTGGCCCGGCTGGCCGAGGCGTCGGCCGACCGGCTGCGGCTGTTCGCGGAGCGGAGCGGCGTCCGGATTGTCGTTGACGGGGACCCCATGACGCCCCTGGTGCGCGGTGAGGAGCAGCGTCTCGGACAGGTGCTCGTGAACCTCGTCCACAACGCGGTCAAGTTCAGCCCCCACGGCGGCGACGTGGTCATCCGCGTCCGGCCGGAGGGCGACGGCGCCCGCGTCGAGGTGACAGACCACGGGATGGGGATCAAGCGCGAGGATCGCCCCCGGGTGTTCGAGCGCTTCTACAAGGCAGATCGCGCCCGGGTCCGCGGCGGCGGGACCGGCCTGGGCCTCGCGATCTCGCGCCACATCGTGGCGGCCCACGGTGGCACCATCGGGGTCGAGTCCGACGAGGGCCACGGCTCGACCTTCTGGTTCGTCCTCCCGGCCCAGCCGCCGATCCCGATCGGTCCGGACGCCGACACCTCCGCAGCCCTCTGACGCACCCCGAAGGAAGGACACCGGCCGCGTGGACCGCCTGCTCGTCGCGACGCTCAACATCCTCAACCTCGCCGACCGCTGGCATGAGCGCCTGCCCCTGATCCTCGCGGACATGGCTGCGCTCCAGCCCGACGTGATGGGTCTCCAGGAGGTCGTCTACCCGATGCAGCAGGACCGCCTGATCGGCGCCGCGGGCGAGGCGCACTATGCGGCGGTGCGCGGTTGGGCGGGCCGCCCGGAGTACGGCAACGCGATGTTGATCAAGCGGCCGCTCCCGTTCGAGGGGTTCGAGCGGCTCGACCTCGGGATCCTGCGAGCGGCGCACCGCGTGCGCATCACGCTCCCAAGTGGCGGTCGCCTGCTGTTCGCGGTCACGCACCTCCACCATCCGCCCGAGGCGAGGTCCGAGCGGCTGGCGCAGGTCGAGCAGCTCCTCGCCTGGCTCGACGCGTCGCCTGAGCACGAGGCGATGGTGGTCGTCGGCGACTTCAACGCCAACCCCCGCGAGCCGGCCTATGCACGCATGGCCGCCGCCGGGTTCCGGTCCGCGTACCACGAGGCGAACGGCCACGAGCCGTCCGTCACGTGGCCGTCCGGTCTGCAGGCGCCCGCCATGGACGCCGACGGCGATCCCGACTGTCTCGACTATGTCTGGCTGCGCGGTGCCGTGGAGGTGGACGACGCGGCGCTCGCGTTCAGCCGAGCGGACGCCGAGGACCCGACGCTGTACCCGTCGGACCACTTCGGCATCGCCGTGCACGTTCGCGTGGCAGCCCGGGCATGAGCGTCAGTGGTTCGCTCCGGCTGGCCCATCGCGGCGACTGGCGCGTGGCGCCGGAGAACACGCTGGCGGCGCTGTCGGCAGCGATGCGCGTCCCGGCCTGCGACGGCGTGGAGTTCGATGTGCAGCTCTCGCAGGACGACGTGCCGGTCCTCCTCCACGACAGCACCCTGGCGCGCGTGCAGGGGCGACCCGAGCACGTGAGCGCGCTGGAGGCATCCGAGCTGGCGACGGCGGGGATCCCGACGCTTGCCGACGCGCTCGCGATGCTCGGCCCGAACCCGTTTCTCGACGTCGAGCTCAAGGGCGATGCGCACGGCGACGCCACGGCCTCGGTCCTTGGGGCCGCCCGCGGCGAGACGGGGTTGCGCGCGGTGATCTCGTCCTTCGAGCCGCCGAGCCTTGTCGCGATGGCGGAACGTCTCCCGGGCTGGAGGCTCTGGCTGGGCGCCATGGCGCTCGACAAGGCCGCCATCTCGGTGGCGCTGGACCTCGGCTGTCGGGGCCTCTCGGTCGAAGGGAGCACGATCACGCCGTCGACGATGCGCAGCGCCCGCGATGCCGGCCTCGAGGTCGCAGCCTGGACCGTCCGCCGCCGGCCGACGTTCGACCGCCTCGCGCGGCTCGGCGTCGTCGCCTGCTGCGTGGAGGCGGCTGCGCTCGACGGGGCCGGGTGGTGAGCGCGCCGGAGGGCTACGCGGAGACGCCGGTCGCGCGCGGCGAGGCGGTCCTGGACCTGCGCGCCGGTGACACTCGAGTCGTGGTGCGGCCGACGCACGGCGGTCGGATCGGCCAGGTGAGCGTCGGGGGGCGCGAGCTGCTGGTCGGCGGCCACCCGTTCGGCCCCGTCAGCTGGGGCTCGTACCCGATGGCGCCGTGGGCGGGCAGGATCCGCCGCGGGCAGTTCGCGTTCAACGGCGCGAGGCACCAGCTGCCGCTCGCCGCGCCGCCGCACGCGCTCCACGGCGTGGTGCTCGACCGACCCTGGCGGGTGGACGGCCGGGACGCGATCTCGATCGACATGGACGGGCGCTGGCCATTCCGCGGGCGCGTGTCCCAGCGGTTCGCCGTGCGCGAGGATGGGCTGGACGTGGAGATGACGCTCGAGGCGGACGAGCCGCAGCCCGCGGTGATCGGCTGGCACCCGTGGTTCCGCCGTGCGCTGGAGCCGGGCGGGGTCCCGGTCCGCCTCAGTTTCGATGCGGCCGAGATGCTGGTCCGAGATGCCGAGGGCATCCCGTCGGGGGCGCGGACGAGCCCGCCGGACGGTCCGTGGGACGACTGCTTCACGGGCCTGCGCTCGGATCCCGTGCTCGAGTGGCCGGGCCTTCGGCTGACCCTCTCGTCGTCGTGCCCGTGGTGGGTGGTCTACACCCAACCCGCGTACGCGGTGTGCGTGGAGCCCCAGTCCGGCCCGCCGGACGCGGCGAACTCAGGCCCCCAGCTGGTGACGCCCGGCGCTCCGCTGACCCACACGATGCGCTGGCGCTGGGAGCGAACGTAGCCGCGGCCGACGTCAGCCCGTGACCAGCTCCGGGGGCAGCAGGTAGCGCAGGGTGCCCTGTCCGGATGCGACGTCGTCGCCGGCGAAGTCGATCCGCGCGAGCGCGGCCTTGCGGAGCGGGATGGGCGCGGCGCCGATGAACTCGCCCAGGAGCTCGGAGAAGTCCGGGTCGTGGCCCACGATGCACGGGCGGTAGGCGGGACCCGCGGCGTCGAGGATCGCGTTCACCGTCGCGGTGTCGAGCGGGCCGCCGAGCCGGTCGTCCACCACCACCTTCACCCGGTTGCGCATCGCCTTGGCGACGATCTCGGCCGTCTCCAGCGCTCGCACCTTGGGCGAGGTGATGAACAGGTCGGGCGCCTCGTCGATCACGGCCAGCAAACCGCCGAGGTCCCTTGACTGGCGTCGGCCCTTCTCGGACAGGGGGCGCGAGGCGTCGTCGGCCTCCCACTTGGCCGGGTCGCCGGCGTGTGCGTGGCGGAGCAGGCAGAGCGCGATCATCGGTCCTCCGCGGCGCCCTGATCCTCGCTGGCGCCGCACCGAAAGTGTAGGGCCCCGATCAGGGGTTGAGGTCCTCGACTTCGCCCGAAGCGAGGAACACGATGTCCTCGGCGATGTTCGTCACGCGGTCGCCGATCCGCTCGAGGTAGTGCGCCGCGAACAGGATCCGCGTGCACGGGTCCACGTTGGCCGGGTCGGAGCGCATCAGGTCCAGGCACTCCGCGAAGATTGCGTGGTAGAGGTTGTCCACCTCGTCGTCCAGGTGCGCCACTTCGCGCGCCCGGCCCTCGTCGCTGTCCACGAGTGCCCGGATGATGCCGCGCACCTGGTTGGCCACCCGCTCGCCGAGCTCGGGCAGCTGCACGTAGCCCTTGATGGGCGCGAACGGCGCTAGCTTGCGCGCCTGCTTGGCCACGGACCCCGCGTGGTCGCCCATGCGCTCGAGCTCGTAGGACACGTGGTCGAGGGTGAGCAGGTAGCGCAGGTCGCGGGCCACGGGCGCCTGGGTGGCGATCACCGCGGCGATCATCGCGGTCGCCTTGCGCTGGACCTCGTTGATCAGCCGGTCGTCGATGATCACCTGCATCGCCGTGTCGGCGTCGTGGCTCACCAGCGCGCCGATCGCAGCGCGGATCTGGTCCTCCACCAGCGAGCCCATGCGGAGGATGTTGTCCTTCACTTCGGCCACCTCGCGGTCGTACGAAGAACGCGTGGGGTGAGGGGTCGGCAGGGGCGTGTGCGCGGGTTCAGTCACGGTTCGCAGTTCCTCGACTCAGCCGAACCGGCCCGAGACATAGTCCTCGGTCAGCTGGTTGGCGGGGTTGGTGAAGATCGTCAGCGTGTCGTCAAGCTCCACAAGGTACCCCGCCCGGTCCTCCCCGAGGGTGAAGAAGGCGGTCCGGTCGCTCACGCGGGCGGCCTGTTGCATGTTGTGGGTCACGATCACGATCGTGAACTCGGCCTTGAGCTGGGCGATCAGCTCTTCGATCTTGAGTGTGGCGATGGGGTCGAGCGCGGAGCATGGCTCGTCCATCAGGATGACTTCGGGGTCGATCGCCAGGGTGCGCGCGATGCACAGACGCTGCTGCTGGCCGCCCGAGAGCGCGAGCCCGCTCTTCTTGCGCAGGTCGTCCTTGACCTCGTCCCAGAGCGCGGCGCGGTGGAGCGAGCGCTCCACCAGATCGTTGAGGCTCGCCTTGTCCTTGAGCCCGTGGCGGCGCGGACCATATGCGACATTCTCGTAGATCGACATCGGGAATGGGTTCGGCCGCTGGAACACCAGGCCCACCTTGCGGCGGACCTCGACGGGCAGCACGTCCTGCGCGTACATGTCCTCGCCGTCGAGTTCGACCCTGCCCGTGACGGTGGCGCTGGGGATCAGGTCGTTCATCCGGTCGAAGCACCGCAGCACGGTGCTCTTGCCGCAGCCCGACGGTCCGATGAACGCCATCACCGAGTGCTCCGGCACGTCCAGCGTCACGTCGCGCACGGCGACCCGCCCCCCGTACAGGACGCTCACGTTCTGGGCGTGGAGCTTGACCGCGGCGTCGCGGCTGACCGCGCTCGGCGTGGCCGCGAGCGACGGCCGCGCGAGCGGTTTCGACAGGGTGGGGGTCACGGGGCGGGGTCCCTCCAAAGGTTCCATCGGCTAGAGGCCGCTCACGCGTCGCTGCAGGAAACGGCCCAGCCAGCGGGAGCTGAGGTTGAATCCGAGGACCATGACGATGAGCACCATCGAGCTCATGTTGGCGACCTCGGTCACGAAGGCGCCGAGTCCCTCGGAATTCGACTTCCAGATGTAGACCGACAGCGTCGTCGCGTTCCGGAACGGGCTCCACGGCGACCGCGGGTCGAGAAGGTTCAGGTTCGAGAAGTCGTAGTGGACTGGCGTCGACAGCCCGGCCGTGAACAGCAGCGCGGCCGCCTCGCCGAACACCCGGCCGGACGTGAGCACGATCCCGGTCACGATCCCGGTGATCGCCACCGGCAGCACGGCGTGGCGGATCGTCTGCCACTTGGTGGCGCCCAGCGCCAGGCTGGCAGCCCGCTCGTCGGCCGGGACGGCCCGGATCGCCTGCTCGGACAGCCGGAGGAGCAGCGGCAGGTTGAACACCATCAGCGTCAGCGCCCCGCCGAGGGCCGTGAATCCCCAGCCTGTCGCGGCCACGAACAGGGCGAACCCGAACAGCCCCACCACGATGGACGGCACCGAGCTGATCAGCTCCTGCGAGAACCGGATCGCGTTCGTCAGCCAGCCGTCGCCCGCGTACTCGGCCATGTAGATGCCGCCCAGGATCCCCAGCGGGATCGTGAACAGCATGGTCAGCACGAGCATGTACACCGAGTTCCAGAGGACCGGCCCGATCCCGCCGAGCTGCGTGTCGCTGGGGTCCGAGAACAGGAACGAGATCGAGAACGTCGGGATGGACTGCACCACGAAGTAGCCGATGATCGCGATCAGGACGACGATCACGAACAGGGCCACGGCCCACAGCACGGCGGTCGCGATTCGGTCGGCGGTCAGGGCGCGGTTCACTCCGGCGCCCTCCTGTTGCCCAGCCGCCTCACGATCAGCACGAACGTCAGCGAGATGAGCAGGAGCACCAACCCCATCGTCCACAGGGCCTCGTTCCATGTGCCGGTGGCGTCGCTCATGTCGAGGGTGATCTGGGAGGTCAAGGTGGTGACGGGTTTGGTCAGGCTCGTCGGCATGACGGGCGCGTTGCCGATCACCATCTGGACGGCGAGCGCCTCGCCGGCGGCCCGCATCAGGCCGAACACGATCGCGGTGATGACGCCTGTGGCCGCGGCCGGCAGCACGACGTGGCGGATCGCCTGCCAGCGCGTGGTGCCCAGCGCGAACGAGGCGGACCGCATATCGGCGGGGACCACGACGAAGGCGTCGTAGCTGATGCTCGTGATGGTGGGAAGGACCATCAGCGACAGCACGAGCGAGCCCGCGAACCACGAGAAGCCGGTGGTGAAACCCAGCCAGCCGAACTGCGTCCGGAGAAACGGCACGAGGACAACGAGGCCGAGCCATCCGTAGACCACGCTGGGGATCCCGACGAACACCTCCATCGCGGGCTGGACGATCCGGCGGGCCCAGGCCGGGGCCACCTCAGCCAGGAACAGGGCGAGGCCAACGGAGAGCGGCGTGGCGATGAGGGCCGCCACGGCCATGACCGCGAGCGTGCCCCCGATGAACGGGAGCAGGCCATAGTTCGTACCGGCGCTCAGTGGGTCCGGCTGCCACGCCGTCGTGAAGATCTGGGTGATCGGCACGCCCGCGCCGATGAACAGCTGGACGCCCCGCCAGGCGATGAAGCCGAGCAGGAGCACGACGACCGCGATGACGACCAGCGCCGCTGCGAGGGTGATCCGGCGGGGAAGGTCAAGCCGGGCCCGAAGGCCCGGCTGCGCGCCGCTGGCGCTGGACTCGATGGTGGTCAAGGCTGGCTGGCCTCCGACCCGGCGGGTCGATGTGTTTGGGTTAGGTCGGCGAGGGGCGCCGCGGAGGAGAGCGGCGCCCCTCGCCCTGAGATCACCCGAAGGTCACTTGACCGGGGCGTAGAACAGGCTGGGGATCAGGGTGTGCTGGATCGCGTCGCTCATCATGTAGTCCATGAAGGACTTTGTGAGCCCGTCCGGCTGGCCCTTGGTGTACATGTGGCCGCTGGCCGCCAGCTTGTAGGTCCCGCTGGTCATGTTGTCCACCGAGCCGGCGACGCCGTCGAGGCTGACCGCGGTGACCTTGGCCTTGTTGGACTGATAGTAGGCGAACCCGATGACGCTGACGGCGCCAGGCGTCTGACCGACGGCCGTGGTCACGGCGCCGTTGGAGTCCTCGGTGAGCGCCTGGCCCGAGCACTCGGCCTGGCCGTTGAGGACGACGCTCTTGAAGGTGGCCCGCGTTCCCGATGACGCCGGGCGGAGGATGAGGACGATCGGCATGTCAGGCCCGCCCACGGCCTTCCAGTTGGTGATCTTCGGGGCCGACTGGCCGCTCGGGCAGGCCCACATGTCCTGCAGCTGCTGCGTGGTCAGGTTGGTGACGCCCGTGACGCCGTTGTTGACCACCACGACCCAGCCCTGCTTGGCAACGACGTGGTCCATGAGGGCCGCCGCGTCGGCCGCGGCGAGCTTGGACTCGGCGGTGACGTCGGAGTTACCGATCTGGACTGCGCCCTGCGAGACCTGCGTGAGGCCGGTGCCTGAGCCGCCGCCCTGGACGCTGACTGTGCTCTTCGGGCACGCGGCGACGTAGGCCTTGCCCGCGGCGTCCACGAGGGGCTGCAGGGCAGTGGAGCCGGACGCGGTGATGCTGCCGTCGACGCACGTGGCTGGCCCGGCGACCGCGGACGCGGCGGCGCCGCCCGATGCGGCGGGAGCGGAGGCGCTGGACGAGGCGGCGGTGGACGCGGCGGGGCTGGACGAACTGCTGCCGCAGGCCGCCACGAGCATGCTCGCCCCGAAGGCCATCGCGACGATGCGCTTGGCAGAGATGGTGATCAACGCTTGTTCCTCCTGCGGGGCTGGCGGGTCGCCACGCCCTCGGATGCTGGTGTCGTTCTCGGTCGCCAAGATCGAGGCGGGGAGTGAACGGCTGATGTGTCGCCCGTTAAGTCTTCGTTAACGGGCCGCCTGTCAGCGCGCTGCGCTGTCGAGCCGATAGCCCACGCCGCGCACGGTGACAACCGTCACTGGGCGGTCCGGGTCCAGCTCGATCTTGGACCGGAGCCAGCGCACGTGGACATCGACGGTTCGACCACCGCCTCGGGGCCTGCCCCAGATTCGGTCGAGCAGTTCGACGCGGGAGTACGCCCGCCCGGGGTGTGCGGCCAGGAGCGCCAGGAGGCCGTATTCCTTCGGGCGCAGGTGGACCACCTCGCCGTGATGTCGGAGCTCGTGCGCGGCGGTGTCGAGCTCGAAGCCGTCGCCGAATCGGAGCAGCCCGCCCGAGGCCGGACGCGCGCGGGAGCGGGCGTCGTGCCAGGCCAAGCGGCCGATCAGCTCCTGGAGTGGGACGGTCGAGGCGAGCGCGTCGTCGAAGCCTCGTGACAGCGCGTCCAGGCGGGCGTCCACGGCCTCCGGTGGAGCGACGAGCACGGCGCGCATCGCCGACCGGCGGCGCCGGGCGTCCAGCACGGCTCCGAGGTCAGCAACGGTGGCCGGCGGCCAGCTGCACACGACCACCCGGGGCCGGAGCGTCTCGAGGAGCTCGCGGAAGCGGCCCGATTCGGCCACAACCGTCACGCCAGCGCCGGTGCCGCTCGCACCGAGCAATGCCGCAGGGCCGTCGGCCGCCAGCACCAGCCAGGCGGACGGCTGCGCGGCGTCGGTGGTCGGGAGCGGCACGCGCCCATCGTGGCGCGAGCGCGGCGTCATGGCCATTCCGGCAGGCTGGGACGCCGCGGTCAACAGGGCATTCCGCTCCGGTTAACGTCACGTCAACGACGGCAACGTGGACTCGCGATGGAGGCGGGGTGGACGCGCCATGCAAACCCGCGACCCCCGATCCGCTGACCTGCGGCAGACTGTCGGTCCACGGGTTCGCGTTCTGCGGCTGACGGGGGATGGGGGCGAGGAGCGTTCGATGACGGGCTCAGGCGAGCGCGAGGAAGCAACCCCCGGGGTCAGCGACGGGACGGCGACGGGGTCCGACCGCAAGTCGGCGAAGCGTGCCGCCAAGGCCGCGGAGAAGGCGGCCAAGGGCGCGACGCGCGCGGCGAAGGCGGCGTCCAGTGAGGTGAAGCGCGCGGCGAGGAAATCGAACAGAGCCGCACAGGCCGAGCTCCTTGCGGCGCGGGCTGCCGCGAAGTCCGAGGCGAAGATGCGCACGGCCGCCGCGAAGGCGCGCAAGGCAGAGGCGAAGGCCGCCAAGGCCGTCGCACGGGCGTCGGAGCAGGCGTCCAGGCGAGCCAGGAAGGCCGAGGCTGCCGCCCGGGCCGCGTCTCCTGCGGCCTCCCACGCGAGCGGCCTCCTCGAGGCAGCAGCCGCGCTCATCCGTCAAGGCGAGGCGTCGGCGGAGGCGAAGCCGGCCCAGCCCGCGCAGCCTGCGGCTGCGCAAGACGCCGAGAGTGTGGCCGCGCCACAGCCCGAGCCCCAGCCCGAGCCCGATGTCGCGAACGAGTCGGGGCCCGTTTCCCCAGCGGCACAGGAGACCGTCGAGCCAGAGCCGGAGCCAGAGCCGGAGCCCCATGCGGCCGAGCCCGACGCCGTCCGTCCAGAGGCGGCACCGGAGCGCATCGTGGAGCTCCCAGCGGGCGAGCTCCCAGCGGGCGAGCTCCCAGCGGCGCTCCTAGGCCACGCCGTCAGCGCTCCCCGCCCCTCCGTCCCCCCCGGCGCCCTCGTCGCCGCGTCCATCGACGTCGGCTCGACCAGCGTCCACCTCCTCGTCGGCATCGTGGACGGCCACGGCGTGGTGCCGCTGCTCGACGAGTCGGTGTTCCTCGGCCTCGGTGACCGGGTCAGCGCCGAGGGGTACCTCGGCGCCGATCTCCGCGCGGCGCTGGTCGCCGACCTCGTTCGGTACGCCGCCGCTGCGCGGGAGCTCGGCGCGGCGTCCATCACCGTCGTCGGCACGGAGCCGATGCGCCGCGCCGGGGACGCCCCGGCCGTGATCCGCGACGTCGAGGTGCGCGCGGGCGTCCCCCTCCACGTCCTCGACCAGGCCGAGGAGGGGCTCGTGACGCTCATCGGCGCCACCGGCGGCAGCCCCGTGAGCGGCGAGCTGCTCCTCGTGGACATCGGCGGCGGCAGCACAGAGTTCGTCGTGGTGGGGGCGGGCGGCCAGCCCAGGACCGTCGGGCTCTCCCTCGGCGCAGCGCGCCTGACCCGCGAACTCGTCCACTCGGATCCGCCGTCACTGGCCGAGGTCGAGGCGCTCCGCGACGAGGTCGCCCGAATTGTGGTCGATGCCCCGGACGCCAGCCCCACGGAGATCGTGGCCGTCGGCGGCACCGCGTCCAATCTGCTGCGGCTGCTGCCGGCCACGGCGGTGGACCGCTCGCTGACCCGTCGCCGTGTCGCGGTGGCGCTCGCCATGCTCACCGTCGAGCGCAGCAGCGAGGCCGCCAGCCGGCACCTCATCCGGCCCGAGCGGGCGCGGATCCTGCCAGCGGGCGCACTCATCGTGGACGCCGTTCTCGAGAAGTACGGTGCGGACCGGCTGCGCGTATCCGAGGCGGGCGTTCGAGAGGGGGCGATCCTCGCCGCGGTCCACGGGGGCGTGGCGTGGCGGGATCGCCTTGCACTGCTGGCCCGCGGCTGGCCCGGGCCATCTTCGCGCGGCTGACGATCCGGTCCGGCCAGCGTGGCGGCTGACCGCCCAGGCGGTCAGATGGAAGCGCGGCCGTTTGGCCGGGCTGCTCGATCCGCGGAGAACGGCCGGCTACAGTCCGGCGACGAGCCTCCCCAACGCCCGTCGGAAGGTGAGGCTCGACACGCCCCGCCACGAGGCGCCGACGGTCTTGCGAAGCCGGGCGAGCTCGCGCTCGCGGTCCACCAGGTAGCGGCCGATCGCCGCGGACTCCTGCTCGTCGAGGTCGCCGGCATGTTCCACGAGGAACGCGCGGGCCAGCCCGGCCGCGACGTCGGCGTCGTGGAGCCAGCCCAGGTGGTCCTGGAGCGCCACGACCTTCTCGATGACCGGCCCGGCCTCGGCCCCGAGCGCCTCGCGGACGAACTCGAGGGTGTAGCGCAGCCACTTCGCGGCGATCCGCAGGTCGTGCAGGGTGGTCACGTCGGCCCAGCGCATGACCGGCTCGTAGGCGCGGACGGTCTCGTACGCGGCCCAGATTCGCGACGGCATGGCGTCGCGCACGCGGTGCGGCTCGGTGGGGCCGACCGGGCGGGCTCCCGCGCCCTCGGCCTGGACGAACGCCGCGTAGTCCTCGACCCACTTGCCGTGGCGCTTCGAGTCCAGCTCATGGACGAGCAGCACGCGTGCTGCGTCGCGGTGGCGGCGCCAGGAGTCCAGCAGCGGCTCCAGCCCCGCCGACTCCCTCGCGCTGAGCTTGGCGCGGTATGCCTCGCCGGCCTCGATCAGGACGTCGAGGTCGCGGACGCCGCCCAGGTCGGCCGCCACCTCGCGCAGGCGCTGCCGATGGCGCCTGGTTCGCCGGTCGTCGAACGAGGCGCCGAAGACCCGCCACGCCGCACGCTGCCGCCGGGTGGCGACGCGCATCGCGTGCAGCTCCTCGGCGTCGCGGCCCTCGCGCGTGCCCGCCTCGCGGGCGAGCATGCGGGCGAGGTGGAAGCGGAGCACCTTTCGGCCCGCCTCGGCGAGATGGTCGTCGGCCACCACGCCCGGAACCTTGCCCACCGTGATTCGCGGGCCTTGACGCTCGGGGGCCGCGTCGGCGGCCGTCGGCTCCCGGGACGGGACGGTTGTCGGCACCTCCGCCGGGGCGGGCGCGGCGATCAGCTCGGCCGGCTCATCATGGTGCACTGCCGCGAGGGCGCGCTCCAGCTTCGACGTCTGCGCCGGGACCAGCTCCTCGATCTCGTTGAGCAGGTCCACGAGCGGCTCGAGCGCCGATTCCTCTCCCTCGCGAAGCTCCAGCTCGAGCTCCGCGAACTTCTCGACGACGCTCCCGCCGGCAATGACCGAGACATCGTCCACGGACACCTCCACCACGGCGCCGTCGCGCCCGTACAGGCGCTTGCGGCGAGTCTGGCGGATCCGGGCGATCTCGCCCAGCGGCTGGTCGCCGGCCAGGCGGACCACCGCATCGCGGGCGTCTGACTCAGGCCACGACGCGGCGGGCTCTCCCTCCACGGCGGACCCCTCGAGCTCCTCGCGCCGGTGGATCACCCCGCCGTCGTCGACGCGGCGGAGGCCCTTGAGCGTGATCACGGTCACGCCGTCGCCGGTTCGCAGCCGACCGGCGTATCCCGCCGCCGCCAGCGCGCCGTCGGGCGTGTCCACGTAGCGGTCCTCGATCTTCGTCGTCCCCGCCGGGCCGAGCGCCGAGAACCCATCGAGCTCGTCGCCCGCGATGAGGCGCTCGCCCGTGGCGGCGTCGGTCATCCGGAACTTGAGCTCCACCTCCATCGGGGTGCCGTCCGCGGGGCTCACGCGCGCGGGTCCATCGAGCCGCTCGCTCCCTGGGGGCGCATGGGCTCGTTCGGCGTGAGCGAGGACGACGCGGCATCCTCCTTGAGCGTGGCGAAGGTGTCGATGGTGCCCTCCCGGGATTCGATGACCTCGGTCCGGAGCCAGTGGCCGTCGGACATGAGCTGCCACGATCGTCGATCGTCGGCGAGCATCACCTCGATGATGCGCGCCAGCCGCGCCTGGAGGCCGTGGTCCTCGACCGGGGTGACGACCTCGACGCGGCGATCGAGGTTGCGCTCCATCAGGTCGGCCGAGCCGATGAAGTACTCGGGCCGCCCGCCGTTGGCGAACATCCAGATCCGGGAGTGCTCGAGGAACTCGCCGATGATCGAGTGGACGCGGATCCGATCCGACACGCCCGGGATGCCCGGCACGATGCAGCATCCGCCGCGGACGATGAGGTCAACGTCCACGCCTGCCTTCGACGCCACGTACAGGGCCTCGATGACCTGCGTGTCCACGAGCGAGTTGACCTTGAGCGCGATCCGCGCCGGATGCCCGGCCCGGGCGTACGCCACCTCGCGCTCGACAAGCTCGAGGAACCTCCTCCGCAGCGTGATGGGCGCCACGAGCAGCCGCCGGAACTCCCGCTGGCGCGAGAGGCCGGTGAGCGTGTTGAACAGGTCAGTCACGTCGGCGCCCAGCTCCTCCCGGCAGGAGAGGAGCCCCAGGTCCACGTACAGCCGGGCGGTCTTGCTGTTGTAGTTGCCCGTGCCGATATGGACGTACCGGCGCAGCCCGCCGCCCTCGCGCCGGACCGCCAGGAGCACCTTGCTGTGCGTCTTGAGGCCGATGACGCCGTACACCACGTGGGCGCCCGCCTGCTCGAGCTTGCGGGCCCAGATGATGTTGTTGGCCTCGTCGAAGCGCGCCTTGATCTCCACCAGGACAACGACCTGCTTGCCGCGGCCGGCCGCGTCGATGAGCGCCTGGACGATGGGCGAGTCGCCTGACGTCCGGTACAGGGTCTGCTTGATCGTCAGGACGTCCGGATCGCTGGCCGCCTGGATCAGGAACCGCTCGACGGACCCGGTGAACGACTCGTACGGGTGGTGGACCAGGATGTCCCCGGCGCGGATCTGGGCGAACACGTCGACGGGCTCGTCCTCGTCGGACGGCTGCAGGCGGGCGGGGACAACTGGGGCGTAGGAGGGCGACTTGAGGTCCGGCCGGTCGAGGTCCGCCAGCTGCCAGAGCGCGGTGAGGTCGAGCATGCCCGCGATCTCGAAGCAGTCGCCGTCCCGGATGCCGATGCCGCGTGTCAGGATCAGGCGGGTGGCGTCGGGCATCGAGCGCTCCACTTCGAGGCGGACCGCCTCGCCGAAGCGCCGGCGCCGGACCTCCTCCTCGATGGCCAGCAGCAGGTCGTCGGCCTCGTCCTCCTCCACGGTGATGTCCGCATCTCGTGTCACCCGGAAGAGGTGCGTCTCGAGGATCTCCATGCCCCGGAACAGCTCGTCGAGGTTGGCCTCGATGACCTGGTCAAGGAGCACGAACTTGTCGCGCTCCACCGCGAACAGGCGGGGCAGGCTGGGCGGGATCTTGACCCGCGCGAAGCGGATCTCGCCGGTCTCGGGGTCGCGCAGGCCCACCGCGATCGAGAGCGACAGAGTCGAGATGTAAGGGAACGGGTGCCCCGGGTCAACCGCAAGCGGTGTCAGCACGGGGAAGATCTCGTCGTGGAACCGGCGGCGGAGGTTCTCGTGGTGCTCGGGGACCTCGTCGTAGTCGAGGATCGCCACGCCCTCGGCGTCGAGCTCGGCGTCGATCGACGCCCAGATCGCGGCGTGGTCGGCGAGGAGCTCGCGCACGCGCTCGCGGATAGCGTCGAGCTGCTGGAACGGGTTCATCCCGTCTGAGGACACTGCCGTCACCCCGGCGCGGACCTGGCGGCGCAGGCCGGACACGCGGACCTGGAAGAACTCGTCGAGGTTGCTCGCGAAGATCGCGAGGAACTTCACGCGCTCGAGCAGCGGGTTCCTCGTGTCGCGAGCCTCGTGGAGCACGCGGGCGTTGAACTCGAGCCAGCTCAGCTCGCGGTTGAGGATCGGGGCCTTCTGGTCGCGCCCGGCCCGACGCCGACCGCGACCGACGCGGGGTCCGGGTGCGGGGCGAACGGTGGCCATGCGTCCTCAGCGGTGGTGTCGGGGGCCAGCCCGCGGCGCACGCCGAGGTCGTCAGCCCGTCCCTGATGGGTGCGGGAGCATACCACGCGCGCGCGAACTTCCCGAGGGCCGTGCTGCCCTCCGAAGGCTGCCGGACCGCACCTGCCGGGTCGACCGGACAGGGTGGCGTGGCCGCCCGTTAGCCCTCGGCCACGTACCTCCGGTCGCCCGTCGCCGGGTCCGCCCAGACGCGCATCGGGAGGCCCGTGGTCGGGTCCACGAACCGCTCATCCGTGGGGCGGAAGCGGTCGTCGGGAGGCGACGGCTCGCCGCCGCCCGGGCCGTGGAAGTCTCCGGTGCGCTCGGCGTGCAGCGAGCGATACCGGGTGCGCTCGAGCAGGACGCCTGCCACCAGCACCGCGCCTGGCAGGAACACGAACAGCGCGGCGACGAGGTCGCCCTGGGGCCCGGTCACGGCCATCAGCGCGATCCCACCCACCATCAGGACCACGCCGAGGCCGCCCAGCAGCCCTCGCGCCACGATGACGCCCAAGGCTACTCGCCCGGCTGCGCGGCCCCGGCGTCGGGCACGATCACGACCGCGGTCCCGTAGGCCACGATCTCGGACATCGTCCCGGCCAGCTCCGACGAGTCGAAGCGCATCGAGATGAGCGCATTGGCGCCGACCATCGCCGCGTTCTGCACCATTCGGTCGATCGCCTGCCGGCGGGTGTCCTCGAGCAGGCTCGTGTACTCATGGATCTCGCCGCCCCCGATGGAGCGCAGGCCGGCCATCAGATTGCCGCCCAGGCCCCGGCTGCGGACCACCAGCCCGAACACCTGGCCCTTGGTCTCGGTCACGCGGAAGCCTGCGATGAACGGTGCCGTGGAGATGATCATCCCTTCCCTCCATGCCAGTGGCGGTTGCGTGGATCCCCGGCCGGCCCGTCCCCGTCCGCCCGAAGGCGTGCACGATCGGCCGCGCACGCGTCGCACGGGCACTGCTCGCGAAGCAGCATGAACGAGTGGAACCCTGAGTCGTGACCGTCGCCCCACATGGGCTGCACGGCGTAGTTGCCCACCAGGGCGATGTTGACCAGATTCGTCTGATCCGGCGTGAGCACCGGATTGCTGTCCAGCCAGCCAGGCAGCCCGGCCTCGCCGCGGCAGTAGGCGCAGGGGCACAGCCAGCGCAGCGTCACCGTGTCGTACGCCGTCAGGTGCCCGTCCGCCCACTCGAGGCGGACGATCCCGGCGGCGCGATCCGCGTCGATGCGGAGGGGTCGGGTCCGTGCGTCGTCCTGCATGCGTCGATCCTACTCCGCGCGGGTTCCCGGCCCCACCTCCCCGCCCAGGAGCCGCGCGACCACCTCCCAGCTCCTGTCCGAGCCTCGCCACCTGGCACGCAGGTCGGGCAGGCCGACACGTCGGCGCACGAAACGCAGCGCTGCAACGGCCACCACCACGTCGTCGATCGGACCGAGGCCGGGGATGAAATCCGGGATCAGGTCGATGGGCGACACGATCCACGCCACCAGCGCCACCAGCACGATCCGCACGTCGAGCGGGACGGATGGGTCGACGACGAGTGAGCGCAGGAGCCGCAGCAGGTCGGGGACGGCGGCCACCACCGCGCGCGCCGGGACGCCCTTCGGCCGTGCGAGCCAGAAGAGCACCAGGCACGCGATCCAGAGCGCGACCACCGCCGCTGCGGCAGCCAGAAGGACGTTCAGCCCCATGGCCCGATCGTGCCACAGGCGCCGGGGGCGCGGGCCGGTATCCTCGCGCCGCATGGCGCTCGTGGTTGACCACCTCCAAAAGCGGTTCGGGTCCGTCGTCGCGCTCGACGGCCTCACGTTCGAGGTCGCCCCCGGCCAGGTCTTCGGCTTCCTGGGCGCCAACGGCGCGGGCAAGACCACGACGATGCGGATCACGCTCGGCGTGCTCGAGGCCGACGGCGGCACCGTGACGTGGCAGGGAACGGAGAGCCACCGCCTGCCCCGCTCGACGTTCGGCTACCTGCCCGAGGAGCGGGGACTCTACCCCCGGATGCGGGTCCTCGACCAGCTCCGGTTCTTCGCCGGGCTCCACGGCATGCCGCCGGACCGCGCCCGCCGCGAGGCGCTCGGCTGGCTGCGCCGGTTCCGCGCGGAGGACCTGGCGAACCGGCGCGCCGAGCAGCTCTCGAAGGGCAACCAGCAGAAGATCCAGTTCATCGCCGCCGTGCTCCACGAGCCCGACGTGCTGCTGATGGACGAGCCGTTCACCGGGCTCGACCCGGTCAACGTGGCCCTCCTGCGCGAGGCGTTCCTTGAGCTGCGGGAGCGCGGCCGCACCGTGGTCTTCTCCACGCATCAGATGGAGGTGGCCGAGGCGCTGTGCGAGTCGGTGGCGATCGTGGACCGCGGGCGCATGGTCGTGGGCGGCCCGCTCCGCGAGGTCCGCCGCTCCACGGGTCGCAGGATGGTGCGCATATCCGTGGTCGGCGACCACCGGCTGCCGTGGCTGGCGGGCGTCAAGGGCGCGAGCGTGATCCAGGCGGGGATGGACCGCTCGACCGTGGAGCTGGAGCCGGGCCTCGAGCCCGACGAGGTGCTCGCCGCGGCGGTGGGCGCCGGCGCCCGCGTGCTTCACTTCGAGGTCGCCGACCCATCGCTCGAGCAGGTCTTCATCGACCATGTCGGCCATGCCGTGGACGAGGACGTCCACCTCGCGCCCATCGCGCAAGGTGGGTCATGAGCCGAGGCGCGACGTGGCGGAACGTCCGGCTGGTGGCACGGCGCGAGTTCGCGGAGCGGACGAAGTCGCGGGCGTTCGTGTTCTCCACGCTGCTCCTGGCCGGCCTCGCGGTGGTCGTGGCGCTGATCCCGCTGGGGGTTCGCCTGGCGGACAAGGCGACGATCTCGCGGATCGCGGTGACCTCCACCGAGCCCGGGCTGGCCGCCACCGCGATCGGCACGATGGACTCGTTCCTCAACGCGCCGACGACCACCGGTTCGGGCGGCGCCAAGGCCTTCGACTTCGTCCTCTACCCAGACGCGGCGACGGCCGCCCAGTCGGTGCGCGATGGCGTGATCGTCGCGGCGATGGACATCACGCGGGGCGCTGACGGCGGTCTTGGGTTCACGGTCTTCAACATCGGCGCGCTGGGCGCCGACAAGGCGCAGCTGCTCCAGGTAGGCGCGTTCGCCGTGGGGGTCCTCGACTGGACCAAGTCGAACCCGGGTGCCACGCGGCCCTTCGTGACGCCGTCGTTCAGCGTGGTCGACGCTGGCTCCTCCCCGTCAGGCGGCGCCGGCGGCAAGCCCGCCTTCGACCCCGCCGACTACGCCAGCCGCCGCATCGTCGGCATCGTCTTCGTCGTGCTCTCGTTCCTGACGCTCGTGTTCTACGGGCTGTGGGTGGCGTCCGGCGTGGTGGCCGAGAAGTCCAGCCGCGTGATGGAGCTGCTCATCTCGGCGGCCACCGTGCAGCAGCTGGTGGTCGGGAAGATCCTCGGCATCGGGCTGGCCGGACTGGCGCAGGTGTCGATGGTCCTGCTGCCGGCCATCCTCTCCCTGCTGGCGTCGGGCCGGATCGGCGACGCGCTGCTGGGCCCAGATTCGGGGACGGGCGCCTCCCTGTCCGCGCTGTCGCCCGGGCTGCTGGCCGCATTCATCGTGTACTTCGTGCTCGGGTTCGGGCTCTACGCCGCGCTCTACGCGGGCGCTGGCTCGCTGCTCTCGCGGGAGGAGGACCTCCAGACCGTGGCGCTGCCGCTGTCGATCCCGGCCGTGGCGGGGTACTTCCCGGCGGTGCTGGCGCTGTCGGGAAGCACGTCGAGCCTCATCCGGGTGGCCTCGTACGTCCCGCTGTGGAGTCCGTTCGTGATGATGTCGCGGCTCGCGGTGGGTCGGGTGGAGCCCTGGGAGCTGGCCCTTTCGATCGGGCTGCTGGTGCTCACCGTGCCGCTGGTGACGCTGCTGGCGATCCGCGTGTACCGGGCGGGCGTGGTGATGTACGGGCAGCCGCCCTCACTTCGCACGTTCTGGCGGGCCATCCGGGGCGGGTAGCGGAGCAGGGAGTCGCGTGCGGCACGGTCGGCCTCAGTCGAAGTCGAGCGGCAGCCGGCGCAGCACCGTGAGCACGGGCGCCGCGGCGCGCACCGGCGCCTCCCCGGGCTCGGGCGCGAGCCCATCCGCGCCCCCGGCGGAGGCGCGCACCGCGATCGACCGCCACAGCCGGCTTCGAACGCCGGGCAGGTACGGGCTCGTCCGTGCCCGCGCCAGCACGCCCGCGATCCCCTGGCCCGCAACCGCTTCGTAGAGCGCCCGGCCTTCGCCTGCCACCACCGGCACGACCACCGCGGCATCGCCGTCGGCGACCACCCTGCGGAGCAGCGCCCGGCGCGTCTCGAGCGGCTTGCCCAGCAGCCATGTGCCGTCGTGGTGGAGCAGGTCGAACACCAGCAGCGACACAACCCGCCCGCCGACCCCCTGGAGCTTCGCCCGGAGGGCAACGTCGTCGGCCCGGCCCCTACCGTCGACCGCCACCAGCTCACCGTCGAGGACCGCGGACTTCGCCGACACCAGGCCCCGCACCGCGCGCAGCTCCGGGAGCATCGGCGCCAGGTCGGTGCCCGCCGCGTCCACGATCCGCAGCCCGCCGCCCGGCTCCAGGAACGCCAGCACCCGCTGCCCACCCCAGGTGGGCTCGAAGAAGTGGTCCGCCGAGTCGAACGGATCGCGCCGCGGCACGGCCCACATCGGCGCCACTGCGCTCGCACGGGGCAGCGCGGGGTCGAGCCCGAAAGAGAGCTGGTCGGCCACCTGCCGATGGTAGACGGGGCGACGGTGCCGGCGCACGATCCGGGACTAGACTGGCGGCAATGACCCGCCGGCCGAGGCCTCGCCGGCGTTCCGCGGCCCGCGCGAACCGGAGGACCCCGTGCCCCGTCCTGCCCAGCCCGACGACCTGTATCGCCTGCAGATCCCGGCCGACCCCTGCCTCTCGCCCGACGGCAGGTGGATCGCGTTCTCCGTGACCCGCGCCTCGATCGCCCGAGACGGCTATCGCACATCGGTCTGGCTGGCGCCCGTGGACGGCTCGGCGCCCGCCCGACGCGTCACGTACGGGCCGCGGACGGACGCCCACGCCAGGTTCTCGCCGGACGGCACGACGCTCGCATTCCTCTCCGACCGCCGCACGAAGGTCGAGGACGAGCCCGCGCTCGAGGGCGACAAGGCGCGCCATGACGCGGTACAGGTGCACCTCCTGCCGCTCGGTGGCGGCGAGGCGCGCCGGCTGACTGACCTGCCGCGCGGCGTGGACGACTTCGCGTGGTCGCCGGACGGCCGGACGCTGGCGGTGCTGACGGCATCGCTGGCCGCCTCGCGCGAGGACGACGCCAAGCGGCGCCATCGGCCCGCCCCGCCCAAGCCCGGCGAAACGCCGCTGTCCGACTACCGCTACATCGACCGGCTCAACTATCAGTTCAATGGCGTCGGGTTCGTGGACGACAAGGACGCCCACCTCTGGCTGGTGGACGTCGCCACCGGCGAGGCGCGGCGGCTGCTCGCCGGTTCGACGGCGGAGGCGATGCCCGCGTGGTCGCCCGACGGCGCCCGGATCGCGTTCGCCGCCAACCGCCACGTGTCGCCCGACCTGCACGAGCGCAGTTCGCTGTTCACGGTCGAGGTGGCAACCGGCAAGGTGACCACCATCGCGGGCGGCGCTGATGCCGGGTTCTGGGCGCCGCAGTGGTCCCGCGACGGCGAGTCGATCATCGCTGCCGGCGACCGCTTTCCCCGTGTGGGCTACCGCACGGGCATCTGGCGGTTCGCGGCGGACGGCTCTGATGCCGCGAGCGGGACCGACCTGCTCGCCGACAGCGACCTCAAGCCCGACGCGGGCATGAACAGCGACGTCGTGAAGGGCGAGGCCGTGAGGCTGCGGATGACCGCCGACGGCAAGGCGGTGCTCTTTACCGCGCCGATCGACGGCAGCTTCGAGCTGTGGCGGGTCTCGCTCTCGAGCGGCAAGCCGCCCAAGCGCCTCACCGAGGGACGACACTACATCTCCGGCTGGGACGCGGTTGCCGTGAAGGGCGAGGACGTCGTCGGTGCGGTTGCCTCCGCCGCGACGCAGCTGCCGGAGGTCCACCTCCTCGACCTGGCGAAGGGCGGCAGGAGTCGCAGCGCGCGGGCCGTCTCCGCGCTCAACGCGGAGGCACAGGCGGAGATCGCCTGGGTCGAGCCGATCGAGCGCTGGTGGGAGAGCGACGGCCGCCGGATCCAGGGCTGGCTCTACCCGTCGGGCGAGGGAGCCCGGCCGCTGGCCCTCGAGATCCACGGCGGGCCGCACACCCTGTACGGCTGGAGCCCCGTGCTCGAGTGGCAGGTGGTCGCGGGGTCCGGCGTCTCGGTGCTGGCCTCGAACCCGCGCGGCTCGGAGGGGTACGGCGAGGCGTTCAACCGCGCGAACCTCGGCGACTGGGGCGACGGCCCGATGGCGGACGTCATCGCGGGCGTCGACCAGGCGATCGCCGACGGCCTCGCCGACCAGGAGCGCCTCGGCGTCACGGGCGGGTCGTACGGCGGCTACCTCACCAACTGGATCGTCGGGCGGACGCAGCGCTTCAAGGCGGCGATCACCTGTCGCTCGGTGGTGGACATGGGGATGCTGTTCCTCACCGGAGACATCTCGGGTGGCGAGTGGGCGCAGATCGAGTTCGGGCGGCTGCCGTGGGAGGACCCGGACTACTTCCGGTCCATCTCGCCGATCTCGCTTGCCGCCAGCGTCCACACGCCGCTCCTCATCCAGCACGCGGAGCGCGACCTGCGGTGCACCATCGGTCAGGGCGAGGCGCTGTTCACGGTGCTGCGGTCGCTCCGCCGGCCCGTGCGCTTCATGCGCGTCCCCGATGAGAGTCACGAGCTGACGAGGTCGGGGTCGCCCTTCCGGCGCGCAGAGAACCTGGTCCAAGTGCGCGACTGGTTCGTGCACTACCTCGTCAATGGCGAGCACCGGATGCCGGCGCCGCCGCGGAATCGCGCGGGCCGCTAGGCTGCGCGGCCAGGCGTCGGGGAGCCGTCGCTGGCAGTGTCCGGCGCCCCGCCGCGCGTGAGCCCCGGCGACCCCGCCGGACGGGCGCGGTATGCTCGACTGATGAGCACCCCGACAGTCCACGCCACCGCACGCGATCGCGCCGGAGAGCTCGTCCGCGCGCTCGACCCGCGCGCCGGCAGCCTCGGCTCGGTGCTGGGCCGCGTTACCCCGGTGGACGCCGTCGGCGTGCAGGAGCGCGTCGCGTCGCTCCAGAAGCGCTCGATCAAGAAGGCGTCCAAGGTCTGGGCGCTCGACCTCGTCATCCGGATGATCGACCTGACCACGCTCGAGGGAAAGGACACCACCGGCAAGGTCCGCGCGCTGTGCGCGAAGGGCATGCGCCCGCTGCCGGGCGATCCGTCAATCCCCCACGTCGCGGCCATCTGTGTCTACCCCACGTTCATCGCGGAGGCGAAGGCGGCGCTGGGGACCTCCGGCGTGAAGGTGGCGTCGGTGGCCACGGCGTTCCCGTCGGGCCAGACCTTCCTCGACGTCAAGCTCGCCGAGGTGCGCGAGGCCGCCGCCGCCGGTGCCGACGAGATCGACATGGTGATCGACCGGGGCGCGTTCCTGTCGGGCCAGTACGGCGAGGTGTTCGACGAGATCGTCGCGGTCAGAGAGGCGTGCGGCGACGCGCACCTCAAGGTGATCCTCGAGACCGGCGAGCTGGGAACGTACGACAACGTCCGCCGCGCCAGCGTCCTCGCGATGGCCGCCGGCGCCGACTTCATCAAGACCTCCACCGGGAAGGTCAGCCCGGCCGCCACTCTGCCCGTCACGCTGGTGATGCTCGAGGCGATCCGCGATTTCGAGCGCGTGACCGGCCGGATCGTGGGCATGAAGCCCGCGGGCGGGATCCGGACGGCGAAGGAGGCGATCCAGTACCTGGTGGTCCTGTACGAGACCCTTGGCCCGCGATGGATGACCCCAGACCTGTTCCGCTTCGGCGCCTCCTCGCTGCTCAACGACGTGCTGATGCAGCTTGAGAAGGAGCGCACTGGCGCCTACCAGCGGCCGGACCACTTCTCGCTGGACTGAGGCCGGGAGTCGGCCGTGACGGCGCTCGACGAACCCGGCGGCCTGCCGCTCCTGCGCGTGGCGGGCACGCACTACGAGGTCGGCCGCCAGCTGGGCGAGGCGACAGCTGGGACGATCCGCGCCGCGGTTGACTTCGACGCCGAGCTGCCGGCCGGGCGCACCCGCGATACACAGCTCTCGCTCGCCGCTGCGCACCGCGACGTCACGCTTCGCGCGACTCCGTGGCTGGTGGCCGAGATCGACGGCGCGGCCGACGGAGCGGGCGTGGATCGGCTGGCGCTGTTCGCCGCGTCCATCGAGGAGATCTGGTCCGCCCGGCCGTCGCAGGCCGGGCCCGGTGGCGGCGGGGAGGGACGCGGCTTCGGCCACGGGCGGTGCTCGGATCTCGTGGCCGTTCCGCCCGCCACCGCTGACGGCCATGTGTGGGTCGCGCACAACAACGACCTGTCACCCTCCTCAGAGGCCGCGGCGGTTGCCGTGGAATGGCGGGTTCCCGGCGAGCCGGTCGTGTTCTCCCTGGGCATCGGGCCGTGGATCTCGGTGGGGTGGAACTCGGCCGGCCTGAGCCTGACCGGGAACGAGCTCTCGCCCAACGATGACCGCGTCGGCGTGCCGCGCCTGCTCATGGTCCGCGAGCAGCTCACTGCGCCGACCCTCAACGCGGCGGTCGCCATGGCCCTGCGCCCGGACCGCGCGTCGTCGTACAACACCGTCTTCGCCCACCGCGAGGGCGGGGTGGTCAACGTGGAGGGATCCGCCACCGACGCGGAGGTGACCCGTCCCAGCGCCGCTGGAACCCTCGCCCACACCAACCACTACGCCTGCGAGCGGATGCTCCGCTACGAGGCCGACCCGGCGTACGCGCGCACGTCCGCCGTGCGCCTGGCCCGCGCTCTGGAGCTGCTCGACGGCCCGGCGGGGGATGGACCCGACGGCGGGTCCATCACGGGCGAGGCGCTGTTCGCCTTCCTCTGCGACCACGCGACCAAGCCCTCGATCTGTCGCCACGACAACGGGACCGAGAGCTCGGTCACCTGCTTCTGGTCCCTCGCAGACGTCACCGCGGGCGTGATCGCGTACGGTCGAGGCAGCCCGTGTCGCGGCAATCGCGCGGCGTACCGGTTCGCCTGAGAGGGGGGGTCGCGCCGCGCCGCGCATCCCGCGCTACCGGTCTTCGGTTTGGCGGGCGAGCTCTAGGAGGGCCGTCGTCGTCCTCCAGTTACGGATCGTCATGGACTTGTAGGCTGGCGTCCCCATGACCTGGCCGAGGCGACTCTTCGTGCGGAGGGCGGTGAGGCGCTGCGAGTAGATGACCCCTTCGCCCGCCCAGACCCGGTCGACGCCCTCGCGGGGCTCGAATGCGGTCATCGCCTCCACCGCATCGAGGCCGATGAGGAAGATGGCGTCGCAATGGTACGTGTCCGGCTCCTCGCCGAAACCTTCGGGCTTGCCGACGACAACCGCTTCAAGCTGACCGCGGGTCATCACCAGAACCCTGATCAGCGCATCGTCCAGGTGGAATCGGCTGGCCAGGGCCGCTTCGACCTGCGCTCGAATCTGGTCGGCCGTCTGGTCGGACTGCAGGACGACGTTGCCGCTGGCGATGTAGCTCGACACGCCGGAGAAGCCCAGTCCCTCCAGACATTGCCGCAGGCCGGCCATCGGCACGGCGTTCCTGCCGCCGACATTGATCCCGCGCAAGAGGACCGCGTATGTGGTCATCGCCTTGCAGTGTAGAGAGCGGCGGGCACTCCTCGCGAGACGAGCCCGAGCCGCGTCTCAGCCCGCCGGGACGTGCCGCTCGATGCCCTCGAGACGGGTGACGCCCGGGACCGTGCGTGCGAGGTGGTCCAGCACGATGGCCGCCTGGCGCAGCTTCTCGTCCGTGTCGAACGAGGCGTGGCCGGTGGCGTAGGTGTAGACCTGTGGCTCGAGGCCACGCGCCCGCAGCCGGCCGACGTAGTTCCAGATCTGGCGGATGGGGCAGCGCGAGTCGTTCTCGCCGGCCAGGATCAGCAAGGGTGCCCGAACGGCGTCCACGTAGGTGATGGGGCTGCGCTCGCTGAACAGTTCGGGAACTGTGGTGGGGTCGCCGACGAAGAGTGATCGGTCGAGCGCCTGGAGCGACGGCGCCTCGTCCTCGAATGCGGCCACGTAGTCCGCGACCGGCACGCCGGCCACGAGCGAGGCCCACCGGTCGGGGTGCCGGCCGGCGCCGAGCAGCGTGACGTACCCGCCCCACGACCAGCCGGCGAGGACGACGCGCTCGGGGTCCGCGAGGCCGCGATTGACGAGGTCCTCAAGGCCGGCTGTGACGTCCTCGAGCTCGAGGAAGCCGATGTTGCCGATCAGCTCGTCGCGCCATGCGGCGCCGTACCCGTCCGAGCCGCGGTAGTTGACCATCGCCACGAGGAACCCACTGTCGACGTGGGCGAGGATGTCGGGCATCCAGCGGTCCATGTCGAGCATGTGGGGACCGCCGTGGACCCGCATGATCACCGGATGGGGTCCGTCGCCGGCGGGCCGGACGATGAACCCGTGGACCTGCTGGCCTCTCGGGTTGACGAAGCGCCAGCTCTCGAACGCGCTGCCTGCGGGGGCGCGCGGTCCGTCTGGCTCCAGCAGGGGTGCGGTGCCGCCCACGGCCCGCAGCTCCGCAGGGTGCTCGCCGTTGTGGCTCCGGTACCAGACCTCGCCGTCGGGACGCACGGCGGCGGCGGTGATGGAACCGGGCTCGGACTCCAGCTGCGCCGTGGTGCCCGTCACGATGTCGTGTCGGTGCAGCCGGTGCTGGCCCTCGACCATCTGGAGCAGCAGGACGGCCGACCCGTCGGGCCACCAGCCCGCGACCTCGAGGTTCCCGGTGAGGCCCGTCGGGAGGTCCCTGACCTCGCCGCTGCGCACGTCCCAGATGGCCGGTCGCCGTTCGCCCGTCCGCTCGTGGCTGATCGCAACGCGGGGATCGCCCGCGACGGGCGCGAAGCCGTGACTGGAGATCGCCACGCCGTCCCACCGCAGGTCCGCGACCGTCTGGCCCGTCACGGCGTCGATCGCTCGCAGCGCCGCGTGGTGCACGTCGCCGTCCTCCGCGTGCTCGAACACGATCATCGACTCGTCCGCCGACAGTGCCGCGGCGTCGTCCGCGCCCAGGCTGAGCATCTGCGGGTGCGCGTGCAGCAGGCGCGCCTGGGCACCGACTTCCGACACCCAGATAGCGAACCGCTCAGCCGTGCTGATGGCCGCCGCGATCCGCCGCCGTCCGATGGCCAGGCCCTCGTTCCAGCCCTCCGGCACGCCCTCCAGCAGCGGCTCGGGAGCACGCGGCTCCTCGAACGGCGCCACCACCCACCGGCCCGATTCGGCGCCCGTGGCGTCATGGAACCAGACGATCCCGCGGCCGTCCCGCGTGGGGCGCCCGCCCAGGACGCCCACCGGGTCGTGGGTGACCTGTCGGCGGGTGCCCGCGGCCCGGTCCCACGCATACAGCTGGTAGGAGCCGCTTTCCGTGGACGCGATGGCGAGCCGGTCTGGCGCGTCGGGAGACCAGGCAGGGAACCCCAGAATCGGCGCGCGGAAGCGCGCCTCCCAAATCGGCAGGTCAGGCATGTCGCGCAGGGTAGCGGACCCGACTTAGCTGCCGCTTATCCCGCGCGCACGCGATCGTCCGCCCTCCGCAGCGGACCCGCCTGCTCGAGCGCCGGCCTCCTTCGTCAGCCCGAGCCAGGCCCGCCGACGGCGGGGGCCCGAGCCTCCTCGACCCCCCTGAGGCCCGAGGCCTAGGCTGTGACCTCGGCGAGCTTGACCGGCCGATTCTCCTGCCAGCTGCGCGTGCAGGCCACGGCGAGGCGCAGCGTCTCGAGTGCGTCCTCCGGGCCTGGGAGCGGCGTCCGCCCCGCAGCGAGATCCGCGAAGAACGCCTCGAGCTCGCGCTGATAGGCGAGGTCGAAACGGTCGAAGAAGTCGGTGTAGAGGTCGTGCTGCAGATTGACCCCGCTGGTGACCGTGGCGGGCGTCTTCTGCGCGGCGTCGATCGACACCTTGGACGTCGAGCCGCTGACCTCGGCCCTGATGTCGTAGCCCCAGTTGGAGTGGCGCGCGGTCTCGATGACGCCCATCGCCCCGTTCTTGAAGCGGAGCAGGATCGCGGCCGTGTCCCAGTCGTTCGCCTGGGTGAACCGGTCGTCGAACAGCGTCGCCGCCCAGGCGTGTACCTCGTCCACCTCGCCCACCAGGAAGCGGGCGAGGTCCAGGTCGTGCACGGACATGTCAAGGAACGAGCCCCCGGCATGGAGCAGGAACTCGAGGGGCGGCGGGTTGACGTCGCGGGAGTAGGCGTGGAACTGCTCGATGCGGCCCAGCTCGCCGGCGTCGATCAGCTCCTTGGCCCTGGCGTAGCCCGGGTCGTAGCGGCGCATGAACCCGACCGCGATCGGGATCTGGGTCTCGCGCCACAGGTCCACGATCTTCTGCGTGTCGGCCAGGTCCTGCGCGATGGGCTTCTCGGTCCACACCGCTTTGCCCGCGCGGAGTGCCGCCTCGATCAGCGAGGCGTGCGTGGAGGTGGGCGTGACGATCACGACCGCCTCGACGTCCGGGTCGTGGATCGCCTCGACGGGGTCGAGCGTCCAGCGTCGGGCGTGGGCGAGTTCGAGACCGCGCTTCGCCGCGGACTCGACGGGGTCCGCCACCACGACCACATCTGCGTTGTCGATCCCGGCCAGGGTGCGCAGGTGCGTTTGCGCCATGCGCCCGGCGCCGAGCACCGCGACGCCGATCCGCCCGGGCTCCTTGAGCGCGAAGCCGCCCATTCGTCATCTCCAGTTCATTGCGCTGGCCGACCGCGAGTGGCCGGCAATCGATTACACGGATTGTAGCCCCCGCCGACGCACGACGTCGGCCCGTCTGGGCTGCGGCAGCCGGATGCCATAATGGCCGCGTGAGCACCGACAAGTCAGTCGCGCCCTCGGACCCCCGCCAGCCTGCCCCCTGGGGCCTCGGCGACGGCCAGGCGATCCCGTGGGAGTACGCGCCCGCTCCAGAGTCGCGCGACATCGTCCAGGTCCGCGAGCATTACGGCCTGTTCATCGACGGCCGCGAGCGCCAGTCCGCTGACGGGGGCGCCTTCGCCACGGTCGATCCCAGCACCGAGCAGCAGCTGGCCACCGTCTCGAAGGCAACGACCGCGGACGTGGACCGCGCAGTGGCGGCCGCCCGGCGCGCCGAACGCCGCGTGTGGGGCCCCATGCCCGGCCGCGAGCGAGCGAAGTACATCTTCCGCATCGCACGGATCATGCAGGAGCGCGCGCGGGAGCTGGCCGTGCTCGAGACGCTCGACAGCGGCAAGCCCATCAAGGAGAGCCGCGACGTCGACATCCCGCTCGCGGCGGCGCACTTCTGGTACTACGCCGGCTGGGCGGACAAGCTCGAGTACGCGTTCCCCGGCCGGCTGGCCAAGCCCCTCGGCGTGGCCGCCCAGATCATCCCCTGGAACTTCCCGCTGCTCATGCTCAGCTGGAAGATCGCCCCCGCCCTGGCCGCGGGCAACACGGTCGTGCTCAAGCCGGCCTCGACCACCCCGCTCAGCGCCCTGCTGTTCGCCGAGATCTGCCAGCAGGCGGACCTGCCGCCCGGCGTGGTGAACATCGTCCCCGGCCCGGGCGACATCGGCATGGCGCTCGTGCGCCACCCCGACGTGAACAAGGTCGCGTTCACCGGCTCCACGGAGATCGGCAAGAAGATCCAGCGCGCGGTCGCCGGCACGGACAAGGCGCTCACGCTCGAACTGGGCGGCAAGGCCGCCAACATCGTGTTCGAGGATGCCGCGCTCGATCAGGCGGTCGAGGGGATCGTCAACGGCATCTACTTCAACCAGGGCGAGGTGTGCTGCGCCGGCTCGCGGCTGCTGGTCCAGGAGTCCGTCGCGGACGAGCTGGTCGCACGGCTCAAGGACCGCCTGGCCACCCTGCGCGTCGGCGACCCGATGGACAAGAACACCGACGTCGGGGCCATCAACAACAAGGCGCAGCTCGAGAAGATCACCGAGCTCGTCGCGAGCGGCGTCGCAGAGGGCGCGGAGCTCTTCCAGCCGGCCTGCGATCTCCCGGAGCGCGGCTGGTTCTTCCGCCCCACGCTGTTCACGGGCGTCGCCCAGAGCCACCGCATCGCCAAGGAGGAGATCTTCGGCCCGGTGCTCTCGGTGCTCACCTTCCGGACGCCGGACGAGGCGGTGGAGAAGGCGAACAACACCGAGTACGGGCTGTCGGCCGGGGTCTGGACCGAGAAGGCGTCCAAGGTGTTCGCGATGGTGTCGGCCATGAAGGCCGGGGTGATCTGGGCGAACACGTTCAACCGGTTCGATCCCACCTCGCCCTTCGGCGGCTACAAGGAGTCCGGCTTCGGGCGTGAGGGCGGCATGCACGGACTGCATGCGTACGTGCGCCTGGAGGACCGCTGATGGCCGAGACCGCTGGCCGACTGCCCGTCCTGCGCACCTACAAGCTGTACGTCGGCGGCGCATTCCCGCGCACGGAGAGCGGGCGGACCTACCTGGTGACCGGTGCCGAGGGCGAACCGCTCGCGAACGCCTGCCGCGCCTCGCGCAAAGACCTGCGCGACGCCGTGCGCGCCGCCCGCGCTGCCGCGCCGGGCTGGGCCGGTCGAACCGCGATGAACCGCGGCCAGATCCTCTATCGGGTGGCCGAGGTGCTCGAGGGCCGCACCGACCAGTTCGTCGCCGAGGTCATGGCAGCCGAGGGCGTGCGCGTTGGGGAGGCCCGGACGCTCGTGGGCCGCGCCATCGACCGCTGGGTCTGGTATGCCGGCTGGACCGACAAGATCGGCCAGGTGCTGGGCTCGGCCAACCCGGTCGCGGCGCCGTACTTCAACTTCACGATCCCCGAGCCGACGGGCGTGGTGGGCGTGGTGGCGCCGGAGCGTTCGAGCCTGCTCGGCCTCGTCTCGCGCCTGGCGCCCGTGCTCGCCGGCGGCAACGTCGTCGTCGTGCTGGCGTCGGAGAGCCGGCCGCTGCCGTCGATCACGCTGGGCGAGGTGCTCGCCACCTCGGATGTGCCCGGCGGCGTGGTCAACATCCTCACGGGGCAGCGCAGGGAGCTGGTGCCCGTGCTGGCGTCCCACAGGGACGTGGACGCGATGGACGGGTGGGGGATCCCGGACGACCTGCGGACCGCCGCCGAGACGGCTGCCGCGGACTCGGTGAAGCGCGTCGCACGCCGACCCGCCGGTGTGAAGGACGCCTCGTTTGACTGGCTCGACGACCGCGCGGCCGAGCGGCCCGAGTGGATCGCAGCGTTCCTCGAGATGAAGACCGTCTGGCATCCCATCGGCGTGTGAGGCAGCAGTGATCGTCATTGCGGGGGATGCCCTCGTCGACCTCATCGTGCGGGCCGACGGGTCCATCACGGCCGTGCCCGGCGGCGGTCCGTACAACAGCGCGCGGGCCGTGGGCCGGCTGGGCATGCCCGTGGCGTGGATCGGCGGGCTGTCGTCGGACCGGTTCGGCCGTGACCTCGAGGCCGGGCTGGCGGGCGCGGGCGTGGACCTCTCGATGGCCCAGCGGACCGACCTGCCGACGACGCTGGCGCTTGCCGAGATCGGCGCCGACGGGGCGGCGTCGTACCGCTTCTACACGGACGCGACCTCGGCGCCCGCCGTGCTGCCCGGGCCACTGGCCGGTGGTCTCCCCGCCCATACGGAGGCGGTGCTGACCGGGACGCTCGGGTTCGTGCTGGAGCCAATGGCGACGACGCTCGAGGGCATGGTCGCCGCGCTGCGGCCGGATCTCCTGTTGATGATCGACCCCAACTGCCGGCCGTCGATCACCCGCGACCCCGATGCATTCCGCGCCCGAATCGCGCGCGTTCTCGCCCGGGCAGACGTGGTCAAGGTGAGCACCGAGGATCTGGCGTTCCTGCGGCCGGACGAGCCCATTGCGGCCGCGATCGGCTGGGTGCAGGCGCTCGGGCCGCGCGTGGTGCTCGTGACCGACGGCGCCGCGCCCGTCCGCGTGCTGGTCGATGGCGTCGAGCACCAGGTGGTCGCGCCGGCCGTGGACGTGGTGGACACCATCGGGGCGGGGGACACGTTCGGCGGGGCGTTCCTCGCGTGCCTGGTGCAGGGCGGCGGCGGGCGCCACTCAGCCGGCGATCTCGAGGCGGTCCTTCGCGCCACGCGGTTCGCGGTCCGCGCGTCCGCGTTCGTCTGCGAGCGCGCGGGCGCCAACCCGCCTACCCTGGCCGAGCTCGGTGGTTGGCCGGCCTGACGCAGCAACTCCAAGCGGCACGACCTGCCGTGGCGCCAGCTGGACGCCGCGTGCGCTGAGGATCGGAGGTTCAAATCCTCTCGCCCCGACCAG
>JBBIIL010000031.1:0-35896 GCA_037446495.1 Chloroflexota bacterium | reverse complement strand
TTCAAATACGCCAGGGCCTGCACATCTTCGCTGCGCCCTCGCGCCACCGCGCCGGCGCTCATCAGGCGCCTCGCCGGGCCGCCCCGCGCCGGCGCACGCACCCCCCCTCGAGGCGCGTGCCACTCCGGCGCCTGGCCGCAACCGAGGAAGATCAGTTAGCCGGCGACCCTCACCACCCAGCGGCCCCGCGCCTGGCCCGCGTGGATGGCGTCGAGCGCGGGCTCGAGGGTGTCGAGGGTCACCTCGTCGATCCCGTCGGCGAGGCCACGCGGGAGGAGGTCGGTCGCGAGGCGGTCCCACAGCGCGCGCCGAGGCTCGATCGCCATGTTCGCCGAGTCCATGCCCAGCAGTGCGCAGCCGCGGAGTATGAACGGGAAGACTGTGGTGGCGAGCTCCGCGCCGGACGCATTGCCCGATGACGCGACGGCGGCCCCGATGCGCAGTGTGCGCAGCACGTAGGGCAGCGTCGCGGCACCAACCGTGTCCACCGCGCCGGCCCATCGCTCGCGCTCGAGCGGGCGTCCGGGCGCGGTGACCTCCTCGCGGGTCAGGAACCCGGCGGCGCCGAGGTCGCGCAGGCGACCGTGCTCGTCGGCCTTGCCGGTGGCCGCCCAGACCTCGTGGCCGCGGGACGCGAGGATCGCGATCGCCGCCGAGCCCACGCCGCCCGACGCGCCGGTCACGAGCACGGGGCCGTCCCCCGGCCGCAGGCCACGCTCCACGAGCGCCGCCACGCTCATCCCCGCGGTGAAGCCGGCCGTGCCGATCTCCATGGCCTCCCTTGCGGTCAGTCCTGCAGGCAGCAGGACCGTCCATCCCGAGGGGATCCGGGCGAGCTCGCCGAACCCGCCATGGCGCGCCACGCCGATGTCATAGCCGTTGGCGAGGACCTGGATGCCTACTGGGAACGCATCGTCGTCCGACGCGACCACGGTGCCGGCCAGGTCGACGCCGGGGACCAGCGGGTAGCCGCGGGCGACCCGGCCGTCCTCGCGTGCGGCGAGGCCGTCCTTGAAGTTGACGCTGGACCAGGCCACTCGGACCGTGACCTCGCCGGGCGGCAGGTCGCCCGTGTCCACATCGCGGACGCCGCGGCTGAAGGCGCCGCCTGCGGGCTTGTCGACAACGAAGGCGCGGAACGAGGCGGGAAGAGGAGACATGGTGGCCGGATCATAGGCGGGCGGGCGAGCGGCGAGGCGGGCGAGTTCCCCATCGCGCGGCGGCCGGCGGTCGGCCGGGTGTCACGGGCCACGGAGGGAGCTGCTGGCACCCGAGTCACCCGTCCGATCCACCCGCCCGCTGGGTGCAACGTGGGCGACGATCCCGGACGTCCGGCCCGCTGCGCGGAACGGCCGGCTCGTCTGCTGCGACTCCGCCCGGCGGGCATTGGCGCGTTCCTGAAGGGGCTTGTTGTCACATGCGACCATGGCCTCATGCCGGACGCACCTGACAATAAGCCCCTCGTCCACCGCCGCGGGCCCGACGGCCGGATGGAGGTCGGCCCCGACTGGGAGACGCTGATCGAGCGCCAGATCCGTGGGGCGATGGCGGATGGCAAGTTCGAGAACCTGCCGCACCAGGGCGAGCCGCTCCCCAAAGACGACAACCCCTACGCGGGCGACCAGGACCTCGCGTTCCACGTGCTCAAGAACTATGGCGTGGCGCCGCCGTGGATCGAGGCTGACAAGGAAGTCCGCAGTCTGCTCGATCGGATGTCCGGGATCCTCCGGCGCGCGGAAACCGGAGCAAGCCCGATCGCCTCCGCCCGCCGTCGAGATCGCGCCGAGCTCGAGGGACTGGTCACCCGCGTCAACGCGGCCAGCGCACGGGTCAACGCCGAGGCGCCCACCGACCGTCAGCACCGCCGCCCTCTGTCGGCGGCGGTCGAGCTGGCTCGGTACGACGAGGCCTGCCGCCGGTAGCGGCGCCCGCCGAGGACGCTGACGGCACCCCTCCCCGCCCCGACGATTGCATTTCGGTTGCGCCCGGACCCCGGCGCTTGACGGAACCGCGCTCCTCCGCCATCCTCCGGGACCAATGACTCACACCACTGTGTCCTGGTTGATGTGCATGCGTGGGCGGCCCCGTCGTTCGGAGACGGGCGCCGGGTTCTCCGCGCGCTGACCAGACGCAGCGAGTGACAGCGGAGATCTCGGAGCCGAGGTCCCGGGGCCGCGAACCAGGCAGGTTCGCGGCTCTTTTGTTCTCCGGCCAGGACGACGGGTAGCCGCCGAGCCAGACCCCCCAGGGGCACCTCGACGAATCCCATGCAGTTCAGCCAGACCCGGAGAACACCCCAATGAGCAGCTTCGACCCCAGCGCCCTCGGCAACCTCCGCCCGGAGACCCAGGCGCTCCACGCCGGCCAGACCCCGGACCCGACCACCAAGGCGCGCGCCGTGCCGCTCTACGCCACCACGAGCTACGTCTTCGACGACGCCGCACATGCCGCCCGCCTGTTCGGGCTCCAGGAGTTCGGGAACATCTACACCCGGATCATGAACCCCACGACGGGCGTGTTCGAGGAGCGGATCGCCGCGCTCGAGGGCGGCGTCGGGGCGCTGGCGCTCGCCTCCGGCCAAGCGGCAGAGACACTTGCGATCCTCAACCTCGCGCGTGCCGGCCAGAACATCGTGTCCAGCACGAGCCTCTACGGCGGCACCTACAACCTGTTCCACTACACGCTCGCGAAGCTGGGCATCGACGTCCGCTTCGTGGACGGGTCGAACGCGGCCAACTACGCCGCGGTCACCGACGAGAACACGCGCGCCTGGTACGCCGAGACCATCGGCAACCCGCGCCTTGACGTGGCCGACCTCGACGCGGTGAGCGCCGCGGCCCACGCGCACGGCGTGCCGCTGATCGTGGACAACACGTTCGCCCCGCTCATCGCCCGCCCGTTCGACCACGGCGCCGACATCGTCATCCACTCCGCCACCAAGTGGATCGGGGGCCACGGGACCGTGATCGGCGGCGTCGTTGTGGACAGCGGCAAGTTCGACTGGGCCGCCAGCCCGCGCTTCCACGAGGACTTCGTCGCCCCGGACCCGAGCTACCACGGCGTCAGCTACACCGAGGCGTTCGGGCCGCTCGCGTTCATCCTCAAGCTCCGCGTGGTGGGCCTGCGGGACCTGGGCGCCGCCATCTCCCCGTGGAACGCCTGGCAGTTCATTCAGGGCCTCGAGACCCTGCCGCTCCGGATCGCGCGCCACAGCGAGAACGCGCTGCGCGTGGCCCAGTGGCTCCAGGACCGCCCCGAGGTTGCGTGGGTCAACTACCCGGGCCTCGCCTCGCACCCGTCCAACGAGACAGCCAGGCGGATCCTGGCGGGCGGCTTCGGCGGCATGATCACCTTCGGCATCAAGGGCGGTGTGGAGGCGGGCCGGAAGCTGATCGACAACGTGAAGCTGTTCAGCCTGCTGGCGAACGTGGGCGACGCGAAGAGCCTGATCATCCACCCGGCCAGCACCACCCACCAGCAGCTGACCGCCGAGGAGCAGCGCACGACGGGCGTCACTGACGACCTGATCCGACTGTCCATCGGCATCGAGCACGTCGACGACATCCTCGCCGACCTCACGCAAGCGCTCCGCGCCGCGACCGCGTCGCCGGTCCAGCCGGCGCCCGCCGGCGTCTAGGGTTCAGGTGATGTCGCAGGACGACTGCACAGGCCCGGAGGGCTCCGGCTCTCCGGGATCCGCGTTCGACATCCCCACCGATGCGGCCGGCATCGAGGGACTCGCCGCCGACGGCCTCGCGCCGACGGGACGGCCTGTTCCGCCGGCCCCCGCCTCCCCCGTCGCCCGGCCACCACTCGGGAGCGGGCGGATCGAGGCCGTGTCGCTCGGGCAGCTGACCCTCGAGTCGGGCGCCTCGCTTCCGGTCACCGTGGCCTACCGGCACGACGGCCCCGGGCCCGACGCGCCCCAGGTGCTGGTCATCCACGCGCTCACGGGCTCCGCCGACGCGGCGGGCGACTGGTGGGCGCCCCTCATCGGGCCGGGCAGGGCGCTCGACACCGGCCCGGTGGGCGTGCTGTGCGCCAACCTGCTCGGCGGACGGTATGGCACCACCGGGCCGACCTCCACGGATCCCGCGACGGGCGTCCCGTACGGAACGTCGTTTCCGACACCCACGGCCCGCGACGAGGCGGCCATGCTGTGGGCGCTCGCCGACGCGCTGGGCATCGAGCGGTTCGCGCTCGTCGCGGGCGGCTCGCTCGGCGGCATGGTGGCGCAGGAGGTCGCCATCGCCCGGCCGCTGGCCGTTGGGCACCTCGCCGTCCTTGGCGCGCCGGCGGCAACCGGGGCGCTGGCGATGGGCTGGAACCACATCCAGCTCGAGCTCATCGAGGCGCTCGGCGAGCGGGGGCTGGAGCTCGCGCGCCAGCTGGCGATGACCACGTACCGCTCCGAGTCCGACTTCGACGGCCGGTTCGGCCGCCAGGTGGAGCCAGACGGGCGCCTTTCCGTCGCGTCCTACCTGGACTACCAGGGCCACAAGATCCTCGGCCGCTTCGACCCCGGGACGTATCGCGTGCTCGTGCGCGTGATGGACAGCCACGACGTGGGGCGGGGACGGGGCGGGGTCCGGCAGGCGCTCCGAGCCCTGGCTGACGCTGGCACCCGCCTCACCGGGATCGGCATCGAGGGCGACATCCTGTTCGGCCCCGACCAGGTCCGCGCCCTGGTGGGCGAGGCGGTGGGCGCGGGCGTAGAGGCGACCTACCGCGAGATCAGCTCCGCGAAGGGCCACGACGCGTTCCTCATCGAGTGGGACCAGCTGACCGAGTTCCTTCGCGACGCCCAGACGGACGGCCTGGCACGCGACGCTGCGAGGGTGAAGGCCACGGCGTAAGGGCACGTCGCGTGCAGGGATCGCGGGGACCACAGGGCTGGAGCCGGGCGGTTTCAGCCTCTGGCCATCCTGCGCTATGATCGGCTGACCGCTGGCGCGTGGCCTAATGGTATGGCACCTGACTCTGGATCAGGGGGTTCTAGGTTCGAATCCTAGCGCGCCAGCCAGCCTCCCCCCTTCTCTGCCGTGGCCTGAGTGCGCTCCGCTCCCCGCGAAGCCGAGCCGACGGCGGCCTCACCGCGGCGTCCGCGATGGACCCATGCCGGGCTACCGCCGATAATCGACGTCGCCCGTCCGCATGGAGGATGCATGGATCAGCGTCGCCCGCTCACCGGCTGGGGACGGACCAGCCCCAGCGTCGCCGAGGTCCACCCGGCTGGCGACGACGCCGACCTCGTGCGCCTCGTCACGGGCGCGAGCCGGCGGGGCGTCCTCGCCCGGGGACTCGGCCGCAGCTACGGGGACGCAGCCCAGAACGGCGGCGGCACCGTCGTCGACATGACGACCCGCAACCGCGTGCTCGCGGTGGACGACGCCAACGGGCTCGTCACGGTGGAGGCGGGGGCCAGCCTGGACCAGCTGATGCGGCTCCTGCTGCCCCGGGGGCTGTTCGTCCCCGTCTCGCCGGGCACCCGGCAGGTGACGGTCGGCGGAGCCATCGCAGCGGACATCCATGGCAAGAACCACCACGTGGACGGCAGCTTCGGGCAGCACGTCGCCGCCTTGGACCTGCTCGTCGCCGACGGGACCGTCCGCAGCCTCACCCCGGAGTCCAGCCTGTTCTGGGCAACGGTCGGGGGCATGGGACTGACCGGCGTCGTGCTGCGGGCGACGCTGCGGATGAAGCGGGTGGAGACGGCGTACTGCGCGGTGGACACCGAGCGCTGCGCCGACCTGGACGACCTGACGGGGCGCATGGCCGAGGGCGACGATCGGTACACCTACTCGGTGGCCTGGATCGACTGCCTCGCCCGGGGCGCCTCGCTCGGCCGGTCGGTGCTGACCCGCGGCTGGCCGGCGACGGTTGCCCAGCTGCCCCCGGCGATCCGCGAGCGCGCCCTCGAGTTCGGGCCGCGGCAGCTGGCGGTCGCGCCACCGCTCTTCCCCAGCGGTCTGCTCAACCGCGCCACCGTGATGGCCTTCAACGAGGCGTGGTTCCGCAAGGCGCCCCGGGAGCGCCGCGGGGAGATCCAGACGATCTCGGCGTTCTTCCACCCGCTGGACTCGGTGGGCCGGTGGAACCGCATCTACGGGCCGCGGGGGTTCCTCCAGTACCAGTTCGTGGTGCCGTTCGGCGCCGAGGACGCGCTCCGGCGTTGCGTCGGGATGCTCGGCGATGCGGGGCAGGCCTCCTTCCTCGCGGTCCTCAAGCGGTTCGGGCCCTCGAGCCCGGGGCACCTGTCCTTCCCGACCCCCGGCTGGACGCTCGCCCTGGACGTGCCCATCGGCGCCCCGGGCCTGGGCGCGCTCCTCGACCGGCTCGACCGCGAGGTGCTTGCCGCAGGCGGCCGCGAGTACCTGGCCAAGGACTCGCGGCTCCCTGCCGCGGCGGTCGCGACGATGTACCCGCGGCTCGACGAGTGGCGCACCATCCGGAGGACTGTCGATCCCGCCGGGGTCTTCATGTCCGACTTGGCCAGGAGGCTCGAGCTGTGAGGGACGCGGTCGGCAATGTGCAGCGGATCCTCGTCCTCGGCGGGACCTCCGAGATCGCCCTGGCCACGGTCCGGGTGCTGACGGGCCAGCGCCCCGGCGTCGAGGTCGTGCTCGCCGCCCGTCCGGGCGAGCGCCGCGCCGCCGCCTCGGCCGGGCTGGCGGACGGCGGGCTCGCGGTGACCGAGGTCGACCTCGACGCGACCGACCGTGCCTCGATCGAGCGCGCCGTCACCGGCGCCTTCGACAGCGGGGGCGACATCGACGTCGTCATCCTCGCGTTCGGGCTGCTCGGGGACCAGGAGAAGGCATGGCAGGACCTGGACACCGCGATGGAGCTGGTCCAGGTCAACTTCACGGCGGCGGTCGCGTGCGGCGTGCTCGTCGCCGCGCGGATGCGGAGCCAGGGCCACGGGGCGATCGTCGCCCTGTCGTCAGTCGCGGGCCTGCGTCCTCGGCGGTCCAACTTCGTCTACGGCTCCACGAAGGCGGGGCTCGACGCCTTCTTCTCTGGACTCGGGGCCGCCCTCGCCGGCGACGGTGTGCGAGTGATGGTCGTGCGACCGGGGTTTGTGCGGACCCGGATGACCGCCGGCCTGAAGGCGGCACCCCTGGCGCTGGGGCCCGAGCAGGTCGCGGGCCTGATCGAGGCGGGCCTGCGGTCCGGGCGGGACGTCGTCTGGGCGCCGCCGGCCATGCGCTGGGTCATGCTGGGCCTGCGGCTCCTGCCGGGCCAGCTGTTCCGCCGCCTGCGCGTCTGACGGCGGCGCGCTCGCAGCTGACGGCGGCGTCCCCAGGGCTCAGAGATACACGGAGTACAGGAACCATGCAGCCCACAGGGCCACGAGCGCCAGCAGGACCCGGTCCCCGAGGATGACCTCCTCCGGCTCGCCCGCCTCGGCGGCATCGACCCTGACGGCATACCTCAGCACCGCCGCAACGACCGGGACCGCTGACACGAGGCTGGCCCCGCCCGGAGCGGAGGTCTGGATGGACGACGCCCAGAGCGCGTAGGTCATGACCATCGCCCCGGCGGAGAGCGTCCAGACGAAGCGCAGGTACGACGGCGTGTACCTCGCGAGGACCGGGCGGATGGCAGCCGGGGCGTCCGCGACCACGGCCATCTCCGAGAACCGCTTCCCGGCCACAACGAACAAGGCGCCGAAGCCGATCACGGTGAGGAACCACGTGGAGAGCGCCACGTTGGTCGCGACACCCCCGGCGAGCGCCCGGAGCAGAAAGCCGAACGCCACGGTCAGGAGCTCGATCACCGGGACGTGCTTGAGCCCCAGGCTGTAGGTGACCATCGCCACCTCGTACAGCAGCACGACCCCGAGCAGCGGCCAGCTGACGAGCATCGCGACGGCCAGCCCCGCCACCAGGAAGACGACAGCGGCGGTGACCGCCGCGCGCTCCGAGAGCTCGCCGCTGGCGACCGGGCGGAACCGCTTGGTCGGGTGCGCCCGGTTGTCCTCCATGTCGACGGTGTCGTTCACCAGGTACACGCCGGACGACGCCAGGGTGAAGGCGACCACCGCCAGCCCCACAGCCAGGACCGCCGGGGGGTGGAAGGCGACGCCGGCCGCGACGGGCGCCGCCAAGACCAGCACGTTCTTCCCCCACTGGCGCGGGCGGGTGGCGCGAACCAGGGCCCGAGCCGAGGTCACGGCCGGCCGGCCACGTGCGAACCGCGTTCGCGAGCCGCACGCGCACGGTGGCCATCGTGCGGGACGCGGAGCTCCCCCCGGGCGGCCCACCGCCCCATCACGATGCCGATGGCGGCGCCGGCGGCGACGTCGCTCGGGTAGTGCACCCCGACGATCACCCGGCTCCCCATCATCGCGGGGACAGCGCCGAGAGGCGCGCGGCGACCGAGGATCCGACCGTAGGCGACGGCAGCCGCAGCCGTGGAGGCCGCATGCGACGAGGGGAAGCCCCAGCGGCCCGGCGTGCCGACAAGGACTCGCACGCGCGCGTCGGCCGGCCGGCGGCGGCGCACGATCCGCTTGAGCACCACGCTCACGGCGTGAGCGCCGACCACCGCGGCGGTCGCGCGCAGCCAGGCCCGCCGCCGCGCGGGGTCCAGCAGGGCGCCGACCAGGCCGAGCGCGATCGGCCCCACAGCGTGCTCCCCCACGCGACTGAGGACGCGGGCACTGCCGAGTGCCGGCCGCGACGCGGCCAGCGACTGAATCCGGAGGACCGCGACGGTCTCCCGGTCGGCGATGCTCTGTCGGCGGACAGGCGGCCACGGCGTGACCCCCTGTCCCGGAGCCGGTTCGGACCCGGGTTGGGCGTCACCGCCCGGGCGCTTGGCGCTCACAGCGTCGGCTGGCTAGCGCGTCATGACCGCGATGAAGTCCCGCGACGAGGGCTGCAGGTACCGATAGGGGTTCGGCTGCTCGTCCGGGGTGAGCATGTGGGGCACGGCGACGCCATTGCTCGGGTGCGTGTAGGTCATGAAGTTCGTCCAGGCCGGGTTGATGTCCAGTTCGATCGCGCGCACCGCGCCCGCGGCCTGGGCGATCCGGGCCAGGCTGGCCGCCGACAGCGCCGGCCCGACGACGAACACCAGCGAGCCGTCCGCACGGATCCCGAGTGCGGTCCGCCACACGAAGAAGGCGCCGCTCAGGGTCTTGCCCCACGTCTTGGTCGTCGTGCTGTTCACGAGCGGCGAGATGACGCCGTTGTCCACCAGCAGGACCAAGTTCTGGCGGACCGCGGCCACGTCCGGTCCGGGCGCCGCCGTGCCCCACGTCACGACGTCCACGTGGCCGTCCTTGTAGAACACCACCGACGCCGCTCCGGCCTGGAGGGGGACGGCCGCCCGGCCATCCGCCCACCAGCCCCCGTTGGCGTCGTCGAGACGGAACCCCGAGTTGAACGTGGCCAGCAGGCTGCTCCGCTGCGCCGGGGGGACCTGCGTCGCCTGCGACCATCCGGAGCCTCCCGGGAGCTGGTAGCCAGGATGCAGGACCAGCTTGACCATGCTCTGGTCGATCCAGACCACCCCCGTGAGGTAGCTGGTGTGCTGCGCGTCGGGCCGCAGGAAGGCGGCCCGCATCACCGGCTGGCCGTTGACGTCCGCGAGCGTCTGCCAGGTTCCCTCCCGCGGCAGGGGCGGGCTCACGATGGGAGCGATCGCGTCGGGACCGGCCACCACGACCGGCGCGAGGCTGGGGCTGGACGTCGGGATTGCACTCCGCCCGCTGGAGGCAGCTGGAGACACGGGGGCGGACGCGCCGCCGGACCCCGTCGGCGGGGTGGAGCCGCCCGCGGGGTCCGTGTCTGAGAGGAGCGGGGCCAACGACGGGATCCCGCCGGCGACGGCTCCGCCGACCTTGGGCGGGTCCATCTGGTACTGGATCTGCTCGAGAGTGCCCACGATGAACCCGAGGCCGTTGGAGCGGGCCCACTCGGCCACCCTCGCGTTCACGGGATCGGTTCCCGGCGCGAGGAGCGCCCCGCCCAGCGACCAGGCGAGCCAGACGAGCGCGAGCGCCATCGCGCCGGCGGCCGCCTGCCACATGCGACGGTGGCGGGAGGGAGAGAACCAGCGTTGCCTGGGTCTGCTCGCCTGGACTAGGACCGGTCGACCGTTGCGATGCACACGCTTACCTAGCTTGGGTTGGGATCGATGAGGACGGCCGCACAGGCCAGGCGGGAGTGTATTTCCTCAATGTGAATCTATCGTGAGCGGAACCTGTGAAGGCCCATGAGACACTCGGGCGTGCGTCTTCCCAAGGTGGCACCTCCCTCGTCGCGGGCGGGTTGACCCAGACGGCTGCCAAGGATCTCGGAAGCAGGCCGCCCCGTGGGTTGCGCTGAGAGCGGCGCACTTGCGGTGTCGCAGCAAGGGTGTCGCAGCTAGGGTTGACGCCCGGGTCACAATCGAGGAGCCACGTCCCACCCGCGGCGCCGCCACCCGGAGCGCGAGATGCAACCCTGGACCCAGTTCCCCGCCAGCGTCCTTCGGGCGCCGTCCCCATCGGCCCGCTGCACGTGCGAGCACCCGGCCCTCTGCAACTGCGAGTGCCACGGCCGCGACTGCGACCCGAGCGAGGGCGCCTGCTCGCTCGACTACCTGCCCGACGAGGGCGGCCTCGCCCGCTGGGGGTGCGCCCGCTGCACGCCGGGCGACGGCGCGGCCCACTATCTCGGGTGCGAGCTGATCGGCTGGCACGTCCCGGTGGCCCGCAGCGGCGGGTAGGGTACACTTACGCTGTTCGTGCTCGATGGGCGCCCCGGTCAGCGCCCACGGTTCCCACCGTCCGACCTCGATCCACT
The DNA here is from genome assembly GCA_037446495.1 of Chloroflexota bacterium. Lineage (GTDB taxonomy): Bacteria > Chloroflexota > Limnocylindria > Limnocylindrales > CSP1-4 > CAIXZV01. Next base: position 25,100 of record JBBIIL010000031.1, on the reverse strand, counting down.
TGTCGCCCTGACCGGGCCCCGCTGGTATGCGGGAGGGCCCTCAGGAGCTCATCGCTTCATGACCTTCGACAGCCTCGGGCTGGCGCCCGAGTACCTTCGCGCTGTCTCGGAGGAGGGCTACACGGAGCCCACCCCGGTCCAGCGCCAGGCCATCCCCCTGATCCTCGCAGGCCGCGACCTGCTCGCCGGCGCGCAGACTGGAACCGGCAAGACGGCCGCCTTCGTGCTGCCCATGCTGCAGCGCCTGCACGCAAGCGACCCCCATGCGGGCGTCGCCCGCTCCGCCCATGCGAAGCCGGTGCGCCCGCACGTCCGCGCCCTGGTGCTGACGCCGACCCGCGAACTCGCGCTGCAGGTGGAGGAGAGCTTCCGAACCTACGGGCGCCACCACCCGATGCGCTCCGTCGCCATCTACGGCGGCGTGGGCTTCGAGCCCCAGGCCCGGGCCCTCCGCGCCGGCACCCCGATCGTGGTGGCCACCCCCGGACGGCTGCTGGACCACGTGTCGCAGCGGACGATCGACCTCTCGCTGGTCGAGTTCCTCGTCCTCGACGAAGCGGATCGCATGCTCGACATGGGGTTCATCCGCGACATCCGGCGTGTGCTGGCGCTGCTGCCGGCGAAGCGCCAGAGCCTGCTCTTCTCGGCGACGTTCTCGGACGACATCCGCCAGCTTGCCGAGGGCCTGCTGATCGCGCCCGCGTCGGTGGACGTGGCGCCCCGCAACACCGCCGCGGAGCTCGTCGAGCAGGTCGTCATCCCAGTGGACAAGGAGCGCAAGCGCGAGCTCCTCGCGCACTTGGTGCGATCGGGCCGCATCTCGCAGGCGCTGGTCTTCACGCGCACGAAGCACGGTGCCAACCGCCTCGCCGAGCAGCTGGGCCGTGACGGCATCCCCGCCGCCGCGATCCACGGCAACAAGAGCCAGGGCCAGCGAGTGCGCGCCCTCGACGACTTCAAGTCCGGACGCGTGGGCATCCTCGTCGCGACTGACATCGCCGCACGGGGCATCGACATCGAGGCCCTCCCCCACGTCGTCAACTTCGAGCTGCCGATGACCGCGGCCGACTACGTGCACCGGATCGGCCGAACGGGCCGGGCGGGCGTGGACGGGCAGGCCGTCTCGCTGGTCAGCGTGGACGAGGCGGAGATGTTGCGCGACATCCAGCGCCTGCTCCGGCGGCCGCTGCCGTCCGAGGCGGTGCCGGGCTTCGAGCCGGACCGATCCGCGCGGCCGGTGCACACGGAGCCGAGCGGCCGGCAGTATCGTCCCAGTGACCCGAGGCGCCGTCCCAGCGCCCCGCGCCAACCCGGACGCGGACCAGCGGTCGCGCATGATCGGACCGCGACCGTCGACCGACATCGAGAGGCACCCGCGCGCCGCCCAGTCGCCCTGCCGGGTGAGCGGCTCAGCCGGAGCAGCGGACCCAACCACGACAACCAGCACGCAGGCGCCGGCAAGGCCGGGGAGAGGAACCGATGACCAAGCATTCGCCCTACGAACGCGCCCGGCGCACCGCCGAGACGGAGCGGACGAAGCAGATCGAGGCCGCGTGGCGCGCCAGCATCCCCGCCGACACGGCCGACGCGTTCGCCCGCGACGTCGAGGCCGCCCGCGCCCGGGGCCCGCTCCAGCCTCCGCCCAACCAGGCGCCCGGCACGATGCCGAACCCGCCCCGCCCGGGCCGTGAGCCCAAGCCGGTCAAAGAGGAGCGGCGTCCGAGCCGTGGGGGTCGCTAGGTGACCCGCAAGCGCCGGGTGGTCTATCCGCCGCCGCGCTCGAGCAAGGGGCCTGCGCCCGCGTACACACCCCAGGTCACGCCGCCCACCGTGGCCGTGATCAACCGCCAGGCAACCACCGGCAAGGCCGGCATCGCGGTCGGCATGCGGGTGACGATCCTGGGCACAGGCCTCTACGCCGGCGAGACCGCCATCGTGGAATCGCTCGTCGGGGGCGTCATCCCGGCGGCCAGCGTCCGGACGGACGCGGGTCGGACCCGACGCGTCCGCACCATCGACCTGTCGCCGGCGCCGAGGTCCACGCCCGGCCAGGACGAGCGCACCGAGCGTCCGGCCGACTAGGCCGCACCGGCGGGCCGGCGTGGACCGCGCGTCAGGCCGCTGGTGCCCCGGTGCGCTCCCACGTGTAGACGTCGCCGCAGCCCGGACAGACGAAGGACCAGCGCTCCCGCCGGGGCGAGTGCGCCTCGAGCACCTCGGGCGTGCGATCGCGGACCGCGTGCATGATCCCGTTCGGGTGGCGGTGCTGGACCTTGGGGAAGGCTCGCGCGTGGCTTGCCACGTCGATGATCCAGTCCGCCATCGTGCTCCTGCCTTTCGTCCGCGGCCGTCAATAGAACAGCTGTTCTAGTATGCCACGACCCTCAGGCCTCTGACCCCGCCTCGATCACGCGGACGCCGGCGGCCCTGAGCGCGGCGGCCATCTCGGGCGGCGCGGGTCGGTCGGTGATCACGGCGTCCAGTGACGCCGTGGGGCAGAACGTCGCGAGCGACGTCCGGGCCCACTTGGTGTGATCCACGAGGCCGATCGTCTCGGACGCGGCGGCGACCAGGAGCCGCTTGATCTGCGCCTCCTCCTCGGTCCCGTCGCACAGGCCGGCCTCGGCCGAGAACCCAGTCGCGCCCAGGAACGCACGCTGCACGTTCACGCGCTGCAGCAGCCCCTCGCCCATCGGGCCGACCAGACTGAGCGCTTCGGGCCGGATGAACCCGCCCGGCATCACAACCGTGAGGCCCGGGCAGCCGGCGAGCTCGAGCGCGATGCGGAGCCCGTTCGTCACCACCGTGAGGTGCAGCCAGTCGCGTTGCGCGCGCAGGTGCCTCGCCATCGCGAAGGCGGTGGTCGACGCGTCGAGGGCGATGCTCTCGCCGTCGGTCACCATCGCCGCCGCCGCTCGGCCGATCGCATCCTTCTCGGCGCGCTGGAGGCGCTCGCGGACGTCGAACGCCCGCTCCGCGCCCGCGCCCGCCGGCGACACGGCACCCCCATGGGTCCGCACCAGCCGCCCCTGGCGCTCGAGCTGGGCAAGGTCCTTGCGGATCGTGACCCCGGACACGCCGAACCGCTCGGCGAGGTCGCCGACGCGCACCCGCCCCCGCTCGACGACGAGGCGCCCGATCTGGTGCTGTCGCTCCTCGGCGAACGCCTCGCCGAAGCCGTGCTCGCTGGTCACGTCCCGAACGGTAGAGACGCAGAATCGCAATGTCAAGAAATGGATTGAAAGTATTCGAAAGTGCTGCCATCATGGCACCGCATCCCCACGCGGATGACGGGCCACCCACGACGGAGCACGCGGTGCGATACGAGCGATTGACCTGGGCGCTGAGAGTGGGCGCGTGGCCGTGGGCGAGTTCGTCAGTCGCCGCCTCGTCCCCGACGAGGCCCACCGCGTTCCCGACGTCCCCGCGACGGCGCGCGGAGGGATGGAAGGAGGTCCGGGCCCGGTTTGCCCAGGTCCGCTCCTGGACCGCCCGATGACCTCGGCCCACCCGATTGCCAACAGCCACGTGCACGTGCCGCCCAACTTCTCCGCGTTCGCCGATGTCGAGGACGTGGTGGCCACGGCCGTCCGTGAGGGCACCCGCGTCATCGGCGCCTCCAACTTCCACGACCACCGCGTGTACCGGCGGTTCGCCGACCAGGCGCATGCCGCCGGGATCCTGCCGCTCTTCGGCCTCGAGTACATCACCGTCGTGGAGGCGCTCCGCGAGGCGGGCACACGCGTCAACGACCCGGCGAATCCCGGGCGCCTCTACCTGTGCGGGAAGGGCGTGGACCCGTTCCGCGACCCCAGCCGGCTCGCCGTCGAGCTCGACGCGAGGGCCCGCCCCGCCAATCGCGCCCGTGCCGCGCGGATGACCGAGCTGCTCCGGGAGCGCTTCGCCGAGGCCGGCGTCGCCGCAGGCCTCACGGACGCTGCCATCGCCGCCGGCGTGGCCGCCCGTGCCGGAGTCCCCGCCGACTGGGTGGTCCTCCAGGAGCGGCACCTCGCGATGGCGTTCCAGGCCGCCCTGTTCGACGCCTGCGCGCCCGGCGACCGCGCTGCGGCCCTGGAGCGCGTCTACGGCTCCCCGTCGAAGGCTCACGCCGAGGACGCGCCCGGCGTGCAGGGCGAGATCCGCTCGCGCCTGATGAAGGCCGGCTGCCCGGCGTTCGTGGACGAGAGCCCGCTGACGTTCGAGGAGGCGTATCGCCTGATCCTCGAGTGGGACGGGATCCCGAGCTATCCCACGCTCGCCGACGGCACGTCGCCCGTGTGCCCGTTCGAGGACGGCCCGACCGAGCTGGCCGCGCGCCTCGGCGAACTGGGCCTGCACGCCGCCGAGCTCATCCCGGGCCGCAACGCGCCCGCTGTGGTGCTCGAGTACGTCCGGGCATTCCGCGCCGCGGGGATCATCGTCACCGCCGGGACCGAGCACAACACCCCCGACCGCATCCCGCTCGAGCCGCTGGCTCGCGGCGGGGCGCCCATCCCCGAGGAGGCGCTCGCGAGCTTCTACGAGGGCGCCTGCGTCGTCGCCGGCCACCAGGCGGAGCGCGCTGCGGGTCGGCCCGGGTTCGTGGATGCCGACGGCCGGCCGGGCGCCGGGTCCCGAGAAGCCTGGATCCGCCGGTTCGCGGAGATCGGCGCCACCCTGATCGAGCAGAGGAGCACCGCCGCATGACCGACCCGACCCGCATCGACGCCGTGATCGCCGAGCTGGCGCCGCGGCTGCGCGGGCTGCTCGCGACCGGCCGGGCGCTGCCGCTGGTCGCGTTCCGCGAGGGCGAGGAGGCCCAGGCGGGCCCGGCCGTGCTCGCCCTGGACCCGGGTGTCCTCGACGATCCCGTCGCGGGCGCCTCGTCGCTGGCCTCCGCCGTGGGGGCCAGGGCCAGCGGCACGGCCATCGACCGAGTCGTGGTCCCGGGCGCGGGCACGTTCGTGGTGGACCGCTCCCCCGCCCCGTCGGGGCGCGTCGGCGGGCGCGTCGCGATCGTCACGGGCGCCGCGCAGGGCTTCGGCCTCGCCATCGCCGAGGGGCTGGTGGCGCAGGGTGCCCACGTCGTCCTCGCGGACCTCAACACCCGGCTCGCGGAGGCTGAGGCGGCCCGCCTCGCCGCAGCCCACGGGGAGAACCGTGCCGTCGCGATCTCGATGGACGTCACCGACGAGCCCAGCGTCGCCGCCGGCATCGCCGCCGCGGTCCGCTGCTTCGGCGGCCTGGACCTGCTGGTGTCGAATGCGGGCGTCCTGCGGGCCGGGAGCGTCACCACGCAGCCGCTCGCCGACTTCGACCTTGTCACGCGGGTCAACTACCGGGGCTACTTCCTGGTGACCAAGCACGCGGCACCGGTGATGGCCCGCCAGCACGCGGCAAACAGCGCCTGGTGGAGCGACATCGTCGAGATCAACTCGAAGTCGGGGCTCCAGGGCTCGTCGCGCAACAGCGCCTACGCCGGCTCCAAGTTCGGCGGCCTAGGCCTGACGCAGTCGTTCGCTCTGGAGCTCGTCGGCGAGGGCATCAAGGTCAACGCCATCTGCCCCGGCAACTTCCTCGACGGGCCGCTGTGGAGCGACCCGGCCAACGGACTCTTCCTCCAGTACCTGCGCGAGGGCAAGGTGCCCGGTGCGACCACCGTGGACGACGTCCGGCAGGCCTATGAGGCCAAGGTCCCGATGGGCCGCGGCTGCCTCCCGGCCGACGTCCTCGAGGCCCTCTACTACCTCGTCGCGCAGCAGTACGAGACAGGCCAGGCCCTGCCCGTCACGGGTGGCCAGGTGATGCTCTCCTGAATCGGAAGGACCGCCCCGTGACCGACCTGCCCGCCACCCAGCACGCGATCCAGTTCACCGGCCCCGGCGAGATCCTGCACAACCGCGCCAAGAAGGTGCCCGCGCCGGGGCCGACCCAGGTGGTGCTCAAGGTGGAGGCGACCGGCATCTGCTTCTCCGACACCAAGCTCCTGCACGCCTGGACGAGCCACCCGCGCAAGGGCCCGGTGCTCGGCGGGCTGCCGGAGAGCGTGCTCGCGGAGATCCCGTCGTACACGCCCGGCGAGCAGCCCGGCACGCCCGGCCATGAGTGCTGCGCGCGGATCGTGGCGGTCGGCCCGGACGTGAGACACCACCGCGTCGGCGAGCGCGTGCTCGTGCAGACCGACTACCGCCACCTGCCCACCAAGGGTGCGAATGCCGCCTTCGGCTACAACTTCGAGGGCGGGCTCGCCGAGTACGCGCTCCTGGACGAGCGGATGATCCTGGACCCGGCGACGGGCGAGCGGTTCCTCATCCCCGTCGGGGAGGGGCCGTCGGGCTCCGCGGTGGCGCTGCTGGAGCCGTGGGCGTGCGTCGAGAAGTCGTACTCCACGCGGGAGCGGCAGACCCTGCGCGCCGGCGGGCGCGTGCTGGTGGTCGTGGACCCCGGCGCAGCGCTCACCGGACTCGACGCCCTCCTCGCGGCCGCACCACCCATGGATGTGGTCCGGCTGGACCCGGCCGACGACGACGCTTTGGCCCCCCTCGCCGGCCGGCGCTTTGACGACATCGTGTACGCCGGCGCGAGCGCCGAGCGCTTCGAGGCCCTCCAGGAGCTCCTCGCGCCCGGCGGCGTGATCGACATCGTGCTGGGCGGCGGACGGGTCGAGCGGGACGTGGCGGTGGACGTCGGCCGCATCCACTACGACCCGATCCGGATCACCGGCACCACCGGCGCGTCCGCGGCCGAGGGCTACGCACGCATCCCCGCGGACGGCGAGCTGCGCGACGGCGACACCGTCGCGATCGTGGGTGCCGCCGGGCCAATGGGCTTCATGCACACGATCCGGGCGGCGACGATCGGGCGGCGCGACCTCCACCTCGCCGCCCTCGACATCGACGACGCCCGCCTCGCCCACCTGGCGGAGGTCGCCGCCCCGGTGGCAGCCTCGAACGGCGTCACGGCCACGTTCCAGAACAGCCGCGTCACGCCGCCGGCCGAGGACACGGCCAGTTACGTCGGCGTCATGGTCCCGGCGCCGGCACTCGTGGTCCAGGCGGTGGCCATGGCGGCGCCCGGCGCGCGGCTCAACCTGTTCGCCGGATTCGCCGTCGGCACGCGGGCCGTGCTCGACCTCAACCGCATCGTCGGGAACGGCCTGTACCTCTTCGGCACGAGCGGATCCGAGATCAGCGACATGCGCGCGGTCCTCGGCCGGCTCGAGTCAGGCCGCCTGGACACCAACGTCTCGCTCGACGCGGTCTGCGGCATGGAGGGCGTCGAGGCGGCGCTCGCGGCCGTCGAGGCCCGCTCGTCAGGCGGCAAGATCGTCGTGTACCCCGCCCTCCACGACCTCGGCCTGGTCCGCCTGTCCGAGCTGCCCGATCGGCTGCCGGAGGTCGCCGCCAAGATGCCCGACGGGACGTGGAACGCGGAGGCCGAAGCGGCGCTCCTCGCGGGGGCCGGCCGATGAGGGTGGCGCGGCTCCACGGCGCAGGCGACCTGCGCGTCGCGGACGAGCCCGAGCCCGTGGCCGCTGCCGGCGAGGCGCTCGTCCGCGTGACGGCGGTGGGCATCTGCGGCTCGGACCTCCACTGGTACGAGGAGTCGGCCATCGGGGATGCGGCGCTGACCCGGCCCCTGTGCCTGGGCCACGAGGCGGCCGGCGTGATCGAGACCGGGCCGAGAGCGGGCGAGCGCGTCGCGATCGACCCCAGCGTGGCCTGCGGCCGCTGTGACACCTGCCGACGCGGGCTCCCTCACCTCTGCCCCGACGTCAGGTTCCTCGGCCACAGCGACACCGACGGCGCGATGCGCGAGCGCATCGCCTGGCCGGAGCGCCTCCTGGTCCCGATCCCCGACGAGATCGACGACGTGACGGGCGCGATGCTGGAGCCCCTCGGCGTGGCGATCCACGCGCTGCGGCTCGCGCATCTGCGGCCCGGCGACACGGTCGGCGTCTTCGGCGCCGGGCCGATCGGGCGGCTGCTCATCCGGCTCGCCCTCGCGTCGGGCGCGTCAACGGTGGTCGCCACCGACCGGCTCCCCCACCGCGTCGAGGCCGCGCGGGGCGACGGCGCGTTCGCCGCGCTCGTTGACGGCGGGCGCGAGGTGGCTGCGCTGCGCGAGGCCCTGGATGGACGCCCGCTCGACGCGACGATCGAGATCGCGGGCGAGGCCGACGCCGTCCGCACCGCCGCCCTCCTCGCCCGACCGGGCACACGCGTGGTGGTCGCGGGCATTCCCGCGCACGACACGATCGAGCTGCCCGCCTCGCTGCTGCGCCGCAAGGGCCTCGACCTCCGCTTCTCGCGCCGCATGAACCGCGTCTACACCGAGGCGATCGCGCTCGCTGGCCGGATCCGCCCGGGAGAGGTCGTGACCGCCGTCCACCCGATCGAGGACGCGCCGGCGGCCATGGCCGAGGCGGCCCGGCGCCGCGGCTCCAAGGTGGTCGTCCGGCCGACGGTGTAGGGCGTCGCGGCTCGGCGGGGCGACGGGGGGATCACGCGGGAGAGGCTGAAGACCGCCGGGTGCCGGAGGAGCCGAGCACCCGGCGGACATTGGGCAAGGCTATTTGCGGCCGTACAGCGGACCGAAGTTGGCGCAGGCGCGGAAGTCCGCGCCCTCGGGGTCGGCCGTGCCCAGGTTGGCCCAGGCCGACGGCCGGAAGACGTCCTCGTCGGGCACGTTGTGCATGTGGACCGGGATCCGCAGGACCGACGCCAGGGTGATCAGGTCCGCGCCGACGTGGCCGTAGCTGATCGCGCCATGGTTCGCCGCCCAATTGGCCATCACGGAGTAGACATCGCGGAACGGGCCCTCGCCCGTGGTCCGCGGCACGAACCAGTGGGTCGGCCAGGTCGGGTCGGTCCGCTGGTCGAGGATGCCGTGGACCTCCCCGGGCAGCTCGACCGTCCAGCCTTCCGCGATCTGGAGCACGGGCCCCACGCCGCTGACGAGGTTGACCCGCGCCATCGTGACGGGCATGCCGCCCCGCGACACGAACTGGCTCGAGAAGCCGCCGCCGCGGAAGTAGCCGCGGTTCGCCGGGTACCACGTGGTGGCCGCCAGCGCCGCCTCGACGTCCCCCTCGCTGATGTCCCAGAACGGCTTCATCGCGGGCTTGCCGTCGGCGTCGGTCATGGCGCCGGTCGCGTCGAGCGTGGCCGCACCCGAGTTGATCAGGTGGATGAAGCCGCCTGCGGCGAGGCCTTCGACTCGGTGGCCGGTGACCCGCTCCACAGCCTCGGGGCTCCAGTACGTCCGCACGTCGGCGAAGATCTGGGCCCGGTTGGTGAGCAGGTACATCAGCAGCATCGTCGCGCCGTTGAGCGAGTCGTTCTCGGTCGCGAACATGTGGGGCGCCCGGATGCCGTTCCAGTCGAACGACGAGTTGAGGATCGCCTCCATGAAGTCGCCGTTGGGGCTGTGGTCCGTCCACGCCCGCTGGCCCTGGAAGCCGCCCAGGATCGCGTTGCGGCCCATCGCCTCCTCCGCGTGGCCCAGCTCGGCGAGGCGAGGGTTGCCCACCAGCAGGTCGCGGGCGATGAGGAACATCCTGACCACGGTCGCCCAGTCGGCGTCGAGCTGCTCGCGGCTCTTCTGCTTGTCGGGCGCGTTTTGGTCGGCGCCCTCGCGGCAGTTCGCCCTGGCCCAGGCGAGGCCCTGCTCAACCTCGACCGGGTCGTAGATCCCCTCGTCGAGCCGACGGTAGATCTCGGACATGTCCACGGCCTCGACGCGCATGCCGAGGTACTTCTCGAAGAACGGCTGGTCCACGATCGAGCCGGCGATCCCCATCGAGACCCCGCCGAGGGAGAGGTACGACTTGCCGCGCAGGATCGCGGCCGCCATGCCCGCCTTCGCGAAGCGCAGGATCTTCGCCTGGACATCGTCGGGGATCGACCCGTCGGTGGCGTCCTGGACGTCGCGCCCGTAGATGCCGAACGCCGGCAGGCCCTTCTGGGTGTGGGCGGCGAGGACGGCGGCGAGGTAGACCGCGCCCGGGCGCTCGGTGCCGTTGAAGCCCCACACCGCCTTGGGCGTGAGCGGGTCCATGTCCATCGTCTCGGAGCCGTAGCACCAGCAGGGCGTGATCGTGATCGAGACGCCCACGCCCTCCTTGCGGAACAGCTCGGCCACCTTGGCCGCCTCGTAGACGCCGCCGATGTTGTGCTCGGGCACGACGCACTCGACCGGGCTGCCGTCGGGGTAGCGCAGGTTGGCGCTGATCAGCTCGGCCGTCCGGAGCGCCATGTTGTGGGTCTGGACCTCGAGCGACTCGCGGACGCCGTGCTGCCGGCCGTCCACGGCCGGGCGGATGCCGACCTTCGGCCAGTCGCCCACGAAGCGGCCGGAGGTGTTGACGGTGGTCATCGCGTTCCTCTCGTTTCGGGGCGCCTTGGGTCCTGACGCAGGCTACTGGGGCTGAACCACGCCGATGGTCAGCAGGATGTTGGCGTAGATGCGCTGCTCGCCGGTCCCGATCGCCAGCGCGCAGTCTGGGCCGCGGGCCATGTCGTAGAAGTCGAACCGCCCGAGGCGCGTGAGGTCGGTGCCGGGCAGCAGCCGCCGGAAGTCCTCGTAGATCGACGGCTCGCTGGCGTCGTCGGGGCCCATGACGTGGGCCGCCTCCACCGGGATCGCGTCGGCGATCACCTCGAGCACCTCGGTGACGGTGAGCTTGCCCGGCTCGAGGTTGAGGAACACCTGGTGGGCCGATGGGTTGGTGCGCGTCGCCAGCGGGTAGTTGCCGTCGGCGATGAGGACCTGCGCGCCGTGGCCCGCCTCGCCCAGGGCGGCGAGGATCTGGGGGTGGAGCAGCCGGGTCTTGAGCATCGGGCCTCCTAGTCGGTGCCGGGGCGGATCAACGGACAGGTGCGAGCCCGGCCAGGGCCGTCCCCGCAGCGCACCCGAAGACGTCGGCCCGGACGCCCGCGCGTCCTGCTGGTCCCCTCAACGTGCTCATCGCGGTTGCACCTGGCTCGGATGCGCTGACGAACAGGACTCGGTGGCGCTGCCCACTGGGGCGAGCCCCAGACTCGCTGAAGCCGAGCGGCATGCGGCCGGGCCACGGTCTCGGTTATCGATAACACGGGTGACGATAGCGCAACGCCAAGGGCCGCGCACCCCGACCTTGCAGCGGCTCGGTCCCCTCGCGCAATGCGGCCTTCACGCGCGTCGCAGACCTGCCGAGCGCCCCGCGCCGAGACACCTGACGGGGGCGTTGACGACCGGTGACATCGCCATCGGCGAGCGTTCGTGGTCACGACGCCGACGCGGCCTCCGCGCTGCGGAATGGTCAGTCCGTCGCAATGCTGCCGGCCGCCCAGAGCTCCGCGGCGATCTTGACGTCCTGCGACGCGTCGGCGGCCGCGACCATGATCACATCGCCCGCGTCCACGACGATCACGTCGCGCAGGCCGATGGTGACGATGGGCCGGTCGACGGCCAGCACGAGCGTCCGCTCCGAGCCGAGGTCGGTCCGCGGACCGCTGCCGGCCACGCCGGGTGCCGCCGTCGCCGCGGTCGCGGACGCGGCGGCACGGGCGGCGAGCGCGTCGCGAAGCGAGCTCCAGCTGCCGAGGTCGCTCCACCCGACGGCCGCCCGCAGCATCGCCACCCGGCCCTCGCGCGCAGCGGGCTCCAGCACCGCGTAGTCGATCGAGGTCGCGCGGACGCGCCCGTAAGCGGCCGCGAGCCCGTTCGGTCCGGCCCTGACGCCCGCGTCCACGTCGGCGAGGATGTCGGGCGAGCCGGACCGGAACGCGGTCCGCAGCGCGTCGAGGCGCCACAGGAAGATGCCCGCGTTCCACGCGACGGGGGCAGCCCCGTCGAGCAGGGCCCGTGCCTCGTCGGCGGACGGCTTCTCGGTGAACCGCTCCACGGTCACCGCGCCCGGATGGCCAGGAACCGCGCCGCCCGCCACGATGTACCCGTAGCCGGTCTCCGCGCCGTCCGGGGCGATCCCGAGAGTGACGAGCGGACCCTGCGCATCCGCGGCCAGGGCGGCGGCGCGGCGCAGGACCGCCCGGAACCCCGGCTCGTCTGCGACGAGGTGGTCCGCCGGCAGCACGAGCATCACCTCGTCGTCCGGGCGGCGGAGCGCAGCAGCAGCCAGCGCCACGGCTGCCGCCGTGTTCCGCGCCACCGGCTCCACGAGCAGCATCTCGTCACGCAGCCCGGGAAGCTGCGACCGGACGAGGTCGGTGTACCGTCGCTCGGTCACCACAGCGACGTCAGCCGCGTCCACGAGCCCGGGCACGATACGGTCCCACGTGCGCTGCAGCAGCGTCCGGTCTCCAATGAGCGGCAGGAACGGCTTGGGGCACTCCGGGCGCGACAGCGGCCAGAGCCGGGTGCCGCCACCGCCTGCGAGGATGACTGCGAACACGGGATCCTCCTGAACGGGGGCCGCGACTGCTCTGTCGGAGGGCTGCGTGACTAGACAGGTGACTCGTGGGGTGGTAACGTTACCACGCCAAGCCACCCGCCGCTCCCCGGCCCCGCCAACGGGCCTAGCACCGCCGCATGCAATGAGGTACTCCTCGATGACCGCCCCGTCCACCGACACCATCCCCGGCACCACGGTCGCGCGCGGGCTTGCCAAGGACGACCTGATCGTCATCGCGGGCGCCGGCGGCTTCATCGCAGGCTCGCTCACCCGGTACTTTGCCGAGCAGGGCTACACGAACATTCGGGCGATCGACCGCAAGCCGCTTCCCGACTGGTACCTGCGGGTGCCCGGCGTCGAGTCCATCTCCATGGACCTTTCGCACGAGCAGAACGCCATCGAGGCTGTGCGCGGCGCGAAGGAGGTCTACAACCTCGCGGCCGACATGGGCGGCATGGGCTTCATCGAGAACTTCCGCGTCGAGTGCCTGCGCAGCATCCTGGTCAACACGCACCTGACCGAGGCCTCGTACCGCGCCGGCGTCGCGCGCTACTTCTTCTCCTCCTCGGCATGCGCCTACAACACCGACCTCCAGAAGTCCCCCGAGGTCATCGCCCTCAAGGAATCCGACGCCTACCCGGCGATGGCGGAACGCGGCTACGGCTGGGAGAAGCTCATCTCCGAGATGTTCTGCCAGGAGTACTGGGCGGAGCGCGGCCTGGAGACCCACATCGCGCGATTCCACAACATCTACGGCCCCAACGGCACCTGGTTCGGCGGCCGCGAGAAGGCGCCGGCGGCGATGTCGCGCAAGGTCCTCGAAGCACTCGACTCCGGCAACATGACGATCGAGATCTGGGGCGACGGCAGCCAGACTCGCTCCTTCTGCTACATCGACGACTGCATCCACGGCATCGACCTGATCATGCACACCCCGGAGCTGATCGCCACCCCGATCAACCTCGGGTCGTCGGAGCTCATCTCCATCAACGACCTCGTCTCGATGGTCGAGGACATCGCCGGCGTCAAGCTTGAGCGCACCTACAAGCTCGATGCGCCCAAGGGCGTGGCCGGCCGCAACAGCGACAACACGATGATCCAGCGTGTCCTCGGCTGGGAGCCCAACACCCCGCTGCGGGACGGCATGACCGCGACGTACGCGTGGATCGCTGAGCAGTTTGCCGCCCGCAAGGCCGGCAAGCGCGTTGTCGAAGGCTGACCCCGATGCGGGGGCTGGCCGCCGCGCCCTACCCGGCGCTCACCGGTATCGGGAGGGCGGTGGGGTCGCTTCCGTATCGCCTCCAGTTGGCCGGCGGCTGGATCGACCAGCCGTTCGTCTCGTCGTGCAACCCGGAGCCTCCGGGATCCATGGTCGTCGTGTCCATCCAGCCGGTGGTCCGCTACATGGACCGCTGCGGGATGGCGACCGGGACGCGCGCCGTCGCCCAGACCCTCTGGGGCGAGACGCTCCCGGCCGGCCGGACCAGCGCGAGCCTCGTGCGGGAGCTCTATGCGGCCGAGAACGCGAACCTGGTGGAGCCGTCCGGGTCGCAGGACATGTGCGGCATCGTGTACCCGGGCATCAGCCGCCTGGACTACGACGCCACCGTTGACGGGGGCTGGTTCCCCGCGCGCGTGACGTCGATGACGGATCCCGACGTCGTCGCCTGGCTCGAGCGCGTGATCCACCTCGTGCCCGTCATGCAACGGCCGCCGGGGTACGGGCCGCTGGGCATCAAGCGGCTCGATCCCGCCTGGATCGCACGCCTGTCGGCGAGCGGCCGCGCCTGCTTCGACGCCATCGTGGCGATGGACCTGGCGACGCTCGGCGAGTCCTTCAACGAGTGCTCGCGGGCGTGGGACGCGATCCTTCCCCAGGTGTTCGCGCACCCCACGATCAATGTGGATCTCAAGGGGCTGCTCGCGGCGTATGCCGCGGAGTACCCCGGGGCGATGATGTCAGGATGCGGGGGCGGGTACGTGATCGTCGCGTCGGAGACGCCGCCCCCGGGATCATCCCGGGTGGTGGTGCGCGCGTGAGCGGCCCCCCTGCCGGGCCGCCAGCCACGGTTGTCGAGATCAGCCTCGACAACCTCACGTCCGACGACGTGCGATTCCTCGAGGAGGCTGCCGCCCTCGGCCCTCTGCGGGTCCGGATCCCGTCCGATGCGCTCCTGGCGGCCCGGACCGGGGCCGCGCCCCTCTTCCCGGCAGCGGAGCGCCTGTTCCTCGCCGAGTCGCTTCGATTCGTCGCGGCGGCGGAGATCGTGGACCGACCGGTCGCCGACGCGCTGCCGCAGCTTGCCGAGGCCGGCGAACGCATCGCGGCGCTCGAGGACGATCCGCACCTGCGTGCCGCGGCCGAGGTCCGTGGCGTGCCCTTCGCCGTGATTGGCCACGCCGCTCGCTCCGGCTTCCCGGTCCCCGACCCGGCCGACCCGCCGCCCGGCGCGGCGAGGGTCGTCGTCACAGGGTGCTACGACTGGCTCCACTCCGGCCACGTCCGCTTCTTCATGGACGCCGCCTCGTACGGCGCCGTCTACGCGGTCGTCGGCAGCGACAGCAATGTCCGGCTGCTCAAGGGGCCAGGCCACCCGCTCCAGCACGAGGACGAGCGACGCTACATGGTGGGCGCTGTCAGGAGCGTGCACCGCTGCCTCGTGTCGTCGGGCACCGGCTGGATGGATGCCGAGCCCGAGATCGACTGGATCCGACCCACGCACTACGTCGTCAACGAGGACGGCGATCAGCCCGAGAAGCGCGAGTTCTGCGAGATGCGCGGCATCGAGTACGTGGTGCTCCAGCGCGTGCCGCACGAGGGGCTGCCGGCCCGGAGCAGCACAGCGCTCCGGGGGTTCTAGCGTCCGATTGCCGCCGGGGACAAGCCGCGCTGGACACTGAGCCCTGAGCGTTGGTAACGTTACATCGCCAGCCGCCATGGGGTAACCGCACCGCCTATGCCCACCCTGCACGACGTCGCGAGGCGCGCCGGCGTCTCGCCGATGACCGTATCCCGCGTCGTGAACGGTTCGGGCGAGGTCAGCCCGAAGCTGCGCACGCGCGTGGAGCAGGCGCTCGCGGAAACCGGGTACATGCCCAACACGCTGGCGCGCAGCCTCCGCGCCCGGCGCACGGACACGATCGCGCTCCTGCTACCGGACATGACGAATCCGTTCTTCACGACGCTTGCCCACGGCGTCGAGACCGCTGCCCGCGAGGCCGGCCTTTCGCTGATCCTCGCCAACAGTGACGAGCGCGAGGAGGAGGAGCACCGGCTGGTCCCCATGCTGCTACAGCGCCAGGTGGACGGCATTCTCGTCGTGCCTGCCGGGTCCGGCACCGACACGATCCGGCTCTGCCGGGACAGGAACGTCCGGCTGGTGCTCGTGGATCGCCGGTCCAGCGAGCCCGGCATCGACTTGGTGCGAGCCGATGCCGAGGGCGGCTCCTACGAATTGGGCCGTCTGCTCGCCGGCCTCGGGCACCGCAGGATGGCCGTGCTGAGCGGACCCACCTCGGTCCCCACCGCCGTTGACCGGGTCCAGGGGTTCCGCCGGGCGCTGGAGGAGGCTGGCGTCGCGCCGCCACGCGTGGTTTACGGCGCCTTCACAATCCTCAGCGGCCACGAGATGGCCACGACGGCCATGGCTGAACACCCACGGCCGACGGCGCTCTTCGCGACCAACAACTTCATCGCCATCGGCACGATGCACGCTATGTCCGACCTGTGGCTGCAGGTGCCCGAGGACGTGGCGCTGGTGGGCCTGGACGACCTCCCGGCGGCGATGGTGACCTTCCCGTTCCTGACGGTGGCAGCCCAGCCGGCCTTCGAGATGGGGCGCCTGGCGGTCGCGCGCCTGCTCGACGCGCTGGGCAACCCGGCGCACGAGCCCAGCGAGGTGGTCCTGCCGACCGAGATCGTCGTCAGGCTCTCGAGCGGTGGCCCCGTCGTGGCTTCGGACGCCCTCCGAGGCTGATCGACTTCGCCATCCTCCGGGTGGAGGTATCCCCGGACCCACCCTTGCGGACCTCTTGACAGGTGCGCTATGTGCCCTTGGTATCGTTAACTGGTATCGATACCAAGGGCCTTCGGTCCGAGGCTGGCCTCGCAGCCCGTCGGGATACCCCGGGTCCGCCACCTCTGCCGCTCCCTCGGGAAGGGGCAGACAGACATTTCGATAGGCCTCCGGTTCGTCCCCAGCCGGTGATCGACGCGGCCGTCTAGGCGGCCCGTGGACTAGGGCGCCGCTGGCGCCGCGGAGGCAGTCCCGGATGACGATCGAGTCGCACGCATCAGGCGACACCGAGCGCCCAGAATCGCCTGTGGGCGAGGAACGTCGCGGGTCCGCCAGCCGCGTGGCCGCCAGTCTGCTCCGTCGCAGCGACTTCTCGGTCGTGCTCGCGACCATCGTGCTGTTTGTGATCTTCGCGCTTGGCAGCGCGAGCTTCTTCACCGAGTACAACCTGTTCAACATGGGCCGGACGTCGGCCCTCTACGTCTTCGTCGCCCTCGGCCAAGCGATCGTGGTCGTCATCGGGGGCATGAACCTGTCGCTGGGCGCGATTGGCGGCCTGGCCGTCGTCATCGCCGGCACCGCGATGCAGGACGCCGGGATCAGCCCGCTAGTCGCGTTGCCGCTGGCGCTCCTCGTCGGCGCCGCGACGGGCCTGTTTAACGGGCTGATCATCACCAAGCTCAAGCTGAACTCGTTCGTGGCGACGCTGGCGACCTCGTTCATCTTCGCCGGCCTAGTGACCGGAATCTCCAAGGGCTCGCCGTACACGAACATCCCCGACATCACCTTCATCGGCAGCGGCGACATCTTCGGCATCCCGATCCTGTTCGTCCTAATGGTGGTCACGCTGGCGGTGGTCGCGTACTTCTTCCGGTACGCGGTCACCGGCCGCCGGATCCTCGCCACGGGCGGCAACGCGGAGGCGGCCCGCCTGTCGGGCATTCGCACCGACCGCATCGTGATGCTAGCGAACGTCCTGTCCGGGGTCTTCGCGGCCCTGGCGGGGTTCCTCTGGATCACGCGCGTTGGGTCCGCACAGCCGTCGACCGGGTCCGACTGGCTGATCATCTCGTTCGCCGTCGCAATCATCGGCGGCACGTCGCTGGCGGGCGGCGAGATCTCCGCCCTAGGCCTGGGGGCGGCCGCCGTGATGCTTACCCTGATCAAGAACGGCCTCGTGATGTTCAACGTGAACATCTACTTCGAGCAGACGTTTCTGGGCATCGTCATCCTCCTGGCCGTCTCGCTCGAGAGCCTCCGGGCGATCGGGCGGCGCCGGTCACGTTCCCCACGGCACGCACGAGGAGCCGAAGGAGGAACGGGGAAGTAGACAGCCCACCCAGAAGTCCCACCCACCCCTTGACGCAGCACGAGGTCAACCTCCGGATGAAGAACTCACGGGTCCTGTCGCTCATCGCCGCGACCGGCATCCTCTTCTCGGCCTGCAGCAGCGCTGCGACCCCCGCCCCGGCCACCCAGGCAGCGGCCACCGCGGCACCCGCAACTTCCGCTCCTGCGAGCCAGGCGGCGGCGAGCGCGCCCGGGTCTGTCGCGGCGTCCGCCTCCGCCTTCGGCTGCACCGCCCCCGCCGGCTTCGCGCCGGTCTGGTACGCGTCCGCCGCCCACCCGTACTTCGAGACCGTGAAGCCGGGCGTCGAGGCGGCCGGCAAGGAGTTCGGGTTCACCCCGGTCGAGCAGATCGGCCCGGACTGGACGCAGGACAGCGAGAACCAGGGCCTCGAGGCGCTGTTCGCCAAGGGCTCCCGGTACTTCTCGGTCTACCCGAGCGACGCCAGCGGCGCCAACGCGCTTTATAAGGAGCTGACCAGCAAGGGCGCCACGATCATCAACTTCGGCGCCTCCACGCAGCAGCCCACGACCGCCTCCCTCGTCTTCGCGACCGACGTTAAGGCAGCCGCCGAGCAGGCCACCGAGGCGCTCATCGCCCAGATGGGCGACAAGGGCAACATCATCAACGTCCTCGAGGTCCTGACCGACCCCAATACCGTGCTGCGCAAGCAGGGCGTCGAGGAGGTCGTCGCCAAGCACCCCAACGTCAAGATCATCCAGGAGATCTCCGGGATGGCCAGCCAGCAGGACGCCGTCCAGAAGGTGACGGACGCCATCGCCGCCAACAGCAACACCGTTGACGGGATCATTGCGACCGGCTTCACCCCCACCGTCGCCATCGCTCAGGTGATGACCGACTACAAGGTCAAGGGCGGCACGCGGACCATCCATTCCGTCGGCATCGACACCGACCCGACGGTCGTCAAGGCCATCTCCGACGGCGTCATGGACGGGACGATCGCACAGAACCCGTTCGGGCACGGCTACCTGCCGATGCTCGCGCTCATGTGCATGGCGGACGGCTACAAGGTCCAGCAGGGCGTCTACGCAGTCGACACCGGCACGGCGTTCGTGACCAAGGCCAACCTGACCACGTACGCGGACGACATCTCCAAAGTCACCCAGAAGATCAAGGACTCGATGCTGACGAGCATCCTCACCAAGTAGCGCCCCACTCCTTCAGATGCCGGGCGGACGCCGCGCGCCCGCCCGGCACTCTCCAGCGCACACCAGATCCCGGAGTCACCGCCCATGCTCCACGTCGACGAGATCCGCAAGGCATTCCCGGGCGTGCAGGCGCTCGGCGGGGTCTCGCTGACCTTCGAGGCCGGGGCGATCCACGCCGTCGTCGGCGAGAACGGGGCGGGCAAGAGCACCCTCATCAAGGTCATCTGCGGCATCTACCGGCCTGATGACGGGGTGATCACCCTCGACGGGCGAGAGCTCCACCTGAACGGCTACGGCGACGCCATGGCGCTCGGGATCCAGCTCGTCAGCCAGGAGATCCAGGTCATCCCGAGGATGACCATCGCAGAGAACATCATGCTCGACAAGATCGAGCAGCACCGGCGGCACGGCAGGATCGACTGGGCCCAGGTTGAGGCGGCGGCGACCACCTACACGCGGCTGGTCGGTTTGGACATCGACGTCGGCGTGGCTGCCGGCGGCCTCAGCGCCGCCCAGAAGCAGCTGCTCATGATCGCCAAGGCGCTGTCCTCGAACGCCCGGCTGCTGATCCTCGACGAGCCGACGTCGTCGCTGACGCTCCACGAGGCGAACAACCTGTTTAGGCTGGTCCGCCAGCTCCGTGGCCAGGGCGTCGCGATCGTCTTCGTCAGCCACAAGCTCGAGGAGGTGCTCGACATAGCGGACGTCGTCACCGTCCTGCGCGATGGCATGCTCGTGGGGTCGAGCCCGACTAGCGAGCTCACCCGGGATGCGATCGTCACGATGATGCTGGGCCGATCGGCCGTGAGCGAGTCTCTCGGCACCCTCGACATCCGGCAGGATGAGGTCGTACTCGAGGCGCGCGGGATCGCGCAGCCCGGGCGGTTCGACGGTCTGGGCTTCCAGCTCCACGCCGGCGAGATCCTCGGGTTCTACGGCCTCGTGGGGTCCGGTCGAACGGAGCTCGCGCAGATCCTGATCGGCGAGGACCGCGACTTCACAGGCGAGGTCCTCATCACTGGGGTTGCGGCCCGCCCCCGGAGCGTGGCCGAGAGCCTCTCACGGCACCGGCTCGGCTACGTCTCGGAGAACCGCAAGGAGAAGGGCCTGATCCTGGGCGCCAGCGTCAACACCAACATCGCGATCACCGTCTGGGACCGCATCTCCCGGCCACTCGTAGGTATCAGCCTCGCCCAAGAGCGCCACGTCGGTCAGCGTTTCATGGACGCGGTCGAGGTCCGGGCGACCGGTCCCGACCAGCTGGTCGGCCGCCTGAGTGGCGGCAACCAGCAGAAGGTCTCCATCGCCAAGTGGCTGGCCGCGGGTTGCGACACGCTGATTGTCGACGAGCCGACGATCGGTGTGGATGTCGGGGCCAAGGAGGCGATCCACCACCTCATCTGGGACCTCGCGAAGAACGAGGGGAAGTCGATCATCCTCATCTCGTCGGACCTCCCCGAGATGATCCACCTTGCGCGCCGCATCCTGGTGTTCCGCAAGTTTCGAATCGTCGGCGAGATCACCGATCTCAACGAGCGGCCGCGCACGTATGACGACGTGAGCAGCGAGGTCGGCCGCTACCTGGCCTGACGCCTTGACCCCGGCGCGACGCGCTTCCAAGCGAGGTATATCCCGTGTCCACTCAGCAGGCCATGACCCCGCGCCAGCGGGTGATCGCGTCCGTAGAGCACCGCGAGCCCGACGCAGTCGCCGTGGACCTCGGCGCCACGCCCAGCTCCGGGATCTCCGCCGTGGCCCACGCGAACCTGGTGCGGCATCTCGGCCTGCGCGACCAGCGCACGCTCGTCTACGACGTCGTCCAGCAGCTGGCCCAGCCGTCGGGCGAGCTGCTCGACCGGCTGCGCATCGACGCGGTGGACGTCGGCCGGACGTTCAACGAGCGCCGGAAGGACTGGCACCCGATGGTGCTCCCGTCCGGCATCGAGGTGCAGGTGCCCGCCTGGTTCCAGCCGGTCCACCAGCCCGACGGCGCTTGGGAGGCCTTCGACGGCGACGGCGACCGGATCGCCTCGATGCCGATGGGCGCCAACTTCTTCGACCAGACCTACTTCCCCTACCTCGACGGCTACCCCGACGACCTCTCTGGCCTGTCCTCGGTCATGCCCAAGGTACTCTGGTCGGGCCTGGTGCACAGCCCCTGGGACCACGCCTCGGAGCCCGACTTCTGGGCCCAGCTGCGGCGGCGGGCGCTGGCACTGCGCGCGTCCACCGATCGGGCGCTCGTGATCGTGGCCGGGTGCAACCTGTTTGAGTGGGGCACGTTCCTGCGGCGGATCGACAACTTCCTGATGGACCTCGCCACGGACCCAGACAATGTCCACCGGCTGCTCGACGCTCTCATGGAGGTCCACCTCGCGACGCTTGACCGCGTCTTCGAGGCCGTGGGTGACGTGGCGGACGTCATCCGCTTCGGCGACGACTTGGGGATGGACCGCGGCCCGCTGATGTCGCCCGATACGTACCGGACGTACTTCAAGCCGCGTCACGCCGCGCTCAACGCCTACGTGCACGAGCGCACCGCGATGAAGACTTTCCTGCACTCCTGCGGCTCGATCCACCGGCTGCTCCCCGATCTCATCGAGGCCGGCGTGGACATCATCAACCCGGTGCAGATCAGCGCGAAGGACATGGAGCCCTGGCGACTCAAGGCCGATTTCGGGGCGGACATCACGTTCTGGGGCGGTGGCGCCGACACACGGCAGGTGCTCCCCCAGGGCACGGTGGACGAGGTGAAGGACCACGTGCGCAGGAACATCGAGACGTTCGCGCCGGGCGGCGGCTTCGTGTTCGTGCCCGCCCACAACATGCTGCCGGACATCCCGCCGCAGAACATCGAGGCGATGTTCGAAGCGGTGAACGAGTATCGCTAGACGGGGAGCAGCCTGACGGCGGGCGTCGGGTCGACCAGCCCCGGCACGCCGGGCACCCGCTGCCCTGATCGTGGCTTTTGCCGCTGCCGAGTAGAGCAATCTCAGGCCAGGGGACGCGAGTGAGGATCGTCGACCAAACTGTTGAGCTCCCGGGCGACGGTTTCGACCCGGCGAAGCCCAAGGGACGGGACCTGTGGACGATGGGCATGGCCCAGCTGTTCACCTCCTGCTCACCCGCGATGTTCCGCGAGTTCGAGGTGCCGTACACCTCCCGCTGGTACGCGCGCTTCGGCCTCGGCTACTACGGCTGCTGCGACGCACTCGACCGGAACATCGACAACGTGCGGGCGATCCCCAACGTCCGCAAGATCTCCATCAGCCCCTGGTCCAACGTGGACCGCTCGGCGGACGGCATCGGCCACGACTTCGTGATGTCCCGCAAGCCCAACCCCGCGCTGCTCGCGATGGACGGCTGGGAGCCCGAGGCGGTCGAGAGGGAGCTTCGGGCGACCGCCGATGCCTGCCGCCGGACGAGGACACCCGTCGAATTCATCCTCAAGGACGTCAGCACGATCCGCTACGACGCCCGCCGACTCTGGGAGTGGGTGGACGTGGCAATGCGGGTCGCCACCGAATAGGTCAACGGCGACCGCGGTAACCGCGCCTCCATCCACATAGGGGCAAAGGAGACAAGGACATGGCCGATCTGGGCGGGCTCTCGCTCGCGATCGAAGCGGGCGACCGGGCGTCGGCCGTGCGGCACACGAACGAGGCGCTCCAAGCCGGGGTTGCGCCGCAGCAGATCCTCGACGCCATGACCGACGCCATGGGGATCATCGGCAGGCGGTTCCAGGACGGGGACATCTTCGTGCCGGAGATGCTCATCGCCGCCCGCGCGATGAAGGAGGCCACGGCAATCCTGGAGCCCGTTCTGGTCGAGGCGGGTATTCGCCCGGAGCACACCGCAGTCATCGGCACGGTCGAGGGCGACCTGCACGACATCGGCAAGAACCTAGTCGGGATGATGCTCAAGGGCGCGGCGATCTCTGTCGTGGACCTGGGAGTCAACGTTCCCGCTCAGCGGTTCGTCGATGCCGCCAGGGAGCACGACGCGCGGCTGATTGGGCTGAGCGCGCTGCTGACGACCACCATGCCGAACATGCGCAAAGTGGTCGAGGCGATCAAGGCGTCAGATCTCAACACGAAGGTCATAATCGGAGGGGCGCCGACCACGCCCGAGTTCGCTGCGCAGATCGGCGCTGCCGGTTCGCCCCCGACGCCGGGGCTGCGGTCGATCTGGCCAAGTCGCTGCTGGCGGGGTGATCAGATGCCCGGTATGTTCGAGACCTACGGCCGGGGCGGCAGCGAGGCGCGCAAGCCCGAGACCCTCGCCAAGCTTGACCGCGTGCGCAAGACGTTCGCGCACGAGGAGGCGGACCGCGTCCCCATCACGGACTTCTTCTGGGGCCAGTTTCGCGACCGGTGGCGCAGCGAACTCGGCCTCTCCCCCGACGCCGACCCCTACGGATCCCGACGAGGTCCGTCGTGAAGTCCTGCACCGGCTCCGAGCCGCCGAGGGCGGGGGCTACGTGTTCATGAGCGACCACTCGGTCGCCTCGGACGTCTCCGGACAGACCTACGACCAGATCGTCAAGCTCGTCCGCGAGTACGGCGTCTACCCGCTCAACCTGCCGACACAGTAGACCCGGGGGCCTGCGCCCTCGCCCCGCACTCCGCAGTAACGCCCGGCGGACACTCCTCCCCGCCGGGCGTCTGCCTGTCTTGTCGCGGGCGGAGAGCGATCGCCCGTCTTGGCACCGCTCAGGCCGTCGGCGGCGTGACCCACCTGGCGCGCGGCTCGAGGCCGGCGGCACGATAGCACTCGTCGATGAGCCGCATGGTCTCCACCGCATCGTCGCTGTCGGTCGGCATGGGGGCGCCGGTTCGGACCGCAGCGGCGAAGGCCTCGAGTTGATACGTGTACGACGACCGGTTCCCGAGGTGCTCCACGCGCTGCCCCGCTGCCGTGCGAACGAAGACCCGGTCGTCGACATGCGGGAGGATGAAGTTCGCCGTCATCGCCTCGCCGCGCGATCCGATGACGCGGTAGGTCAACTCCTGCGCGGCGCCGGCCATGTTGCAGTACGCCAACCCGGTGGCCCCGGAGGGGAATGCCAGCTCCGCTTCGAACCACTCGTCCACGCCGGGCAAGCCTGCCCGCTCGCCCGCCCGTGCCGCGACCAGGCGCGGCGACCCGCCGGCCAGCGGCGCGAGGACGCGATGGGCATGGAGGCTGTAGCACCCGAGGTCCATCAGCGCGCCGCCGGCCAGCGTCGGCGACCACCTGAGGTCGTCCGCCGCAGGCGCCGGGTTGACCATGCGCACCTCGACGTGCCCGAGCTCGCCCAGCTCGCCCGACCGGAGCAGCTCGTGGAGGCGCTGCGTTACCGGGTGGTACAGGTAATGGAACCCGTCGGCGACGACCACCCCGGCGCGGCGGCCCGCGTCGCGCACCTCGGCGGCCTCCTCAGCGTTGCTCGCGAACGGCTTCTCGGACAGGACGTGCTTCCCGGCCGCGATCGCCGCCAGGTTCCACGGCGCGTGCAGGCCGTTCGCCAGCGGGTTGTAGACCACGTCCACTTCGGGGTCGTGGATCACGTCCGCGTACCCGTCGAGGACGCGCTCGACGCCGTGGGCGGCCGCAAACGCCTCGGCGCGGCGGCGGTCACGCGACGCGACGGCCACCAGCCGCGCGCCGGTCAGGGCGGCGGGCGTGACGATCGAGTCGGGCGCGATCCTGGCCGCACCAAGGATGCCGATCCGAAGGGGCTCCATGGGACCCGCCTTTCAAATCGCGCGCTGGCGATCATGTGCTATCCGTTTGGACGTGTCAGTCGAGGTGGAACAGCTCGTCCATCCCGGCCCACCACTCCCCGTCCGCTCGGTCCTCGAGGGGCTCCTGGAGTGGCTTGCAGACATCCCACCACTCCTGCGTGAGCGGATCGGCCGCCATGCGTGCCATGTCCGTTTCGTAGTCGCCGCCGACGTACTCGAAGTAGCTGAACAGCCAGCCGTTCCGATGGTAGATCGAGTAGTTGCGGATGTTGCACTCGGAGATCCTGGCCAGGATCCCGGGCCAGACCGCTGCATGGAGCTCGGTGTAGCGCGCGAGGCTCTCGGGCGGCATCCGGAGCACGCTGGCGTACCTGTTCACGCGGGACCTCCTCGGGGCCGATGTCCACCTGGCTCCCGATCGGGAGCCCTCACCAGCTGGCTGGACAAGGAATCGCACACGGTGTTCGC
>JBBIIL010000030.1:0-36330 GCA_037446495.1 Chloroflexota bacterium | reverse complement strand
GCCTCGCGGCCCCTGGTCGAACACCGGCGCGGCCGGTAGGTGAGAAGCGGCGCCCGCGGAGGCCGCCGCGCGCCGCGACGGTCGCCGGGATCCGCCGGGCCTGTCCCCGCGCTCGGGGGGCGCCGCGCCCCGCGAGCTGCGTCTCCCCGGACTCCAGTGGTTCCGCGCCGGAGCGGCCGGAGCCCCAGGTGGGGCAGCTGTCCCGCGGCGGGCGCCGCGGCGGAACGTGGGGACTCCCACGAGGCCCGAGCGTTCCGGGACGGAACCACAGGCGTCCCACGTGACGCGCGGAGGGGCGCGGAGAGGGGCGCGGAGGGGCCACGCGAGCGGGTGTGCGGAGGCGGGGGGAGGCGCGCGGAGGGGGCCAGCGGGGGCGCGCGCAGGAGTGGGCGCGCGGAGGGGCCAGCGGTGGCCGGGGGATGCGGCCCTCCCCGGCGGCGGCTGCGCCCCGGTGCGTCGCCGGGTCGGTCCGCAGCGGCACGCGCACTCACCGCGGAGGGCACGCCACTCCCGTGTCTCATCTCCGCCGGGGAACATCACTGAGCGGCCAGCGACGTTGTCGCCCTCGACCCATGACAACGAGGGAGACGATCATCTCGGATGCCCGGGCCGGAGCGGGTGCGAGCCCGGGGCGGAGGGTACCGTCGACGGGCGAGGACCGCGAGGCGCGGTCGGCGCCACTTGCGGGGGCTCGGACAGGACAAGACCCTCACGCACGAGGGCTGCGGGTCGAAGCGGCTCTCCGCCAAGCGTCTCTCCGAGCGCGGCGAGCGTCTCGTCCGGCCGGCCGACGCCCCTCGCCGGGTCGTGGCGCAAGGTCATCCGGATCGTGGCGCCGCCCTCGGCGGCCGCTGCGACTTCGATCGCGTCAAGGAACGGCCGGAGGTCATAGGCCACCGTTGCCTCGCCTTTGCGCCGTCCGCGGGGGAGCGCGTCCGCCGTGAGCAGGGTCTGCGCTGCGGCGACGACGGCGGGCAATGCGACGGGAGGTGCAATCGTCGCCCGGTAGATCGACGCGATCACGCGACCGGGCAGCGGCGGCTCGCCCAGCCAGACGTCGTAGAGGTTCGCGAGCGTGTAGCCCGCCGGGAGGCCCGTGGCGAGCGCCTCGCGGACACGCCAGGACGGCAGCCGTTCAACCAACCACAGGTCCGCGAGCTCGGCCTCGCCCGCGACGCCCGACGGCAGCGGCGCGGCGAGCGCGAGCCGGGCCTTCGGCTTGGGAGCGTCGAGACCGGCCACTGGCAGCCCCGATGCCTCGAGCACTGCCTCCCACCCCGACAACTGCTCCCGCTGGACCACATCAGTTGGCAGGACGGCCCGGCGAAACACGAGGCGCCAGCGCTGGACGGCAGCGCGGACGCCGTTAGTCCCACTGGCGGCGGCTCGTTCGGGTGGTTCGGAGCGGGCTTGCACGCGTGCTAGTCTGCCCCGAGAAGCACTCGGCCGTCCTATCGTCTGGCCCGCCCGGCCGGCGAGCCCGTCGGCCCGGGCACATCTCCACGCCGCCGTCGGACACCGTCCGCTGGTGGGGAGGTACCGGTTTGAGCGTCTCGGACCCGTACGAGGTCCTCCAGGTTGACCCGGAGGCTGAGGCCGAGGTCATCGGGGCTGCCTATCGTCGGCTAGCGCGGATGTACCACCCCGACGTCTCGACCGACCCTCAGTCCCACGCGAAGATGATCGCCATCAACCAGGCGTGGGAGCAGTTGCGCGACCCCGCGAAGCGAGCGGCCGTCGACCGAGCGCGCCGACGCACCTCCGGCACCGCAGCCTGGATCGTGGCCGCGGACGCAAAGGTGCGGACCACCGCGGCCGGAGCACCGTCATCCCGTCCCGCACCCTCCCCCGCGGCGCGTCCGGCATACGTGCCCCCTGCGCCCGGCTCGTCGGGCGACGCCCCGCCCTGGCCATTCGGGATGAACGACCCAGGGACGGACAGTGCGGCGCAATCGACCGCCGCCGGGGCCGCCGGGGCTGCCGGAGCCGAGCCGCAATCCCCGGCCACGGGTGGCTCCCCGCTCGGCGGGTTCCAGTCCGGGGCCTCGAGCCGACCCGCCGGTACGGGCGCGGCCGGACCGCCACCGGGCCACCCGTCGGGGAGCGTGCTGAACTTCGGGCGGTTCGCAGGCTGGTCGCTGGGCGAGATCGCGCGGACCGAGATCGACTACCTCGAGTGGCTGGACCGCATGCCCATCGGCCGCACCTACCAGGGCGAGATCGACGAGCTGCTGCGCGCCAAGGGCCGCCGCTCGAGCGCGGCCAGGTCAGACCAGGGCCGCGGCGGGCCATTCCGCCGGCGCTGAGCTCTGGCGGAGGGCGCCGTCACCACTCTGCCCGCTGTTGGCGGATGTTGATGCTCTGGATCACGCCCAGACCGAGCGCGATGCTGACCAGCGATGCGCCGCCATGGCTGATGAACGGCAGCGGGATGCCCGTCACCGGCATGATTCCCACGACCATGCCCACGTTCACGAACACCTGGAACAGCAGCATGGAGGCCACGCCGGCCCCATAGAGGGTGCCGAAAGAGTCCCTGGAGCGCCAAGCGGCCGTGAGCACGCGCCACAGAAGCGCCACGAACAGCAGGAACACCACCAGCGCGCCAACGAATCCCAACTCCTGGGCAAGGACGGCAAACACGAAGTCGCTCTCGCGGACCGCGAGGAGCTGGCCGTGCGACTGCGCCCCGTTCGTGAGGCCCACCCCAAGCGGCCCGCCCGCTCCGACCGCGATCTGGGCCTGGGCCACCTGGAAGCCGGCGCCCTGCGTGTCCTGGCCAGGGTTGAGGAAGGTGAGGAGCCGCTGTCGCTGGTAGTCCTGGAGGACGTAGGTCCACACCAGCGGGATGGCAGCGACGACGCCCAGGGCCCCAGCGACGAGCCACCTGAGGCTGGCACCGGACATGAACAGCATGCCCACGAGGATCGCCAGCAGGCAGAGGCTTGTCCCGAGGTCTGGCTGCATCATGACGAGCACGGCGGGAGGGATGGTCAGGATCACCGCACCGAGGATGGACCCGAGTGAATCCAGCCTCCCCTCACGGTTGCCCAGATAGGTGGCCAGCACGCCGATCATGAGGATCTTCGCCAGTTCCGAGAACTGGAAGTTCAGCGGCCCGAACGCGATCCACCTGGCTGACCCCCCAACCCCGGCGCCGATGGCCAGCGTCGTCAGCAGCAGGCCCGCGTTGATGGCGTACAGCGGCCACGTGAATGTCTTGATCCACGAGTAGTCGAACACGGTCGCGACCAGGAACACGACGATCGCGAGGCCGGACCACACCAAGGCCCGGGAGAAGACCCCGTTATTGGCGAGGGCTGCCTGCCCGGACTCGACCGTGTTGACATACGCCATGACCAGCCCCACCGCTCCCAGGAGCGCGGCATAGGTGGTGAGCTGGAGGTCATAGGCGCGCCATGCCGCCCCGACAGCCCGACTGGACACGTCGGCGAAGCGCTTCGGCTCCGCCCGCATTACGCGCAACGGTCAGCCCTGCCCTGCAAAGTTGCCCTTCTGGAGCAGTTGCATCAGCACGTAGTCGTGCTTGATGTGGTAGTGGATCTGCAAGAACTCCTTCACGATCTCGGTCCCGGCGTTGCCGATCGTCTGCGCCGAGTATGCGAACGCCATGAACATCAACTGCGAGTTCGTCTGCGTGAAGTCGGCCGATTTCGGGTCCTTGTTGACCCAGCCGACGAACCAGGAGTGGTACGGCAGGCGGCCCTGGGCGTCCTTGATCCCGAACTCGGCCGTGCCGGACTTGCCGGCCACCGCGATCGGCATGTCAACGAGGTTGTAGGTGTGCCGGAGAAGGACGCTCGCGCGCGCGGCCACCCGCATGGTCCGAAGGGTGGCGGCAGAGACAGGCACCGTGCGCACGAGGTCCGGCTTGAACGGCGTGATGACGTTGCCATCAGGACCGGTCACGGTCTCCACCAGTTGGGGCCGGTACAACTTGCCGCCGTTGGCAAGCGCCGCGTACGCAGTGATCAGCTGGATTGGCGAAACGGCCACGTAGCCCTGGCCAATGCCGGCCTGCGCCGTCTCGCCAGCGAACATCGGCTGCCCAAGGGCGCCCACCTTCCACGCGTTCGAGGGGATGATCCCCTGCGCCTCGCCCGGCAGGTCGATGCCGGTGCGCTGGCCGAAGCCGAAGGCGTGGGCATAGTAGGCGAGGCGGTCGGCGCCCAGCATCGTGGCGACCTGGTAGAAGAACGTGTCCGACGAGTTGCCGAAGCCGCAGTTGATGTCGCACAGTCCGAAGCCGGCGTGGTTCCAGTCCCAGAACTTGGTGCCTGCGATCGTGATGTAGGCCTGGGTCTGGATCTGCGAGGTGGGGGTGATCTTGCGGTCCTGCAGCCCGCCTGAGCCGGTGACCAGCTTGAACGTGGAGCCCGGCGCGAACTGCGACTGGACCGCGTTGTCGATCAGGGGCTGCGTCTTGTCCGTGGCGAGCTTCTGGAAGTCAGCCTGAGAGATGCCCTTCGCGAACAGGTTGTCGTCGTAGGTGGGCAGGCTGACCATCGCCAGGATCTCGCCGGTCTGCGGATTCATCACGATGAACACGCCTCGTTTGAGACCTGCTGCCTTCATCCCCCAGGCGAGCGCCTTCTGCGCTTCCTGCTGAACGGCCGTATCGATCGTCAGGGTCAGCGACGCGCCCGGGACCGCCTGCTGCGCGGTCTTGAGGACCTGGAGGTCCCTGCCGGTGGCGTCCTGCGCGACCACGTTCTGGCCGTAGGTGCCCCGGAGAATGGCCTCGAACGACGACTCGAGGCCGGTCTTGCCGATGGTGTCGTCGGGGAGGTAGCCGGCCGTCTGGAGGCGTGCGTAGGCGCTGGCGTCGATCGGGCCGGTGTACCCGAGGATGTGCGACATCAACGCGCCAGTGGTGTAGTCGCGACGGGTCTCGATGACCACGTGCACGCCGGGCAGCTGAGCGGCCGACTCCGACACGATGTCTGCCGTGTCCTTGGGGATGTCCTGCTTGATGCGCACGGGGTCGAAGCGCGACCCGGTGGCGCTGTCGAGCGTGGCCAGGATGTCCGACGGCTGCATGTTCAGCAATGCGCCGAGGCGGGCAGCGACCGCGTCACGCTGCTCGAACGGCAGATCAGCGGGCGTGATCTTCACCGCGTACGACGCGACGTTGGTGACGAGCGCCCTGCCCATGCGGTCGTAGATGAGCCCGCGCGGCGAGGGGACCGACACCGTGACCGTGGTCGTCTGGTTGGCCTCGGCCTTGGCGGCGAACGAGCGCCCGTTCGTGATCTGGAGATAGCCCAGGCGCGCCGTCAGCAGCCCGAAGACCAGCACCATGGCGAGCCCGAAGGCGACGAACCGGATCGGTCGCCGGTCACGCTCGCGGTGCGGAATGAGGGCGGGGTTGCTCACCAGTTCACGCGCTCCGTTTCCCGACGGCGCGCAGCAGTCGCGACCGCGAGCGGTCCGACGAGTGCGGCGAGGGCGGTGCTGTAGACGGCGGAGGGCACGACCATCACGGTGGTGCCGTCGGTTCCGCCGGCGCCGTTGAGCAGCGAAGTCACGAGTAGCAGCAACATCGAGTAGACCAAGCTTGCCGCCGCGGTCGCCACGATCGGCGCGACGATTCGGATCCTCCTGAGGGCGATCCCAATGAGGAAGGCGGCCCCCATCGCAATCAGGAGGCTGAAGGCGGAGGCGCCGAGCGGGCGCTGGCTCAGGACATCGAGCGCCAAGCCGCCGACGAACGCCCAGACGAGTCCTGCCTCAAGGCCACCGGCGACGGTCCAGATGACCCCGAACACGAGGACGGGCTGCAGCGCGGCGTCCCCGATCTGTAGATACGGGACGATGGTGAATTCGGCGAGCGCGGCCACCACGGCG
Source organism: Chloroflexota bacterium (assembly GCA_037446495.1). GTDB lineage: Bacteria > Chloroflexota > Limnocylindria > Limnocylindrales > CSP1-4 > CAIXZV01. The sequence goes on along the minus strand of JBBIIL010000030.1, from coordinate 30,462 downwards.
AGCACCGCGGCGAGTATGAGTTGCATGTGGCGGTCGATCCTCGGCTGACGGGCCGACGGTCGGGCGCATGCGATGGCGGCCGCGACGGCGGAGTGGCAGCGTAGAGCTCGCGCTGAGTATTCCACGGCCCTTGAAGACGGGCAATTGCCGCAGGGTGAAGAAGTCCCAACGTTGCGGTCGCGGGCGGCCGCGCCGACGCGGCGCGTCCTGCCACTGTTTCACGTGAAACACCGATGGCTGCGGGCAGCGAAGGTCCGGGCTGTTTCACGTGAAACACTTCCAGACCGCGACAAACGCCCAGTTGAGGCCCCGATAAGGCGCCTCCGCGACCATCCTCTGGACACCTGCCGGGGCCGGTCGAAAGCGCTCCGATGCTAGAATTCGTGGGTTGAGCATGATCGTGACGGGAGGTTGCGTGGGCCAGACGATCGCCTGCACGAATCAGAAGGGCGGCGTCGGGAAGACCACCACGGTGGTGAACCTCGCAACCTACCTGGCACTCCTCGGTGACCGCGTCCTGGTGATCGACCTTGATCCTCAGGGCAATGCCACAAGCGGGTTCGGGACCAATCGAGCGTCCCTCACGGGCTCGATCTACGACGCACTCGTCGATGGGCGGTCGCTGGGCGAACTCCACGTGGCGACGCCGGTGGACAACCTGCGCCTCGTGCCCTCGTCGATCTCTCTGGCGGGCGTCGAGATCGAACTTGCCGATCAGGACGGGCGCGAGCGACGGCTGGCACGAGCGCTGAACGGGGAAGCCGAGGCCTGGGACTGGGTGTTCGTGGACTGCCCGCCGTCGCTGGGCCTGCTCACCGTGAACGCCCTGACCGGCGTGGATCAGGTCCTCGTCCCGATCCAGTGCGAGTACTACGCGCTCGAGGGCCTCACCCAGTTGATCGCCACCATCAATCTCGTCCGCGACCACCTCAACCCCGATCTCGCGATCGCGGGCGTCGTCCTGACAATGTTCGACAGCCGCACGAACCTCTCGACCGAGGTCGCCAGCGAGGTCCGCCGCCACCTCCGCGACGCCGTCTTCGACACCGTGATCCCGCGGAGCGTGCGGCTCTCCGAGGCGCCAAGTCACGGGCTGCCCATTGCGCTGTACCGTCCCGACTCCAAGGGCGCGGAGGCATACGCCAGCCTGGCCCACGAATTGCGTGCCCGAAGGCAGGCCAGCGGATCCACCGAGCTGGCCCGCCCCTCGGGCGGGATCGCGGCGGGTGCCGTGGCATGAGCGATCGCACCGAACACGGCGGCAGCGCTCTGGGCCGCGGCCTGTCGGCCCTGATCCCGCAGCGGGCCAACCCAGGCGCCGCTGTGGTGGACGTCCAGCTCACGCGGATCCGGCCCAACCCCTACCAGCCGCGCAGACACGTGGACGACGCGGGGCTCCAGGAGCTGGCAGCGAGCATCCGCGAGCACGGCGTCCTCCAGCCAATCCTCGTCACCGAGACCCTCGACGGCTATCAGCTGATCGCGGGGGAGCGCCGCGTGCGCGCGGCGCGGCTGGCCGGACTTGAGCGCATCCCCGCCCTGGTCCGTCAGCTCGCGGACCGCGACCAGCTCGAGGTCGCCCTTGTCGAGAACGTCCAGCGTGCGGACCTCGACCCGATCGAGGAGGCCCTGGCCTACCGCCAGCTGATCGATGAGTTCGGCCTGACCCAGGAGCAGGTGAGCGACCGTGTCGGCAAGGCACGGGCCACCATCGCAAACACGCTCCGCCTGCTCGACCTCCACGCCGACGTCCAGGCGGCCATCGTGGACGGCCGAACCACGGAGGGTCACGGGCGCGCGCTCGCGGGCCTCCCTCCCGATGGCCAGGCGCAGGTGCTGCGCACCGTCCTCGGCCAGGGCCTCTCGGTGCGCCAGACCGAGGAACTCGTCCGGCGCCTGCGTGAGCCCAAGCCGGCAGCGGCGGCGGCGCCTCCGCGCCTCGACCCGGACCTCGAGCGCGTCGAGACCCATCTGCGCGAGCGCCTCGGAACCAAGGTGAGCCTGAGCCGCTCGCGCACCGGTGGCCGGATCGTGATCGAGTACTACAGCGACGAGGAGCTCAACCGGCTCTACGAGCGCCTGATCGGAGGAACCGCGTGACGGAAACCGGCGAGCGATCGGCCGCCAGCCGCAAGGCCAAGGCGACCGGGTCGGAGTACACCGCGGCCAGCATCCAGGTCCTCGAGGGCCTGGAGGCGGTGCGGCGTCGCCCCGGCATGTACATCGGCTCGACGGACGTCCGCGGCCTGCACCACCTCGTCTGGGAGGTGGTGGACAACTCGATCGACGAGGCGATGGCCGGCGTCGCCACGACGGTCATCGTCACCATGCAGGCCGACGGCAAGGTCCGGGTCGAGGATGACGGGCGCGGCGTCCCGGTCGGCAGGCACTCGACGGGCAAGGACGCGCTCGAAGTCGTCCACACTGTCCTGCACGCCGGCGGCAAGTTCGGCGGTGGCGGCTACAAGGTCTCCGGCGGCCTCCACGGCGTGGGCGTCTCCGTTGTGAACGCCCTTTCGTCGTGGATGCGGGTGGAGAGCGCCCGCGATGGCGGCGTCTGGGCGCAGGAGTACGCGCGCGGCAAGCCGATCACGAAAGTCGAGAAGATCGCCCCACAGGGCCACCGGCGCGGGACGACGACCATCTTCCAGGCCGACGCCGAGGTGTTCGACACCGTCGACTACTCGTTCGAGACCGTGTCGCAGCGCCTCCGCGAGTCCGCGTACCTCACCAAGGGAATCTGGATCACGCTCAGGGACGAGCGGATCGACCGCGAGCGCTCCTTCTACTTCGAAGGCGGCCTCGTCTCGTTCGTGCGGCACCTCAACCGCAACAAGGAGGCCCTCCACAGCCGGCCCATCTACTGCGAGCGCCGGGATGGGACGACGACGATCGAGGTGGCGCTCCAGTACAACGACTCGTACGCGGAGAACGTCCTCGCCTTCGCGAACAACATCAACACGGTTGACGGAGGCACGCACATCACGGGCTTCCGGCGCGCTCTCACGCGGTCGCTGAACGACTGGGCGAAGCGCGCGGGCGTGCTCAAGGACGCAGACGGCAACCTGTCCGGCGATGATGTCCGCGAGGGCCTGACCGCGGTCGTCAGCGTCAAGCTCACCGAGCCGCAGTTCGAGGGCCAGACCAAGGCGAAGCTCGGCAATGCCGAGGTGGCGGGCCAGGTCGAGGGCGCGGTCGCCGACGCCATCAGCCAGTACCTCGAGGAGAACCCGGGCGACGGCCGGCGGATCATCGAGAAGTGCCTCATGTCAGCCCGCGCCCGCGACGCGGCCCGCAAGGCCCGCGACCTGGTCATTCGCAAGGGCGCGCTCGACGGGATGGCCCTGCCCGGCAAGCTCGCCGACTGCCAGGAGCGCGACCCCGCCAAGAGCGAGGTCTACATCGTCGAGGGCGACTCGGCCGGCGGCTCTGCCAAGCAGGGTCGTGACCGCCGCTTCCAGGCGATCCTGCCACTGCGGGGCAAGATCCTGAACGTCGAGAAAGCGCGCCTGGACCGGATCCTGAGTGCCGAGAACCTCAAGCCGCTGATCATCGCGCTCGGCGGCGGCATCGGCGACAGCTTCGACATCGCGAAGCTCCGGTACCACCGGATCATCATCATGACCGACGCCGATGTGGACGGCGCCCACATCCGGACCCTGCTGCTGACGTTCTTCTACCGGCATATGCCCGAGGTGGTGGACGCCGGGTTCCTGTACATCGCCCAGCCGCCGCTGTTCCGCGTCTCGACAGGCAAGGTGACCAAGTACGCCCAGACAGAGAAGGACCTGGTGCGGGTCTCCAAGGAGTTCACGACCAAGAACGTGAGCGTGCAGCGGTTCAAGGGCCTCGGCGAGATGAACGCCGACCAGCTCTGGGAAACCACGATGAACCCGACGACCCGCACCCTGCTCAAGGTCGAGGTCGAGGACGCAGCGGTTGCCGACGGCATCTTCACGATGCTCATGGGCGAACGGGTGGAGCCGCGCAAGGACTTCATCAAGACCGAGGCTCGCAAGGTGAAGAACCTTGACATCTGAGACGGGGACCCACGGCGACGTCCGCATTGCGGGTCGTAGGGTCATGCTGCAGCCGCACAACTGCTTCGCCTGCGGGACGCTCAACACCCACGGGCTGCACCTGGCCCTGCATGCCGGGGATGGTCGCTGCTGGGTGGACACGGTGCTCGAATCCGCCTTCGAGGGCTGGGAGGGCATCGCCCATGGCGGGATCATCTCGACGATCCTGGACGAGGTGATGGCCTGGGCAGTCGTGGAGCACGATCTGTGGGGCGTCACCGCCCGGATGAACGTCGAGTTCAAACGACCCGTCCCCATCGGCCGGCCAATCCACGGCGAGGGGCGCGTGATCAGCGTCCGCCGCAGGCTCGTGGAGACGGAGGGCGTCCTCACGGACGAGGAAGGCAACGTGCTCGCTCGCGCCGAGGCGACGTTCGTCGGCGCGCCGGACGACAAGAAGGCCGAGCTCAAGGCCCGATACGGCTTCGCGCTGGTGCCGGACAGCAGCGACGGCGCGGTCGCCACGCCCGGCACGGGGGACGGCGGGTGAGCCCCGCTGGCGTGGCCACCAGCCCCACCAGGCCTCGCTCGCAGGCGTTCGTCGGGGCGCACCTCGACGCGGCGACCGCACTCGGCCGCGGCGCCGGCGACAGCGCGCAAGACCCGGCTGGCATCGCCGCCGCCCTCGCCGCCGGCCTGCCCGCCCTCGCCGACCCCGAGTATCTCGCCGGCCAGCGGCGCGTCGCCCCCGGCATCGGCGAGCTCCTGGGCGTGCGCAACCCGCTCCTCTCGGCCGTCACCAGGGGCCTCCGAGCGTCCACAGCGCACGATCGCCCGAGCACCCTGCTCGACATCGCGGACCACCTGGGGCGCCAGGGCCCGCTCGAGCTGCACTGGCTGGCGAACGATCTCCTGGACCGCGCGATCGCTCACGAGCCCGAGCGCGCATGGCAGCTCGTTCGAAGGGAAGCCCGGACCGCCGGCGACTGGATCACCGTGGACAGCCTTGCGCACGTCGCCGGGCGCGGCGTCCTGAGCGAGCCCTACCGCTGGGCCGAGCTCGAGCAGCTGGTCTACTCGCCCTCGCGCTGGGAGCGCCGCCTGGCCGGGTCCACCGTCGCCACGATTCCGTTCGTGGACCGGCGCGCCGGCAGGACGCCCGCGGTCGCCCGACGCGGCCTGGAGATCATCGGCGACCTCATCGGCGATCGGGAGCCAGACGTCCAGAGGAGCCTCTCCTGGGCGCTGCGCAACCTGCTCCGCGTGGACGCGGCCGCCGTGAACGCCTTCATCGAGCGCGAGACGGCCGCCGCAGCCGCCGACGGCGACGGGCATCGAGCCTGGGTCGTCCGCGACACCTTCGAGAAGCTCCCGCCCGCGACCGTGGCTCGCCTCCGCGCAGCCCTCGTCGGCGTCCGCAAGCGTCCCGGGACGCCGTCAACGTCACGCGCCTCGGCCGCCGCCGCCGACTTCCTCGGCCTCGGTGTGGGCGTGCCGCCCACCGAGCGCCCCACCATCGACCGAATCTAGCCGCCAGAGCAACCCGAGGAGAGCCCCCACGTGACCGACGATCTCGGCGACGTCAAAGCCGTCCGCATCGAGGACGAGATGCGCGTCTCGTACCTCGACTACGCGATGAGCGTCATCGTCGCGCGGGCGCTGCCAGACGTGCGCGACGGCCTCAAGCCGGTGCACCGCCGGATCCTGTACACGATGGGCGAGATGGGGCTGTCAGCCACCAGCTCCTACCGCAAGTGCGCGGCCATCGTCGGCGAGGTGATGGGCAAGTACCACCCGCACGGCGACGTGGCGCTCTACGACGCCCTCGTCCGCCTGGCGCAGGACTTCTCCATGCGCTACCCGCTGGTGGACGGCCAGGGCAACTTCGGCTCCGTCGACGGCGACTCCGCCGCCGCCATGCGGTACACGGAAGCGCGCCTCACCGCCATCTCGGCCGAGATGCTCGCCGACATCGACAAGGACACGGTCGACTACCTCGACAACTACGACGGCACCCAGAAGGAGCCGTCCGTCCTTCCCGCGAAGCTGCCGAACCTGCTGATCAACGGCTCGTCGGGCATCGCGGTGGGCATGGCCACCAACATCCCGCCGCACCACCTGGGCGAGGTCGTTGACGCGACGACGGCGTACATCGAGGACCCGTCAATCACAAATGACGACCTCTGCGGCTACGTCAGGGGTCCCGACTTCCCCACCGGCGCCTCGATCTTCCGCTACGAGACCCGGCGCAATGCGCTGACCGGCGAGAGCGAGACGGTTGACGCGATCCGCGAGATGTACGCCCACGGCCACGGCCGCGTGGTCATGCGCGCGCAGGTGGCGTTCGAGGAGACCAGGCTCGACCGGACCGCGATCATCGTGACCGAGCTGCCGTACCAGGTGAACAAGGCGGCGCTGCTGGAGAAGATCGCCGACCTGGTCAAGGACAAGAAGCTCGAGGGGATCAGCGACCTGCGCGACGAATCCGATCGCGACGGGATGCGGATCTACATCGAGGTCAAGCGGGACGCCAACCCGCACAAGGTGCTGAACAACCTGTTCAAGCACACGGCGATGCAGCAGGCGTTCAACCTGAACATGCTCGCGCTCGTGGACGGGCAGCCGCAGACGCTGCCGCTCAAGAGCGTCATCGCCCACTATGTCGAGCACCGCAAGGACATCGTCCGGCGCCGCACCGAGTTCGACCTCGAGAAGGCGCGCGCCCGGGCCCACATCCTCGAAGGGCTCAAGATCGCCCTCGACAACCTCGACGAGGTCATCAAGACCATCCGCGAGTCCGCGGACGTGGAGCGCGCCCGCGCCAACCTGATGAACCGGTTCGCGCTCTCGGAGCTCCAGGCGCAGGCCATCCTCGACATGCGCCTCGCCCGGCTGGCCGCCCTCGAGCGCCAGAAGATCGAGGACGAGTACCTCGCGGTCATTCAGCTGATCGCCGAGCTGGAGGACATCCTGGCCAATCCGGCCCGCGTGCTCTCGATCATCAAGGACGAACTGGCGGAGCTGAAGCGCAAGTACGCAGGCGAGCGCCGGACTCGCGTCCAGGACGACTCGAGCCGCGAGATGACCGACGAGGACCTGATCGCCGACGAGGACGTCGTGGTCACGATCAGCCGGCGCGGCTACATCAAGCGCCAGCCAGTCGCCACCTATCGGCGGCAGCATCGGGGCGGCAAGGGGATCATCGGCCACGTCACCCGCGAGGAGGACGCCGTTGAGCACCTCCTGGCCGCGAACACCCACGACTGGGCGCTGTTCTTCACCAACCGCGGCCGCGTGTTCAGTGCCAAGGTGCACAACATCCCCGACGCCTCGCGCCAGGCGAAGGGCATGGCGATCATCAACCTGCCGGGCGTCCAGGTCGAGTCCGGCGAGGTGCCGGTGGCCACGATCTGCCTGCCGGACTTCGCGCCCGGCCACCACCTGGTGCTCGCCACCCGGCGGGGCATCATCAAGAAGACCCCGCTCGAGCATTTCGAGCGCGTGCGCTCCACCGGCATCCGGGCCATCACGATCGCCGACGCCGACGAGCTTGCGTGGGTCTCGGTCTCCTCGGGCGCGGACGACGTGATCATCGCAACCTCGCAGGGCATGCTCGCCCGCTTCCACGAGGACGAGGTGCGCCCCATGGGCCGCGACGCGGCCGGCGTCATCGGAATCCGCCTTGCCCGTCAGGGTGACGCGGTCGTCTCGATGAGCGTCGTCGAGCCCGGCTCGGACCTGCTCGTCCTCACCGAGACCGGCTACGGCAAGCGGGTTCCGCTCGACCAGTTCCGCGTCAAGCACCGCGGCGGACAGGGCGTCCGGCTGATCGCGCTCGAGGGCCGCAAGACGGGCCTCGTCGCCGCGGTCCAGCAGGTCACCGACGCCGACGAGGAGCTGCTGCTGATCTCCGCCGGCGGCCAGGTCATCCGCACCGAGACCAACTCGATCAACCGCTACTCGGCGGCCGCCCGCGGCGTGATCGTCATGCGGCTGGGCGAGGGCGACGCGGTCGCCGCCATCTCGGCGTTCCGCGCGGGACTGGCGGACCGCGGTGCCATGGGCGACAATGACGATCCCCAACCGGGCGGCGAAGTGCCGACTGGACCCGGCAATGGACGCCTGTGACGGCCCTCGGCGAACGGGAGGCAGCCGTGTACGCGGACCAGTTCGAGATCTACCACGGCAACGCCAACCGAGACCTGGCGCGCAAGATCGCGCACTCGGTGGGCATGGAGCCGGGCCAGGCTGAGGTGTTCACGTTCGCGAACGAGAACATCTTCGTTCGGATTCTCGACAACGTCCGCGAGAAGGACGTGTTCCTCGTCCAGCCCACGTCGCGGCCGGTGAACCAGTCGATCATGGAGCTCCTGATCATGATCGACGCCTTCAAGCGGGCGTCTGCGGGCCGGATCACCGCCGTCGTGCCGTACTACGCCTACGGGCGCTCGGACAAGAAGGACCAGCCACGCGTGCCGATCACCGCACGCCTGATCGCAGACATGATCACCGTGGCGGGCGCGGACCGGATGCTCACGATGGACCTCCACCAGGGCCAGATCCAGGGGTTCTTCAACATCCCGGTGGACGAGCTGACGGCGGTCCACACCCTGTCCCGCTACTTCATCGACAAGAAGCTGGACGACTGCGTCGTGGTCACGGACCTCGGCTTCGCCAAGCGCGCCCGCCAGTTCGCGGAGCTGCTGGACGCGCCGCTGGCCATCGTGGAGAAGCGCCGGCACGGCAACCTCGACCGGGCGGAGGTGATCAACGTCATCGGCGACGTGCGCGGGCGCCGGGCGATCATCGTGGACGACGAGATTGACACTGCGGGCACGCTGATCGAGATCACCCGGGCCCTCGAGCGCGAGGGCGTCACCGAGATCCACGCCTGCGCCACCCACGGCGTCCTGTCGGACCCGGCCATCGAGCGCATCGCCGCGTCCAACCTGGAAGAGGTCGTCGTCACCGACACGATCCCGCTGGCGGCGGAGAACCGCATCCCTCGGATCAAGGTCCTGTCCGTCGCCCCGCTCATCGGCGAGGCGATCAAGCGGATCCACCGCGGCGAGTCGGTCGGCGCGCTGTTCGGCTCGGAGGCATCCCACACGCAGGAGATGCTCCTCTGGGAGGACGGCCCCGACGACAAGGACGGCGACGGCTCGGGTGGTCTGGGCGGAGACGACGACGTACCATTGACCGCGCCAGCGACGATCGCCACCTGAGCACGGCCAGCACTCGGAGATCCATGAGCCTGCAGCTGCACCGCCCCGACGGGAAGGGCGGTTTCGAGGTCCGGACCGGCAACGACCCAGCGTGGCGCGAAGGCCTGCGCTCCTCCCGCTGGGGCGCGTCGCTCAAGGGCGGCAAGCTGCCCCTGCTCGCCAACCCGGAGATGAACCCGACGTCGGCCGCGCGGTCGGTGGCGTTCTGGGTGGCACTCGCGGCGATCACGTTCATCGTGATCATGGGCGGCTACGCGCTCGGCATCTGGCGGCTCACTGGCGGCGCCTGAGTCGTCGACCTGTTCCCGGCGCCATCGGCGCATAGCCCCCGAGACAGCGTTGCGGGGTGAGGCCCCTCGGTCCTCGTGCGCTCGTTGAGCGGGCCGCACGGCCGGGCGAGCGCGGCACCCACCCTATACTCCTTCGGCTATGCGCTTCCTATCCCGATTCTTCGACTCCAACGACCGCGAGATCACGCGCCTCCAGCCCCTTGTCGACAAGACCAACGAACTCGAGGGCGAATACGAGGGTCTCACCGACGCCGAGATCCGCGAGCGGATGGACACGATCCGTGCGGACATCCTCGAATCGGCCGCGCCCGAGGAGCCGTCCGAGGCGGAACTCGAGAGCTCGGACCCCGAGCGGCGGCGTGACCTCGAGAAGGCGCGCCACAAGCGCGACCTCGAGCGCGTCGGGACCGCCCTCGACGAGGTGATCCCCGACGTCTTCGCCGCGGGTCGCGAGGCCATGAAGCGGACGCTGGGGATGCGCCAGTACGACGTCCAGCTGATGGGCGCCATCGTGCTGCACCAGGGCAAGATCGCCGAGATGAAGACGGGCGAGGGCAAGACCCTCATCCCGACGCTTGCGGCGGTGCTCAACGGCCTCAGCGGGCGCGGCGCCCACGTCGTCACCGTGAACGACTACCTCGCCCGCCGCGACGCGCAGTGGATGGGGCCCGCCTACCACTTCCTCGGGCTGTCGGTGGGCGTGATCACCCATGACACCTCGTACGTCTTCGAGCCCGGCTACCCAACCACGGACGAGCGCCTGATCAACCTGCGCCCGGTGACCCGCCGCGAGGCGTATGCCGCCGACATCACGTACGGCACCAACAACGAGTTCGGCTTCGACTACCTGCGCGACAACATGGTCGACGCCCTGGAGGGTCGAGTCCAGCGCGAGCGGGCCTTCGCGATCGTGGACGAGGTGGACAACATCCTCATCGACGAGGCGCGGACACCGCTGATCATCAGCGGCCAGGCCGAGGAGTCGGCGGACCTCTACTTCACCTTCGCGCGCCTCGTGCCGAAGCTCAAGCCGCGCCCGGAGGGCGACGAGGAGGGCGGCGACTACTTCCTCGACCTCAAGGACAAGGCCGTCAGCCCCACCGAGGACGGCGTCGGGAAGATCGAGCAGCTCCTGGGGGTGGAGAACCTCTACGACGCTGACCCGCGGCTCGCACGCCATTTCGACTCGGCGCTCAAGGCGCACGCGCTGTACAAGCGCGACCGCGACTACATCGTCGAGGACGGCGAGATCGTCATCGTGGACGAGTTCACCGGGCGCAAGATGCCCGGCCGCCGCTGGAGCGAGGGCCTCCACCAGGCCATCGAGGCGAAGGAGGGGCTGCGGGTCCAGCGCGAGTCCCGGACGCTGGCCACGATCACCTTCCAGAACTACTTTCGCCTGTACGACAAGCTGGCCGGCATGACCGGCACCGCGATGACGGAGGCCGAGGAGTTCCACAAGATCTACACCCTCGAAGTGGTGGCCATCCCCACCCACCGCCCGATGATCCGCGAGGACCTGCCCGACCTCGTCTACAAGAACGAGGCCGGCAAGTTCAACGCGCTGATCGACGAGATCGAGGAGATGACCCAGGCAGGCAGGCCGGTCCTGGTCGGCACGGTGTCGGTGGAGAAGTCCGAGGTGCTGGGCACGCTGATGAAGCGGCGGGGCATCAAGCACGAGGTCCTCAACGCCAAGCAGCACGAGCGGGAGGCGGGCGTGGTTGCCCAGGCCGGCCGCTCGGGCTCGGTGACGATCGCCACCAACATGGCCGGCCGGGGCACGGACATCAAGCTCGGCGGCGACCCCGCGGGCCTCGCGTCCGAGATCCTCCACAAGCGGGGCCTCAACCCGGCCGAGGCGGACAAGGAGACGCTCGACGCGGCGCTCGCCGAGGCGAAGGAGGTCACCGACCTCGACCACGTCAAGGTGGTCGAGGCGGGCGGCCTGCACATCGTGGGCACCGAGCGCCACGACAGCCGGCGCATCGACAACCAGCTCCGCGGCCGATCCGGCCGTCAGGGCGACCCGGGCTCGTCGCGGTTCTACCTCTCGCTCGACGACGACCTCATGAAGCGCTTCGCGTCCGACCGCGTGGCCGGCCTGATGGAGCGGCTGGGCCTCGACGACGACACGCCGATCGAGTCGGGCCTGGTGTCCAAGACCATCGAGAGCGCCCAGTCGCGCGTCGAGGGGTTCAACTTCGACATCCGCAAGCGCGTGGTCGAGTTCGACGACGTCATCAACAGGCAGCGCGAGACCATCTACGCCGAGCGCGACAAGGTGCTCCACAACGAGGACCTCACCCAGACGGTGCAGGACTTCCTTGACGCCGAGATCGAGGCCATGGCGGACACCTACGCCTCGAGCCTGTCGCCCAACGAGTGGAACCTCGAGGGCCTGGTCGCGGCGCTGCGCGTGATGGGCATCGAGGGCGAGGACGCCAGCGAGGAGGCGATCGACGAGGCGGCAGCCAGCCGCGAGACGCTGATCGGCCACGTCCGGGACCTCGTCGATCGCCAACTCGAGGCGCGCCTCGCGGAGCACGGTGAGGAGGTCTGGGGCCAGGTCGAGCGCTTCGTGCTGCTGCGCACCATCGACAGCCTGTGGGTGGAGCACCTCACCGAGGTGGACGACATGCGGCGGGGCATCGGCCTCCGCGGCTACGCCCAGCAGGACCCGCTCAACGAGTTCCGCCGCGAGGCCTACCGCCTCTACGAAGAGCTCAGTGGGCTGATCCGGCACCAGGTCGCCACGACCATCTTCCGCGTCACTGTGCACCGCGAACCGGAAGTCCTCCAGCCGCTGCCCGGCCCTTCGCAGCCGTCGCGCTCGATCACCGGCGGCCCCGCCGACAGCGTGGGCGAGGGCGTGGGGTCCGCCCCGGGGCTGGGGTCGGGGTCGCAGCCTGCGGCGAGGCAGCCGCTCGGTCCCGGCGACGCCGCGCTGCGCCGGCCGGGCTTTCCCAGCACCAACCAGGCTGCGCCGATGCGCGGCCTCCCCGCCGACCCCATGAAGGGCGCGCGCGACGTGCCGGGCGACGCCGCCGCCTCGGGCTCGACGCGGCAGGGCTTCACCCCGTCGGGCACCAGGATCGGCCGCAACGAGCCCTGCTGGTGCGGGTCGGGCCAGAAGTACAAGAAGTGTCACGGAGCCTGAGCCCGAGTCGACGCGCCGATCTTGTGCGCCTCTGCGTCGGCGCGGTGGCGATCCTCCTTCTGGGAATCGGCGCCACGACGGTCCGGATCTGGCAGCAGGGCGACCAGGACGAGCAGCGCCCCGCAGACGCCATCGTGGTGCTCGGCGCAGCCCAGTACGACGGCCGGCCGTCGCCCGTGTTCGAGGCCCGGCTGGCCCACGCGGTGGAGCTCTACCACAAGGGGCTCGCGCCCCTGTTCGTGGTGACCGGCGGACGCATCCCGGGCGACACGTACACGGAGGCGTCCGTCGCGCGCCAGTACGCCATCGCCCACGGCGTCCCGGCGGACTCGATCATCGGCGAGGACCAGGCGCGCAACACCCTGACCTCGATGCGGTCCGTGGCGGCGCTGCTCGCGGACCGCGGGCTCCACTCGGCGCTGTTCGTCTCTGACCCGACGCACATGCTCCGGGTCCTGCGGATGGCCGCCGACATGGGGATCGACGGCTACGGCTCGCCCACCCTGTCGTCGCCGGTCATGGCCGATCCGCTGAGCCGCGCCCTGGCGACCGCCCACGAGCTCGGCGCGCTGGGCGTCTACTTCGTCACCGGCGGCGACCCCGAGTCTGCCCCGTCAGCGCCCTGACGCAGCCTTCGCGCACGAATCGCGCGGTTTTCGGGCGCGGAATCGGGTTCACCCCCCTTGGAATGCGCGAGGGGCTCGCCTATACTCCCGAGAACGTTCTTCGCTCCTCCGGGGGCCGCGCCGCCAGCGTTCCAGCCCAACAGAGATCCACCTCGGCGCAGGTCCCGACCCGTCAGTGCAGACCGATCGCGAAGAGCAAGAGTGAGGGAACTGTGAAGCAGGCTGAGGAAGCCCAGTTCGTGGATCTCATCGCTTGCGAACGGGACTGCCGAGGTTGCAGCTACGCCAACGCCCTTGACTGCGACGGCAACTGCGGTATCTGTACCCACAACTCGTACTGCCCCTGTGTGAACCCCGTCGTCGCCCGCAGCAAGACAGCCCTTCGGCTGATCGAGCTGCGGCCGGTGCTGCTCGCCGACCTCCAGGTCCGCGCCTAGTGGACGCCGCGTCCATTCGCGACCTGGCCGAGCGCATCCGGATGACCTCGGGGCGTCTTTGACCTCGCCACCAAGGACCTGCGCGTCGCGACCCTTGACGCACGCGCCAGCGAGCCCGGATTCTGGGACGACCAGCGCACGGCGCAGAAGGTGGTCCGCGAGGCCCAGGGCCTGCGCGAGGAGATCGAGCTCTGGCGATCGCTCGAGAAGCGCGCCGCCGATCTGGAGGAGCTGCTCGAGCTCCTCGGCGACAGCCCCGACGCCGAGACCGAGGCCGAGGTCGCCCGTGAGGCGGACAGCCTGGGCATCGACTTCGTGCGCGAGCGCACGCTGCTGCTGTTCTCCGGCGACTACGACGCGAAGAACGCCGTCGTGACCATCAGCGCCGGCGCTGGCGGGACCGAGGCCACCGACTGGGCCGAGATGCTCGAGCGCATGTACCTGCGCTGGTGCGAGCGCCACCGGTTCAAGGCCGACGTGCTGGACTGGCAGCCCGGCGAGCAGGCGGGCATCAAGAGCGCCACGATCCAGGTCACGGGTCGCTTCGCCTACGGCTGGCTGCGAGTCGAGCGCGGCGTCCACCGCCTGGTCCGCATCTCGCCGTATGACGCGCAGAACCGGCGCCAGACCACGTTCGCGCTCGTCGAGGTGATGCCCGAGGCCGACGAGGACGTCGAGGTCGAGCTCAACTGGGACGAGATCCGGACCGACACGTTCCGGTCATCGGGAGCCGGGGGGCAGCACGTCCAGAAGACCGAGTCCGCCATCCGCCTGACGCACATTCCCACGGGCATCGTGGTGACCTGCCAGAACGAGCGGTCGGCCACCCAGAATCGCGAGCTTGCGATCAGGGTCCTCAAGAGCCGGCTCCTCGAGATCGAGCTGGAGAAGCGTGAGGAGGAGCTGCGCAAGCTCCGTGGCGAGCACGTCACGGCCGGCTGGGGCAACCAGATCCGCTCATACGTCCTCCACCCCTACCAGATGGTCAAGGACCTGCGGTCCGCCCACGAGACCTCGAACACGGGCGCGGTCCTCGATGGCGACCTCGACGCGTTCATGCAGGCCGAGCTGGATCGGCTGGCGACCGGCCGACCGCCCTCCGCGGACGACGAGACGGAGTAGCGGCGCCGATGCGCCCGTCCCGGCCCGTGACGTACCGGCTCGGCCGGGACTCCGACATCACCGCCTGCCTTCACGTGTGGCGCGCCTCGGTTGACGAGTACCAGGGGCGCATCAACCAGCCGCCGCTGCCCGAGGAGACGGGGCCACTGCGGCGGCACCTTGCCCACATGGCGGCCACGGACCCCAACCGCTTCTGGGTGGCCGAGAACGCGGCGCCCGGCAGCACCTCAGGCGAGCCCCGGCCGGTGGGCTTCGCGCTCGCGACCGTGCGCGATGGCCTGTGGTACCTCGCAATGCTGTTCGTGCTGCCCGAGCTCCAGGGGCTCGGAATCGGCGGCGCGCTTCTGGACCGAGCCCAGGCCGGCCGCGAGACCCCATCCGGCGGGCCTGCGGTCCCCAGCCCGGATGCGCCGCTCGACTCCGGAATCCACACCTGGGGCATGGCCACCGACGCGGCCCAGCCAATCTCGAACGGCCTGTACGCACGCCGGGGGATGGCGCCCCGCCTGCCGATCTGGCGCCTGGCCGGGGAGCCGCACCGCTGGGGGGCGCTGCCCGCGCTGCCCGAAACGCTCGAGGCGATCTCCTTCGACGCGATCGCGGCGAACGGCCACGCCGGCCCACGCCGACTGGCCGACGCGGTGGACGACGTTGACCGCGCGGTCCTCGGCATCACGCACCAGCAGGACCATGAGTTCCTCCGGCGCGACGGGCGTGCCGGCTTCCTCCTGCGTGAGCGCGGCGGGCGGATCCTGGGCTACGCCTACGGATCGTCAACCGGGCGGCTCGGGCCGGTCGCGGCGCTGGACCCCGATCTCCTGCCCGCGCTGCTGGGCGTCGCCGTCCGCAACACGCCGATCCTGGGCACCGTGGGTGTCTGGGTCCCCGGCTCGGCGGTCGCGGCAATCCGAGCGCTGCTCGAGGCTGGGCTGCACTTCCAGGGCTTCCCGGGCCTGGTCTGCTGGTCGCGAGGCGACCTGCCGTTCGAGCGCTACCTGCCGATCAACCTCGCGATGTTGTAGCGCCGAGACGACGTCAGCGGTCCCGTCTCGGACTGTCGGGCTTCGGAGCTGCGACGGCGGCGGGCACGACCAACGGGCAAGATCCCCGACGCGGTGCTAGCCTCGGCGCAACGTGGCTCCCCCTCCTGTGCCCTCGGACGGAGTCGAACCATCGGCCGGCGCACCGGCCCTATCGACAGGCCGCCCCCGAGCGAAATGACCTCCCCCGAGTCCGCGTCGTCCTCCCTGTTCGGCCGCCTGACCGGGCGCCCGCGCGTCACGCGCACCTCGCGAGACGTGGTGGTGCTCCACGACGTCAGCAAGCTCTACCCCAACGGCCGGCTCGCGCTCCGGGACGTGGACCTCGTGGTCCCCGAAGGAGACTTCGTGTTCCTCGTGGGACCGTCGGGCGCCGGCAAGTCCACGCTGATGAGGCTGCTGATCCGCGACGAGCTCGCGACCCGGGGCCACGTGGTCGTGGACGGCGACGACCTCGCCCAGCTCCGCCGCCGCGCCGTGCCCAGGGTGCGCCGCAAGATCGGCATCGTGTTCCAGGACTTCAAGCTCCTGCCCCGCAAGTCGGTCTGGGAGAACGTCGCGTTCGCGCTCGAGGTCACGGGCACGCCGCGCGCGAGGATCAAGCCCGCCGTTGACCGCGTCCTCGCGCTCGTGGGCCTAACGGGGCAGGCCGGGCAGATCCCCACCCAGCTCTCCGGCGGCGAGCAGCAGCGGACGGCCATCGCCCGGGCCCTGGTCCACGACCCGCGGATCATCATCGCCGACGAGCCAACCGGGAACCTCGATCCGGTCATCAGCTGGGAGCTGATCCAGCTCCTGCTCCGGATCAACGAGATGGGCGTGACCATTCTGATGGCGACCCACGACGCCGAGGTGGTCACGGCGCTGCGCAAGCGCGTGGTGGCGCTGGAGGAGGGCCGCATCATCCGCGACGAGCTGGGCGCGGCCTACCACCGTGAGGACTGAGCGGTGATCGCCTTCGTCCTGTTCTCCATCCGGCGGGCATGGCAGGGATTCTGGCGCAATGCGCTGATGAGCATGGCGGCCACGCTCACGATGGTCCTGATGCTGACGCTCCTGGCCGGGTTCTTCGTGCTCCAGAACGTCCTGCTCGCGAGCCTCTCGTTCGTGGAGCAGAAGGTGGAGGTGGTCGCCTACGTCGAGAACACGGCGACGCAGGAGCAGGTGGACGCGCTGGTGGCGAAGGTCGGGGCCATGCCCGAGGTGTCGTCGGTCGAGTTCATCTCGCGCGACCAGGCGCTGGCGAACTTCCGCCAGCAGCTGGCCGCACAGGGCCGGACCGACCTGACGGCCGCGCTCGACCAGAACCCGCTGTACGCCAGCATCAACGTGAGGCTCCACGACCCGAGCCAGCTCACCACGGTGGTCTCGGCGATCCGAGACGAGCCGATCGTCCGCTCGGTGATCAACATCCAGGCGCTCGTGGACCGCGTACTGACGTTCACCGGGATCGTGCGCACGGCTGGCATCGCCATCCTCGGTCTGGTCGGCCTCATCGTGCTGTTCATCATCGTCAACACCATCCGCCTCGCGGTGGTCGCCCGAGCAGAGGAGATCGAGATCATGCGGCTCGTGGGCGCGTCCGATGCGTTCATCCGCTGGCCGTTCGTGTTCGAGGGCGCGCTCGTCGGGCTGTTCGGCGCGCTGATCACGCTCGGGATGCTCCTGCTGGTGGCCGACCCGCTCTCGCAGGCGATGGTCAACTTCTTCAACGTGCTGCCGATCGAACTGGGCTCCGTCGGCCGCGACACCGCGGTGCTGGTGCTGGGCACCGGGGTGGGCGTGGGCGTGCTGGGCGCGTGGGTCTCGGTGCGCACGTACCTGATCCGGTAGGGACCCGATGCACCTCGACGATGCCGCCACAACCCCCGAACGTGCGGCGGAGCCGCTGGCCAGACAGGAGCCCGCGGAGGAGGCCGAACCAGTCGAGGCCGAACCGGCCGTCCCCGCAGCGGCCACGCCGGCCGGGCCGGCGCGCCGTCGAGGCGGCGCCCTGATCATCTCGGGCACCCTGATCGCGGTCATCGCCGGTACCGCCCTGTTCCTGTCGGGCTGGACGCTCGGCCGTCAGGCGGCCCTCCAGCCGGGCACCCCAGTATCCGAACAGCAGGCGTGGCAGCCGTTCTGGGACACGTACACCGCGATCACGGAGCGCTATGCCGGCGGTCCCGTCGAGCGAGGTGCGCTCGTCCAGGGCGCGATCAAGGGGATGATCGCCGCGCTCAACGACCCGTTCTCGATGTACCTCACCGCCGCTGAGTTCAAGGCGTCGCTGCAGGGCATCTCGGGCCAGTTCTCGGGGATCGGCACGACCGTCGGCACGGTGGACGCGAGCGGGACGAACACCACCTGCACGCCCCTGTCGGCGACGTGCCGGCTCGCGATCGAATCGGTCATCCCGGGGTCGCCCGCCGAGAAGGCTGGCCTCCTGCCGGGCGACGTGATCGCCGCGATCGACGGCGCCACGGTGGACGGCCTCACCACGGACCAGACCACGCAGAAGGTCCGCGGCGCGAAGGACACGACGGTCACGCTCTCGATCGTCCGCGGCTCCGCAGCGCCATTCTCGGTGTCCATCGTCCGGGCGAACATCCTCCAGCCGGAGGTGTCCACCAAGACGCTCGCCGGTGGCTCGGTGGGGTACATCAAGCTCGCGGGGTTCTCCGACCAGGCGTCGATCGACTTCGCGGCAGCCGTCGCCGCGGACGTGAAGGCCGGCCAGAAGGCGCTCCTCATCGACCTGCGCGGCAACCCAGGCGGCTTCGTCACCGCCGCCCGCGACATCGCCAGCCAGTTCCTCGCCTCCGGCACGGTGTTCTGGGAGCAGGACGCCGCGGGCAACCTCACCGAGGTCACCGCCGAGCCCGGCGGCGCCGCCACGGACGCCTCGATCAAGGTGGTGGTCCTGGTGGACGGCGGGACCGCGTCGGCATCGGAGATTGTGTCGGCGGCGCTTCACGATCACGGCCGCGCCCAGCTGGTGGGCTCCAAGACCTACGGCAAGGGCACGGTCCAGCAGTGGACCCAGCTCGAGGGCGACAGCGGCGGCTTCCGCCTGACGATCGCGCGCTGGCTGACGCCCGACAAGGTCTGGATCCACGGGGTGGGCATCACGCCTGACATCGTGGTCGCGGGCCAGCCGACGAAGCCGGGCCAGGACCCGGTCCTCGACGCAGGACTGGCGGCGCTGGGGTTCGGCTCGGGCGGCTGATAGCGCGCGGTGCCGTCCGCGCGACTGCGGACGGGCCCTGCCCCGACTCGCGACTTGCGCATCCCGGCGCGATCGGTTACGTTCCCCCCGAACGAAAGGAGGTGATGTGCAGTGACAGATAGCGGTAGTTGCTGCACCACCTCGTCGGAGACCGTCCTCTAGAGTCGGTCCCGACGGGTGGTCGGTAGCACATCGAACGCCGGTCCGATTGCGGGCCGGCGTTCGTGCGTTCGGCGCACCGCGAGGGCTTCGGCGTCGCGCCCGCCCCCACCCTCGGCCGCCACCACGCCGCACCCGGACCTTCGGCCGCCCGACGCGCCCGTGCAACACTGACCCCCGCACCTCATGGAGGACCGCCCATGGGCGAGACCATCGCCCAGAACCGCAAGGCACGCCACGAGTACGCCATCGAGGACACCTTCGAGGCTGGGATCGTGCTGCGCGGCACCGAGATCAAGAGCGTCCGCGAGCATCACGTGAGCCTCGCGGAGGCGTATGCGCGGATCGAGCGCGATGAGGCCTGGATCATCGGCCTGCACATCGCGCCGTGGGGAACCACGGACCTGCGGTTCAACCACGAGCCCAAGCGGATGCGCAAGCTGCTGCTCCACCGTGACGAGATCGACGAGCTGCTGATCAAGACCAAGGCCAAGGGCCTCACGATCGTCCCGCTCGAGATCTACATCAACGACCGCGGCTTGGCCAAGATGCGGATCGGGCTCGCCCGCGGCAAGCAGACGTGGGACCGCCGGCGCGAGATCGCGGACCGCGACGCGAAGCGCGACATGGACCGCCAAGTGGCGGAAGCGCGGCGCCGCTGACGCCGGACCTCAGCCCGCCGGACCGGGCCGACGCTGGAGCGTGACGTCCGTGTCAGCCTTGACTGGCTTTGACATCATGGCTATTGTAGCCAGATGAAGACCGCGACGATCACGGAGGCCAAGAACGGGCTGAGCGCGCTCATCGATCGCGTGCGAGCTGGCGAGACCGTGATCCTCCTGGACCGGGGGGTTCCGGTGGCTCGCCTCGAGCCGGTCACCACGCTCGTGGACCCGGTCGGGCGCATCCGCCGCCTTGAGCGATCGGGAGCCCTGCGCGCCGGGGACGGCTCGTCGCCGCTGGCGGTGCTGCAGACGTCGCCGCCCCCGCTGACGTCCGGCACCAGCGCCGTTGCCGCGCTCCTTGAGGAGCGGCGGGCCGGGCGGTGAGGTTCTGGGACAGCTCGGCCATCGTCCCGCTGCTCGTTGGCGAGGTGTCGAGCGCTGCCGTGCTGCGCTCGCTCGCGGGGGATCCCGAGATCGTGGCCTGGTGGACCACCGAGGCCGAGTGCGTCTCCGCGCTCGCCCGTCTGGAGCGGGAAGGGAGTCTGAGCCCTGCCGCAACGTCCCAGGCGATCCGCCGCCTGGCAGCGCTGGCACGCGCATGGCAGGAGGTGCAGCCGGTCGCGGCGGTGCGCCAGACGGCCATCCGGCTCCTCCGCGTCCATCCGCTACGCGCCGCCGACGCCATGCAGCTCGCGGCCGCGTGGCTTGCGGCCGAGGGGCACCCGGCGACGCTGCCGCTGGTCACGCTCGATGACCGGCTGGGCCAGGCGGCGGAGCGCGAGGGGTTCCCGGTGGTTCGACCTGATGACGGAGCGCCGCGCCTCCCCGGCTAGCGGAGCAGGTAGCGGCGGCTGAGCGGAACCTCCGCCACGGGGGCCACGGCCAGCGATCGGCCGCCCAGGGACACCGCGCCGGTTCGGACGTCGATGTCCACGGGGGCGGTGGCGCGGTTCGCATGGAGCGAGGCGCGGGTGAGGCCCCGGACGCCGCTGACCGCCACGAGCGTGCGACGCGTCGCCAGGCGGCGGGCCAGCACCGGTCGGTCAGCGGCGGAGGACACGAACGTGAGCGAGACGGTGGGCGCCGCGTGCGGCGTGCCGGCCCAGTCCGCGCGGTAGCGGGTGGGCTCGGCGCGCTCGACCGAGGCGTTGCCCTCGCCCAGGGGGCCCCAGGCGGGGAAGCCCCCCTTGAACACCCACTCGGGCTTCACGCCGAAGAACCCGGGCTTCCACAGGACGATGTCTGCCAGACGGCCGCGCTGCAGCGAGCCCACGTGGTCCGCGATGCCGTGCGTGATCGCCGGCTCCAGCGTCACCTTCGCCAGGTAGCGGAGGACACGTGCGGTGTCGTCGCGGTCGTCAGCGGGGTCGGCGGCGCCCACGCCGGCGTCCTCCGGCAGGCCCGGGATGCCCTCCGCTGCCCCGCTTCGCCGCCACGCCTTCATCACGTGCGCCAGCTGGAACGTGCGCCGGAACGATTCGCCGATGCGGCCCATGCCCTGCGAATCAGAGTTCACGATGCCGATCGCGCCCAGCTCGTGGAGCGGCCCCTCCGCCGCCATCCGCGCCTCGAGCACGCGCTCGCGAACGAGCGCGAGATCGCCCGGCACAGACCACGAGAGCCCGTGGTTGAGCACCGTCATCGGCACATGCTCGATGGCGGTGTGCACGCCGAACGGCAGGGTGGGCGTCGTGGACGAGCAGATGATCGAGGGCTCGCGGACCAAGCCCAGCAGGTCGGGCACGTGGCCGCCCCCCGTCCCCTCGACGTGGTAGGCGTGGACGGTCCGCCCGTCGATGGCCGCCACCGTGTCCTCGAGCTCGGCCGACTCGTGGAGGCCGTCCGTGTGGAGGCTCACCGTCACGTCGTGTGCGTCGGCATAGCGCAGCACATAGTCGATCAGGTCGGGGTAGGCACCGTTGTCCTCGTGGATCTTGAAGCCGGTCGCGCCCGCCGCCAGCAGCGCGTCGAGGTGGCCATCCTCCATCGCCCGCGCGCCGGCCTGCATGCCGACGTTGACGGGCCACCCCTCGAGCCCGGCCAGGACGCGCTCCATGGCGTACGGCGGCTCCTCGAAGCCGGCGGTGATGAAAGTCGTGACGCCGCCGGACAGCGCCGGCGCCAGCAGCTCAGGGTCGATGGTGTGGACGTGCGTGTCCACGGCCCCCGGCGTGGCGATCAGCCCGTACGCCATGTAGGGCTTCGTGTGCGGCCCGACCACGAGGTCGATGCCGTCGCTGATCTCGGGGCTGCCTGCTCGGCCGACGCCGACGATGCGGCCGTCCTTGATGCCGATGTCGGCCTTGACGACGCCCAGGACCGGGTCGATGACCAGCGCGCCAGCGATCAGGATGTCGAGCTCTGACGGGCCCGTCGCGGTGTCGTCCTGCTCGATCCCGCTCCGCAGGTTCTTGGCGTAGCCCCAGATGGGCTCGTCGCCGCGCGAGCTGCGGTCGTCCCCCACGCGGACCCAGAGGTCGGTGTCGCCGAGGCGGACGCGGTCGCCGGTGGTGGCGCCATAGCGGTGGCGGTACTCCTCGGCGGAGATCCGATTCACCGTCCGCCGCCTTCGACGTCGGCCGGCTTCGCGCCCGATCGCCCGGCCGTGCGGACCAGCCGCACGGTCCTGGTCTCGCCGGGCTCCCAGCCCACGTACGCGCCGGACGCGATGTCCAGGCGGAAGCCGCGGGCCGCCTCGCGGTCGAAGGCGAGACGCCGGTTGAGCCGGTCGAAGGGGAAGTGGCTCGAGACGCGGATGCGCCGCAGGGACGTGCTGGTCACCTCCAGCTCGATCGTCTCACGGCCGACGTTCACGGCCACGTCGGCCTGATCCCCGATGACGAGGGCGCCCGGGCCGAATGGGTCCGCCGGCTGCCCGCGGTCCAGCGGGTCCACGAGGGCGATGACCCGGGTGCCGTCGCCGAGGAGCACCTCCAGGCGCACCTCGTCGAGGAGCTCGCGAACGCCAGGCAGCACCTGGTCCGGCGCGAGGGCCGCACGCCCCGCCGCCTCCACGTCCGCATACCCCCGCCCGGCCCGGGCCGCCTCGAGCAGCGCGTCGCAGATGACCGCCACGGCCTCGGGGTGGTTGAGCAGCAGCCCGGCCGCGCGGCGACGGCGCGCCAGCTCTGCCGCCGCGAAGATCTGGAGCCGCTCTTCTTCCCAGGGGATCAGCCGCATCAGCCGATGGTAGCGGGCGCCGACGGCCCGCGGCGGTGCGCGAGGTCCCCCGCTAGCGCCCGTCGAGTGGCGCGGATTCGTCCAATCCGGAGGCCGCACCCGTGCGCTCCCACGGCCCGTACTGCGCCACCACGCCATCGTCGTCCACCACCATCTCGGCCTCGAACGTGCCGCTGGCGTAGTGGTAGGTGAACTCGTCCGGACGCGAATACGTCTGGGCGGCCTTCTCCGCGGTGAGATCCGGGAAGCGGACCAGCACCGCCTGAATCGTCTTGGACCCGCCGACGCCCAGCCTGAGCCGACGGATCGGGAGCGTGCTGGTGGACGGGGTGCAGCCCAGGTCCACATCCATACAGCCCTTGAGCGACCGGTCCGGGGCACCGTTCACGGTCCAGTTGCCCTTCGCGTCGCGCGTGAGCGAGAGCTGGCGCTGGGTGAAGCCACGGTAGTCGCGGATGTGGACGGCAGTCGTCACGCCGGCCCCGTCGGCGAGGACCCGGTACTCGATGCGAACGGGGAGGCCGCCGTCGGCCCCGAGCACGGTGCCCAGCAGCGACAGACCCGCGTCGCGGACCGCGATCGTGCAGTGCTCGTCGGTGCGGACCTCGTCGGTCCGCCGCCAGGACACACGTCGGGTGGTCATGCGCCGAGCGTGCGGTGAGGCGCGGTGGCTGTCAACCGGCTGTTCGTCATCGGAGTCCGACAGGGTGTAGGATTCGCGCCCCGAACAGCCGGTTCGGTCCTGTGGGGATGCGTGGTCTCGACAGGGTCTGGCTGTCTGGAGACGCGAGCCGAGGTGCCGTCAGGCCTCGTTAAACCGGCGGCAAACGAAGTAACTGCCAACAAGCAGCCTGCTCTCGCCCTCGCGGCCTAGGCCGTAAGGTGAGCGTGGAAGCGGCCTCCCCTTCGCGGGCCGTGGAAGCGTCACTCAGCGAAGGTGCGAACCGGCAGAGGCGACGTACGCCGGGACAAAGCCCGATCTAGGGACACGCCGATGGGCCGACGGGTAGCCTGCCGATGGGCGACCCGATGGCTGACGAAAACCATCGGACACGCTCGTAGTGGTTCCAGGCGAAGGGCTCTGGACGGGGAGTTCGACTCTCCCCCATCTCCACCACCCTGATCTGTCGCGGCCCCGACAGGTGCGCTGTCATTTGCGGAGCCGACCTAGGGCTTCGGGCGCCGCCGCGCTTCGAGGATCACGACCGCCGCAGCCGCGACGAGCAGCACCGTGCCCACAGTGGCCCAGAACTGGCTGCCGGTCATGAAGCTGCCGGGGATGTAGCCCAGGCCCTGGCCGAGCCAGACGAGGCCGACCAGACCGAGCACAGCGGCGATGACAAGGCGGGACACGCGCATTGAGGCACCTCGGTCGGGGCGGCCCGGACGCGGCCGCGGGTCACCAGAGCGTACGCCCCGGGCCTGAACGGGTCGAACCGCCCTGAGCTCTGGCCGACGTCGGGGGGGGCGCCGCCACCGCTGGTCAGAGCTGCTTGTAGTGCGGACCCTCGCCGCCCTCCGGCGGCACCCAGTCGATGTTCAGGGTGGGGCACTTGACCGTGCAGGTCATGCAGTGCAGGCAGTTCGATGGCGACAGGACGATCTTGTCGCCGTCCCAGCGGTACACCTGGCCCGGGCAGAAGTGCGTGCAGGCGTTCGCGTAGTCCGCCTCGCAGGCGACGCACTGCGACGGGTCCGTGATCGTGATGTGCGAGGGCTCGTCCTCGCGGTGGATCGTGCCGGTGAGGGCCACGAACGTTGCGCCGTCCATGCGACCCGGGTCCGGGCGGTTGAGCCGGGCGCCCTTCTTGGTCCTGGCCCCGTCGCCGTGGTGGCCGAGCTGCTTGGGGATCAGTGAGGACACCAGCGAGAGGGGCGTGCCCACGAACAGCCCGCCCTTCGCGAAGACCTGGCGGTAGTTTCGCGCGTGGCGCATGTCGGCGAGCACGCCGGCCGCCTCGAGCTTCCCGCGGTAGGCGTCGAGCGGGCCGACGGCGCCGTTCTCGCCCAGGGCCGCGATCGCCGTCTCGGCCGCGCACATGCCCGACCGGATGGCGTAGTGGAGGCCCTTGATCTTCTCCATGTTCACGAAGCCGGCGCCGTCGCCGACGATCATCCCGCCGGGCGCGGACAGCGTGCCGATCGACGCGATGCCGCCCTCGGGGATGGTCTTGGCGCCCGTCGCAACCGTGATGCCGCCCTTCAGGAGCCGGCTGATGTGGGGGTGGGCGCGGAAGGTCTCGAACTCGCGCTGCGGGTTGAGGTCGCCGTACTTCCAGTCGAGCCCCAGGATCAGGCCAACGGCCACGGTCTTCTCGCCCAGCGAGTAGAGGAAGCCGCCGCCGAACACCGAGGGCGGCATCGGGTAGCCCAGCGTGTGCATCACGCGGTTGTTGCCGAACGGGCTCGTCTCGGGGAACTGGACGATCGCCTTCATTCCGAGCGACAGGACCTGCGGGCTGGCGCCACCGCCGAACTGCTCGGCGAACTGCCCGCTGAGCACGCCGTGCGTGCCGTCGGCGAGGATCGTCACCGCGGCGCGGATCTCCTCGGCCGGGACGTGGTTGCCCTTGGGCGAGCCGTCGGCTCGGAGGCCCAGCTCAACGAGGCGCACGCCCCGGATGGTCCCGTCCTCCACGATCAGGGTGCGTGCGGTGTACCCGTGGTAGACCTCGACGCCCAGCTTGACGGCCTGCTCCGCCAGGAAATGCGTCATGCGCGTGGCCGAGATGATGACGTCGCCGGTGTGGTGCATCCGCGGGGGGACCACGGCCTCCGGGATCCGGTTGGCGCTCTTGGAGCGGAGGAACATCAGGTCCTCGCGCTCGACCGGCACCATCGTGTCGGTGAACGAGTGGCGGACCTCGCGCCAGGCGGGCAGCAGGTCGTCCAGCACGGCCGGCTCGAACGCAGCGCCCGAGAGCACGTGGTTGCCGGGCGCCGGCGCCTTGTCGATGACCGCGACGCTGACGTCGCGCCCCGCCTCCTTGGCCGCCTGCATGGCGCGGATGGCGGCCCCGAGGCCGGCCGGGCCGGCGCCGACGATCAGGATGTCGATGCCGTCCATCTACCTGGCCTCCTGCGCCGCGCGCGTCAACTGCGGGACGACCGCCTCGAGATCGCCGACGAAGCCGAAGTCCGCGTAGTTGAAGATCCGCGCCCGGGGATCCTTGTTGATCGCGATCACCGTGTCCGACATCTGCATCCCGGACACGTGCTGCACGGCGCCGGAGATGCCGATCGCCACGTACAGCTTGGGCGCCACGGTCTGGCCGGTCTGGCCCACCTGGTAGTCATGGGTGCGGAAGCCGTCCTCGACGGCGTGCCGGCTGGCGGCCACCTTGGCGCCGTCGCCGAGCAGGTCGCCGAGGCTGTCCGCGAGCGGCTGGAGCAGCCGGTCGAAGTCAGCCCGGGTGCGGATGCCGTGACCGCCCGAGACGATGATCTTGGCGTCGCGGATGTTCACCTTGGACACGAACGACTCGACCGGGGTCACCTCGGCGCCGATGGGCTCGGTGCCCAGGTCCGGCGTGATGCGAACCACGTCCCCCGAGTGCGCCGCCTCGCGCGGCGGGATCTTGAACACACCCGGCCGGACCGTCGCCATCTGGGTGGGCGAGTCCTTGGTCATGATCGTGGCCATGATGTTGCCGCCGAGCGCGGGACGGGTCTGCTTGAGGATCCCCACGAGGGCGTGGCCGCCCTTGGTGTGGTCGCCGATCTCGAGCTTGGTGCAGTCCGCGGTCAGCCCGGAGTCGCAGGCGTAGGCGATGCGCGGGGCCAGCTCGCGGCCCATCGGCGTGGCGCCGAACAGCATGACCTGCGGGTGGCGCTCGTTGACCAACGCGGCGACGGCCGTCTTGTAGGGGATCGGCGAGAAGGCCGCGAGCATCGGGTGCTCGATGACGTAGACCACGTCCGCGCCGTGCGCGATCAGCTCGGCAGGCAGGTCGCCGGCGGCATCGCACGGCAGGACCACGCCCACCTTCTCGCCCAGGAACGCGGCCAGCTCACGGGTCTTGCCGAGGAGCTCGAGGCTCACGGACTTAAGGGCGTCGCCCTCGCGCTCGGCGAGGATCCAGAGCTCGCCCCTGTGGGTGGGCTCCTTGCCGTCGAGATGGTATGCGCCCTCCTCGTGCGCGGCGGGTCCGCCGGTCGCGAGGCGGTACTTCGCCTGGACCTTCTTCACCAGGTCGGCCGCATCGGTCACCATCACGCACTGCTTCGCCCGGTCCTCGGACGGGGAGAAGATCCGGTACACCGTGGTCCGCGAGCCCTTGATGCCGACCTTGTCGGCGGTGGCCCCCACGTCGGCCGCGCTCCAGGTGTGGATCGTGGCGCTGTGGGCGGCCCGGGCGGCCGCGAAGCCGGCGTAGAGCGTGTCCGTGCAGGCGGTGACGGTGACCAGCACCGGGAACCGCTTGGGGACCACATCCTCGGTGCCGGCCGCGCCGATCCGGCGGAACTTGAGCTCCGGATCCGTGTGGACGTCCTGCGCGTAGGCCACCTGGTCGATGCCCAGGTCCTCGGCCAGCTGCGGCGGCACCTGCGCGGTGTCGCCGTCCACGGACTGCATCCCGGACACGATCACGTAGTTGCGGTCGCCGCCGAGCAGCTCGGTCTCGATCCGCCGGATGGCCATCGCCAGCGAGTACGCGGTGGCGACGGTGTCAGCGCCGCCCATCGCCCGGTCGGTCAGCAGGACCGCGTCGCCGGGCGCCCGGGAGAGGCAGTCCACCAGCACCTCGCGCGCCTGGGGCGGGCCCATCGTGAGGTAGATGGTCTTCGCGTCCGGGTCGCCCGCGGTGATCCGCCGGGCGAATGTCAGCGCGTGGAGGTCGAGCGGGTTCAGGACGCTGTCGAGGAGGCCGCGGCGAAGCGTGCCCTTCTCACGGTCCCAGGCGTCCTCCGGGATGTTGCTCACATCCGGAACCTGCTTGACGAGGACGATGCAGTGCATGGGCACCTACCGGAACTGGCCGCGATCGGGCGGCGTTGACAGACTCGGCTGCGCCGAGGGGGACGCGCTGACCGGCCGCTTCCACGGCCCGGACCTCATGACCGTACCAATGCAAGCCACGCGCGTCTCGCACCCTCCGACCCCTGCTTTCGGGCGATCAGGCCCCTGCGCGACCGGCCAAGTGGTCCGCCCTGCCCCGGCCGGAGCGACCGTCTGGCCTCGCGCCGCGGGATCTCGAAGGGAGACGATTGCGGGCTCGGGACGACGGCGGCTCGGCTTGTTCACCCCGGGCGGGCCAAGCCGCTGAGCGGGAGCAACGGACGCCCGGGTTGGTGTCCCGGCCTGGCGGGCTGCCGCGGCGCGCCCCCTTTCGGTTGGGATCCGCCTCCGTCGGGGCCCTTTTCGGATAGAGCGAACGGGCAGGGCTGCGGGCGGCAACGCCGGATCGCGGCGGTGTCGCTCGAGAGGTGTTTGGCCGAGACCGGGCTCCGGGCGCGTGTGCGAGAGGCGGTCGACCATCAGATTGAGCTGTGCGAATTGGGTCAGGCAGCGGACGTGCGGCGTCGGTCGGGGCCATCCGCACCGATCAGTTCGCTAGGTTCGGAAACTGCCGGAGCTGCGGCTGGCTCGACACACGCCGGGAGGTCGACCCAGCGTGCGGCGCCGACGCACGCCGCGGCGCCGCACGCCGCGGCGCCGCACGCCGCGACGCCCCGACCGGTGAGCACCCCGCCATGCAGGAGCAGCGTCAATGGGCATCCGGAATCGCCCCGGTAATCAGGCGCGCGTACGCTAGGCGCGCAGAAGAGCGACGATGGAAGGGACCCAACCATGGCAGACGCCATCACGTCCAACCCACTTTCCGCTGACGAGCTGCGGCTCATCGACGCCTGGTGGCGTGCCGCGAACTACCTCTCTGTCGGGCAGATCTACCTGCTGGACAACCCGTTGCTGCGCGGCCCGCTGCTCGCCGACCAGGTGAAGCCGAGGCTGCTGGGCCACTGGGGCACCACGCCGGGCCTGAACCTGATCTACGTCCACATGAACCGGGTGATCCGGGCCTGGGACCTCAACGCCATCTATGTCATCGGCCCCGGCCATGGCGGGCCGGGCATCGTCGCCAACGCGTACCTCGAGGGGACCTACTCGGAGGTCTACCCGTCGATCACGAGCGACGAGGAGGGCCTGCGGAAGCTGTTCCGCCAGTTCTCGTTCCCGGGCGGCATCCCCAGCCACGTGGCGCCCGAGACGCCGGGCTCCATCCACGAGGGCGGCGAGCTGGGCTACGCGCTCTCGCACGCCTATGGCGCCGCGTTCGACAACCCGGACCTGCTGGTCTGCGCTGTGGTGGGCGACGGCGAGGCCGAGACGGGGCCCCTCGCCACGAGCTGGCACTCGAACAAGCTCCTCGACCCCGCACGCGACGGGGCGGTCCTGCCGATCCTCCACCTCAACGGCTACAAGATCGCCAACCCCACGATCCTCGCCCGCATCCCGCGCGAGGAGCTCGCCGCCCTGATGGAGGGCTATGGCCACACGCCGTACTTCGTGGAGGGCGACGACCCGGCCGAGGTTCACCAGCTGCTGGCCGCCACCATGGACACGGTGGTCGCGGAGATCACCCGCATCCAGAAGGCTGCCCGCGAGGACGGCGTCACAGAGCGCCCGCGCTGGCCGATGATCGTGCTCCGCACGCCCAAGGGCTGGACGGGCCCGAAGGAGCTCGACGGCAAGCCGGTCGAGGGAAGCTGGCGCTCCCACCAGGTGCCGTTCGGCGAGGTTCGCACCAACGACCAGCACCGCGCCTGGCTCGAGGCGTGGATGCGCTCGTACAAGCCCGACGAGCTGTTCGACGAGAGCGGGACGCTGCTGCCGGAGATCGCAGCGCTCGCGCCCAAGGCGTACCGGCGGATGAGCGCGAACCCCATCGCCAACGGCGGCGAGCTGCTGCGCGACCTCGTCCTGCCCGACTTCCGCGCCTACGCGGTCGAGGTCCCGGCACCCGGCGCGAGCACGTCCGAGGCGACGCGCGTCCTGGGCACATTCATGCGCGACGTGATGGCGGCGAACATGGAGAACTTCCGCGTCTTCGGGCCCGATGAGACCGCGTCGAACCGCCTGGGCGCCGTGCTCGAGGTCACCGACCGCACGTGGATGGCCGAGACACTCCCGACGGACGACCATCTCGCGCCCGACGGCAGGGTCATGGAGGTCCTCTCCGAGCACCAGTGCCAGGGCTGGCTCGAGGGCTACCTGCTCACCGGCCGCCACGGCGTGTTCAACTGCTACGAGGCGTTCATCCACATCATCGACTCGATGTTCAACCAGCACGCGAAGTGGCTGAAGGTGACCCGCGACATCCCGTGGC
>JBBIIL010000029.1:20105-37017 GCA_037446495.1 Chloroflexota bacterium | reverse complement strand
CAAGACCCGCCCTCCCAGTGGATTGTCCCGACCTGTTGACGGCTCCCGGTCGCCGCGTCGCGCGGCGGCCGGTCAGCCGATCCCGCGCTCGGCGCGGTGCTCGAGATCGCGGCCCCCAGACTGTCGACCCCGCGATTATCGACCCGCGCGGTCGTCATGCGCTGCGGAGCCACTCGCAGGGCTCCGGCGGCTCGGCGAGCCGCATCGTGACGGGAAGGTCGGTGGTGGCGGGGCAACCCCTCCCGCCCCGACCAGATCGACTAATCGAACACAGGAGCGGCTTCGAGCCGAAGGCCTCGGACCAGGTTCGGCCGCTGGGCTTGATTGACCGCTCGGAGCTGTGGGGGGCCAGAAACCCCAATTCACGCTCGGATCCATTGGCATGATCGGCCGATGGTCTCTCCTCTCCCTGCTCATCCGCACCCTCGTGGTCAGCATCATCGGCACCAACAAGGCTGGCCATGACGGCGGCGCCAAGGACCTCGAGATCCTCATCCTGCGCCACCAGCTCCGGGTGCTCCAGCGGAGGTCAGGCCCGCCCACGCTCCGGGCCGTCGACCGGGTCCTGCTCGCCGCAGCCAGTCGGGCGATCCCGCGCGACCGTGATCGATCCGGGTTTCGACCCCCACGGGCGGACGAAGCCCGAATCGGGGTTTCTGAACCCGGCGTCGGATGGGCCGAGGTGTCGCTTGCGATACGAGCGACAATGATTGTATACTGAGGCACCCGTATCGCTCGTGGAGCAAGCGACAATGTACGACCTTCATCTCGCCTACGGGCTGACGCCGCGCCTTGGGCACCTCCTGGAGCAGTGGGACCGGCACGTCGTCGACGAGGGCCCGCTCTCGCAGCAGCGATGGACCAGCATCGCCCTGTGGCCGGCTGCTCGCAGTGCGACGGTGGCCGGCAGCACGGCGATCGAGGGCAATCCACTCACCCTCGCCCGGGTGGACGAGGTCCTGGCGGGCGTGGGAGCCGACGCACGGCAGCCGGACATCCGCGAGGTCCTCAACTACAACGACGCGCTGGACCTCTCGAACCGGGCGGCACTGCGCCCGGACTTCGAGTGGTCGCAGGAGCTCGTTCGCCGCCTCAATGCCGCCGTGATGGCCGGCCTCGAGGACGATGAGCGGGGCGAGTACCGGCGCGAGCCCGTGACCGTCGGCGGCATCTACAGCCCGCCCGAGCACCCACGGATCCCGGCGCTCATGGGTGACCTCGTCTCCTGGCTCCGCGCGGACACCGGCGACCATCCGCTGATCCGCGCGGGACTCACGCACATCAACGTGGTGTCCATCCACCCGTGGCTCAATGGCAACGGCCGCACGGCGCGCGTCGCGGGCTCGCTCATGCTCATGCGGTGCGGGATCGGCTCGCCTGAGCTCCTGAACGTCGAGTCGCAGATCCGCGCGAGTCGAGAGCGCTACTTCACCGTGCTGCAGGAGACGCACGGGGCCCGATACGAGCCGCACGAGCACTCGGCGAGCCCGTGGCTGGAGTACTTCGCCGAGGTGTGCGTCGATCGCCTTGCCATCCGCAATCGCGTCGCCGCCGCCATCCCGGGCGACGTCGGCCTGCTGGTGATGGAGCTGAGCGGGGGGAACGGCGTCACGCCGGAGTGGCCGCTCATCCTGCTGAGCGCCAGCGTGGTGCCGGTCCGCACCAGCCGCATCGCGGAGACGCTCGAGTTGTCGCCCGCCAGGGCTCGCGCGATCCTCGCCGCGATGGTGGCCGGCGAGTGGCTCGAGGCGCGGGGGGAGCGGCGCGGGCGCCTCTACGTCCCGGGTCGGCGCCTCCTTGCCCTGCCGCTGCGAACCCCCGGCCTCATGGACCAGTTGCGCCGAGGCGACACGGTCACCACGGGCGGGGCCCGGGCCGACGATCCGCGCTCCGCTGAATGAGGCAGGTTCCGTGGGGCCGAGTCCGCTCAAGCCGACCGTCGGATCCTGGGCAGCATGCCCCCGTCCCTGACACGGACCTTCACCCGCAAACCCTCGGCCCGACTCCTCCCGCCCCGACCATTTGCGAGCAGCCGCGGTTCAGGGCGTGCCGGTCACCGAGATCGCCCATGCGCAGTTCGAGTTCACCTCGACGTGGTACGGCGGCGCGGTGTTCGAGATGTACTCCGGCGCCGTGTCCCCGCCCGACCTCGCGCTTCCGCCCACCAACGTTATGGCGACGCCGTTCCGGTCGTACAACGTCGCGTCGAACCCGCCGGACGCCCCAGGCCCTGAGCAGTCGTACGTGTACGCGAGCGTGACGCTGTTGCCCGAGGCTGCGAACGGCACCGAGGACTTGCCCCCGCTGCCCTTGAAGGTCAGCAGCGCCTCCGTCGTCGCCGGCGGACCCACGATGGCGAGGGCCGCCTGCGGGCTGGCCGAGCTCGTGCCGAGCGGCCCACCCGGGTCGAGGTCCCAGTGCAGGGTTGTCGGGCCCGGCGCTGCGTCTGCGGGGACTGGCAGCCGGATCTCGAGCGTGACGCTGGCCCCGGGCGCTAGGGAGGGCCCGATGGCCGCGCAGTTCAGCAGCACGAATGCCGCCGTGGGCCGCTTGAGCGCCGCGCCGCCGGCGACCAGGTTCTCGGAGTAGGTGGGGCAGGGATCGAGTGGGGCGGGCTGGGTCCCGAGGTTCGTCAGCGTCACGTAGTAGACGAGGTCGGCCCCGGGGGCGGCCGACGACGGCACGGAGAGCGCCGCCGATGCCGGCTGCGGCGAGGACGCAGGCTGCTCCGGCGCGACCGGGGTGAAGGCGTAGGCGGTGAAGGTCGACGGGGCGGACGGCACGTCGCATCGGGGCACACCGCCGATGCCCGGACCGGGCGACGTCGGGCCGGCGTGGACGGGGGCCCCTCCCGACGGGAGCGTGACGAGGAG
Source organism: Chloroflexota bacterium (assembly GCA_037446495.1). Lineage (GTDB taxonomy): Bacteria > Chloroflexota > Limnocylindria > Limnocylindrales > CSP1-4 > CAIXZV01. Next base: position 34,144 of record JBBIIL010000029.1, on the reverse strand, counting down.
GGAGGTGACGACCGGGGCCGTGCCGCACCAGTTCGACCACCCGAGGTACTCCCCTGCCTTCCCGCCCGGCTCGAGCAGCACGGGGCCGGCGACGGCGCCCGGGACGTTGCTGCCGTCGCCGGGCTCCCCGTGATAGGTGATCGGCCGCACGGTCGCCGTGGCGGTTCGCAGCTCGACGAGTCGCGGGCTGCCCGCGAGGACGCACGGGTGCGCGCCGATGTTCGTCACGGCGAGCGAGCCGAGCATCTGCCCGCCGCCCCCCTGCCACCCGGCGGACGCGGTGAGGTCGCCGGGAAGGCAGTCCGGCGTCCCCGAGGGAACGGCCACGGGCGTCGGCGACGGGGCCGTGAGGGCCGACTGGTCGAGCCAGGGGACGATCGACCCTGAGGGCCTCGGGTTCGCCGTCGGGAGGCCCGGCGACGCGGTCGGCGACGTGGCGGCGGGCGGGCCCGAAGTTCCCCCGGCCGGCGCCGACGGCGTCGCGGCGGGCGGCGCCCCGGGCCGGAGGCCGCAGCCCCACGCCACGACCGCGACCACCGCCAGCGCCGCGGCCAGCACCGAGACGGCCCGGGGCGCGACGCGCCATCTCGGCTGCGGGAGGGACAGCGACCAACCGATCGCGCACACGATGCCTGCGATCGCCGCGGATTCGACCGATGCCAGCCGGCCCCGCAGACGGCTCGACCCGAACATCGGGTCGGGACCCTGCTCAGTCACTTGCCGGATGCGCCCCCGGGCGGGCGCCTCCGGCTGCCGTGGGCGCGACAACGCACCGCGCTCACCCCACCGGGTGGGCGACCGGGATCGTGTAGGCGCCATCCAGCACGGATCGACCCGGGCGGTAGATCCGCAGCAGGTAGTTCCACCCTTCCGTCGTGTCCAGCCGGTTGGGCGCGCCTGCGCAGGCCCCGCCCGACCCGAAGAACACGTCGAACGTGCCGTCGGCGTTGAGCTTCACGCCGGAGGAGTTGACGATGTTGTTCTCGCTCTTCATGAAGCCGTCGGCGCCATAGACGGTGATGGACCAGAAGGCGTCGCTCTCCGGCACCTCGAAGGTCGCCTTGTGGCACACCCGGTGGTCGTGGCCGCCGCTGTAGTTCAGGTACGGGGGCGGCGGAAGTGGAAGAGCTGGTTGACGCCGCCTGCCATCCGGGCGACGACGCCGAACTGCCGATCGGTCTCCGCGCGCACGTAGGTCTCTGGCGTTACCTTCACTGCGACCTCCTTCGGGTCAGGTGGTTGGCCGACTGGGCCATGCCGTGGGGCTGGGCGATGGCGTGCACGCCACCGCCGGGCCGAGGTCAGGCGGGGGGTTCTGAATCTGTCGTCCGCCGGCCGATCTCTCCCGCGAGCACGATGAGCACAATCGGGATCACGAGCGCGCCGACCAGCGTGAGGACGGGGACGTCTCCGCCCAGGGAGAACGCGATGACGACGGCCGCCGCCAGGTTGCGCTGTCCCGTCGCGAGGGCGGAGACCACCGCGTCGCCCCGGGGGCGGCCCCACGCCGCGAGGTACCCGGTGAGCAGGCCCGCGGCCAGCACGATGGCCGTCCCGACGAAGATCCAGGAGCCGATGGAGCCCAGGACATCGCGCCACGTGACGAGCAGCGCCGCGCCGAGGCCGAGCAGCAGCGCGACGTTCGCGACCTGCCCGGCCGGTCCTGCCCAGCCCGCGGCCAGCTCCGCGTAGCGGGCGCGGACGAGCAGCCCGACGCCGAGCGGGATGAGCATGAGCACGACCAGCGAGCTCGCGATGTCCCACGGCTGGACCGTCGCGCCCTCGATGACGAGCGGCACGACGAGCGGCGCGTAGAGCACCGTCGCGACCATCAGGAGGACCATCTCGCCGACCGACAGGGCGAGGTCGCCCTTGGCCAGCTGGGCCAGCTTGGGCAGGAACGGGGCGCCGGCGCAGGCCCCGATGAGGACCACCGCGGCGGCCGAGGTGCCGTCCATCGGCAGGACCCGGCTGGCGGCGATGGCGACCGCGGGCACGGCGACGAAGTTCGCCGCCAGCAGCAGCGCCACGAGGCGGAGGTCGCGCAGCGGCCGGATCACCCGATCCAGCGTCAGCGAGAGCCCCATCGCCGCCATGCTGGTCACCACGAAGACGAGCATGGCGACCTGCGCGAGTGTCGCGAGCGTTTCGCTGAGCACCTGCTCCTCCCTTGGTCCCGGGCTGCCCGACCGACTACGGCGTGACGATCGCGAAGTCCGGGTCCGGTGCGTCGAGCACCGCCATCAGCCGCCCGAGGACGGCGGGGTCGCCCTCGACGGAAACGCCGTCCATCTGCCCAGCGAGCAGGCCGACCAGCGCCGCGCCGGGCATCCGGAGGACCACGTCGGCGCCCTTCGCGGGCGCGGGGCGGTGCACGAGCACGCCGTTGCGCAGCTCGAGGCGGTACGAGGCGCCCGCGTCGGTCAGCTCGACGCCGATCGAGAGCCGCTCGTCCCAGGCGCGTGGACCGTCGACACGGACGGCGATGGCATCGAAGATCTGCTCCGGGGTGAGTGCGCCGAGGAAATCGGCTGAGCTGGTCAGGACGGGCGTGCCGAACGAGCCGTGGCGAAGCTCTGTCGCACCCGACAGGTACGCCGAACGCCAGGTGCCGTTCTCGGAGCCGAAGCCGAGCTGCTCGAGCGCATCTGCCTGGAGCGCCTTGGCGGCGGCGTTGTCCGGCTCGGCGAACACGAGGTGGTTGACGAGCTCCGCGACCCAGCGGAAGTCGCCCTCGTCGAAGGCTGCCCGCGCATGCGCCAGGACCGCGTCCGCGCCGCCCATCGCAGCGACGTACCGCCGGCCGGCCTCCACGGGAACGTGCTGCCAGAGGTGCGCCGGGTTGCCGTCGTACCAGCCCATGTAGCGCTGGTAGATCGCCTTGACGTTGTGGCTCACCGAGCCGTAGTAGCCGCGCGCGTGCCAGGCGGACTCGAGCGCCGGCGGGAGCTTGATCTCCTCGGCGATCTCGATACCCGTCAGGCCCCTGTTGAGCAGCCGGAGGGTTTGGTCGTGGAGGTAGGCGTACAGGTCGCGCTGGAGCTCGAGGTAGGCGATGAACCGGTCGCGGCCCCAGGTCGGCCAGTGGTGCGAGGCGAACTCGACATCGGCCCGGCCGCCGAACAGGTCGATCGCCTCGGTGATGTAGCGCGACCAGGTATGTGCGTCGCGGACGAGCGCGCCGCGGATGGTCAGGATGTTATGAAGCACGTGCGTCGTGTTCTCGGCCATGCACAGGGCGCGCTGGTCCGGTAACAGCACGTTCATCTCGGCTGGGGCCTCGGTGCCCGGGGTCAGCTGGAACTCCATCCTGATCCCATCGACGACCCGCTCCTCGCCGGTCGCCACGATGACGTCGGTCGGAGCGATCAGCGAGATCGTGCCGATGGATGTCGTCTGGCCCAGCCCGGCACCGACCTGCCCTTCCGGGCCGCGCACGAGCACGGGCCCGTACATGTAGGTGGCGCGGCGGGTCATGGCGGTGCCCGCGTAAATGTTCTCGGACACCGCGTGCTCGAGGAACCCGTCGGGTGCGATGATCGCGCACCGGCCCGCGTCGACGTCGGCCTGCGTCGTGATCCCCTTGACACCCGCGAAGTGGTCGACGTGGCTGTGGGTGTAGATGATCCCCACGACGGGCCGGTCACCCCGGTGCTCGCGGTAGAGGGCGAGCGCGGCGGCGGCGGTCTCCGTGCTGATCAAGGGGTCGATGACGAGCACACCTGTGTCACCCTCGACGAACGTGATGTTCGAGAGGTCCAGACCGCGGACCTGGTAGATGCCCGGCACCACCTCGAACAGGCCGTCGATGGCATTGAGCATCGACTGGCGCCACAGGCTCGGGTTGACCGTGGTTGGCGCCTCGCCCTGGAGGAACGCCCGGTACGACTCGTTGTCCCAGACCACCCGGCCGTCGGCGGCACGGATGATGCACGGGTCGAGCCGGCCGATGAAGCCGCGGCGGGCGTCCTCGAAGTCCTGTGTGTCGTCGAAGGGCAGCGCGGCGCGGACGGCCTCGTTCGCGGCCCGCACGCTCGCGGAAGCCGCGGTGGTGTCGGGAGTCATGACCCCTCCTGAGATCCCGCCGAGTGGCGGGTGACGGCCACGCGAGAATGCGGCCGCGACCACGACCCGCGCAAGCGGCAGCGTGTTAACTGAGAGCCAGCTGGAGTCGTGCTGTCCAGGCGGCGGCACAGGGTCTTCCACCCCTCACCCAGCTGTGCCGCGGGCCTCCGACCTGAGGTGTCCGGTTCCAGCAGCTGCGGCGCCAGGATCCACACCAGCTGAGCGGCCGTCGTCGCCCCACCTTGGGCCGCGCATTCGCCAGGTGGTGCTTGACGGTCGAGTGTGACAGCCGCCGTCCCGGCGTCGGTCGGCCCTCAGCCGCCTCCCTCGCGGAGGTGCGTGCCGAAGAACCGTTCGACCCGCTCGCGGGCGTCCAACGTCGCTGGCTCGTTGAAGTCCACCCCGCCGGTGAACCGGGCCATGAGCGAGAACAGGCGCGGGATCGGCTCGTCGCGGTGGTCGTTCATGAAGCCATGGCCGGCGTCTGGGTACTCCTTGACGTCATGGGCGATCGCGAGGGTGGCCAGGGCCGCGTCGAGGCGTTGGGCCGCGCCCCGGAGCGAGCGGTCCCGGGCGCCGTAGCTCGCGACGATCGGGCAGGCGCCCTCGAGGGCCGCCATGGCGTCCTTTGGGAAGGCGCCGTAGCTGGCGCTCGCGGCCGCCCACCCGCCCCTCGGCGCAAGCGCGAGCGCGAACCCGCCGCCCATGCAGAAGCCCATGACGCCGACGCGCCCGGTGCACGCCGAATCGGCGGTCAGCCAGCCTCGAGCGGCCTCGACCTCGTCGAACAGGCGGCCCTCGCCCGCGGCGACCTGGCGGAACACCGCGACCATGCACCGGACCCTTCCGCCCCAGTAGAACAGGTGGGGCGCGACTGCGAGGTAGCCTGCCTCGGCCAGCCAGTCCGCCTGGCGGCGGGTGTCCTTCCCGAGACCGCCCGCGTCGTGGATGACGATCACGCCCGGCCACGGGCCGTCGCTCTCGGGGCGGGCGAGGTAGGCGGGCATACGGCCGTGCTGCGTGTCGATCACGGTGTCGGGCATCGACGCCTCCTCTGGTCCGGGGCTCCTGCTCAACCATCGGCCGGCGACAGCGTGAACACCCGCGTGACGGCACGGCAGCTGGATGCGCCCGGGCTCCAAGCGTACGCCACGACGTACGTGCAGAGGAAGGCCCTGGCAATGACCACCGTCACCGCGACCGAGGCGCGCAAGCAGCTGTCCAAGCTCATGGACGACGTGTCCGACACGCACGAGCCCGTACAGATCACCGGCAAGCGGGGCAACGCGGTGCTCGTGGGCGAGGGACAGAGCCGCGGACGATGTGGACACATCGCTGTGGTAACGTGTCCACATGAGCGATGTCGGCATCCGGGAGCTGAAGCAGCGCCTCTCCGAGTACCTGGACCGCGCGGAGCGGGGGGAGGTCCTGAGGGTCACCGACCGAGGGCGGCCGAAGGCGGTGCTCGGTCCCGTGCCCGGTCGCGCACGGATCGAGGACGGGATCCGCGCCGGCTGGATCGTGCCCGGCACGGGCTCGCCGCTCGGCCCGGTGCACCGCTCCAAGTCGCCCAGACGCGTCCTCGACGTGCTCGCCGAGGATCGCGGCGAGTGAGCGCGTACGTCGATTCGAGCGCCCTCCTCAAGCGCTACGTCGAGGAGGCAGACTCGGCTGCGGCTGACGCGCTGCTGCGCGCCGACAGCGCACTCCTGACGGCCCGACACACGATCGTGGAAGTGCGCCGCAATCTCGCCCGCCTGCTCACGGGCCGTGATCTGGCCGGCGCCCGGGCTGCCTTCGCCGCTGACCTGCACTCCATGTCGATCATCGAGCTCGACGAAGCGACCTGCGAATCCGCGGCCCTGATCGCGGAGGCGACGGGCGTGCGAACGCTCGACGCCCTCCACCTCGCGGCTGCGCAGCGGGTCTCAGCGCCCGGGGTGAGCTTCGTCACCTTCGATCTGCGCCAGGCCCAGGCAGCCCGGGCACTCGGCCTTGCGGTCGTGACCGCCTGACCGAACCGACCGCCGCGGGCGGGAGGCAGGACCGCGCGCACGGCCGTCGTACCGGCCCAACGGCCCGGATGCACCTCTGAGCAACCTCGCAGAGGCCAGCGCACACTCTCCGCGCCGGGGCGGTCGGCGTCCCAGCCAAGGCCCATCAGGCGTCTCCGCGCGGCGCAGGCCGCATTGCCCCCCGGAAGTCGCGGAGCTGGCGAGGCGCGCCGGCATGATCCCCTCGACGATGGTGACCGACATCAAGAGGTAGGGGCGGCCGCGTCGGCGATGGGGCAGGTGCGCTCCCCGTGCGATCCTAGAGCGCGTGACCGACACCGGCGCTCCCGACGAGACCCGCGTCGACCGCTGGCTGTGCGCGGTGCGCCTCGTGAAGACCCGCCCGCTCGCGACGCGGCTGTGCGAGGGCGGCCACGTCCTCGTGAACGGATCGCCGGCGAAGCCGTCGACGAGGGTCCGCGCGGGAGACCGGGTGGAGGCCCGCATCGCGGATCGCGAACGCGTGGTCGAGGTCGTGCGGCCCATCGAGTCACGTGTCGGGGCCCCCGCAGCCGCGGCCTGCTACTCGGACCACAGCGCGCCGGTCGTGCCCGTGGCCGGACCGGAGGTCATGCCCGTTCGCGGGGAGGGCCGGCCCGACAAGCGCCGCCGGCGCGAGCTCGAGCGCCTTCGCCGGGCTGGCGACGCCTGAGCCCGGAGTCGGCCCGATCTTCGGCACTCGCTTCCAGCGGGGAAGCGGGCCGTTGCGTGCCCCCTTCGTGACGGATGGCCCCTTGGACATCTCATCAGTTGCTGACACATTGGCTGCTGAGATGTTGCTCGTCCTCACACCCCTGCTCTTCGGCCTGTCATTCCTGTCCGGCATGTTGGGCCTGGGGGTGGCATTCATCGCGATCCCCGTTTTGGGGCTCTTCGGCCACAACCTGATCAACGTCATCCAGCCGTGGGCGCTCCTGCTCAACGGGCTGACCGCGATCACGGGCGCGATCGCCTTCTGGCGGGCCGGCATGGTCGACAAGCGCGGCGCGCTGATCCTGGTGGTCATCACGACGATCGGTGCTCCGATCGGCGTCTGGCTCCTCCAGTTCGCCTCGACCTCCGTGGTGTGGTGGCTCTACGTCGGCGTGCTCGTGTTCCTCGCCGTCCGGATGCTGCTGCCCAGGCGGGCGTCCACGGAGAACGTGGCCGAGATCACCGACGCGAGCCGGACCAAGGCGGCCGTTGCCGCGGCGCCGATCAGCGTGTTCGCGGGCTTCCTCGGGGTCGGCCCGGGCTTCCTCCTGATGCCGACGCTGGCGCTCGTGGGCTACAGCGCCAGGCTTGCCGCCGCCACCAATTCGGTCGCGGTCACCGTGCCGTCCTTCTCGGCCTTCCTGTCCCATCTCGGGACGGCGACCTTCGACTGGCCGACGGTGATCGTCACCTCCATCGCGGCCATGGTCGGCGCTTGGCTGGGCGCCCGGTTCACCGCCGGCAAGGTCAAGTCGGCCACCCTCTCGCGCATCTTCGCCATCGCCCTCGTCGCGCTGGCCGCCCAGCGCGCCTGGATCCTCCTCGCCTGACCTGGGCTCACGGGCTGCTGCCTCTGCCGCCGACGCACAGCGCGGAGGCATCGAGCAACCTCGCAGGGGCCAGCGCATACTCTCCGCCCCGGAGCGGTCGGCGTCCCAGCCAAGGCCCCTCAGGCGTCCTCGAAGGAGGTCCGGCGTGCCCCAGATCATCGTCACCGCGGCGGTCAACGATGTCGAGGAGTGGTTGAAGTTCAAGGCGGAGATGGTCCCCGCGATGTCGGCGATCGCCTCGGACGGGTCCAGCTACGTGGCGTCGGACGGAAGCAACCAAGTCGCCAGCACCTGGGACGTCCCCGACATGGACGCCTTCCGCGCGGCGCAGGCCGCAATGCCCCCGGAAGTCGCGGAGCTGGCGAGGCGCGCCGGCATGATCCCCTCGACGATGGTGACCTACATCAAGAGGTGAGGGCGGCCCCGTCGGCGACGGCGCCTCGGGCACTCGACATGCTGCGCCACCTGGCCGCCCGGTCAGAAGTTGATCGAGCGCCCCCGGACGGCCATCGCCGCCTCGCCGAGGACCTCGGACAGGGTGGGGTGCGGATGCGTCGCCCCGCCCAGCTGGTCCACCGTGGCGCCCAGGACCGCTGCGAGTGACGCCTCAGCGATGAGCTCGGTGGCGTGCGGGCCGATCACGTGGACGCCCAGGACGGCGCCAGTCTCGGCCTGGGCGATCACCTTGGCGAAGCCCTCGCGGGAGCCGTGGATCAGCGCCTTGGCGATCGCCTGGAACGGGACCCTGCCGACCGTCACCGGGAGGCCGCGCTCGGCGCACTGCGCCTCGGTGAGGCCCACCGAGGCGATCTCGGGGCGGGTGTAGGTGGCGCGTGGCTGGTTGGCGTAGTCCATGGGGTGGACGTCGCGCTCGCCCGCGATGCCGTGCGCCGCGATGAGCCCCTCGTGGGCGGCCGTGTGCGCGAGCAGGAGGCCCCCAACGAGGTCGCCGATCGCCCAGACGTGGGGCTCGGCGGTGTGCATGAGGCCGTCCACGCTGACGTAGCCCCGGTCCACGACCACCCTCGTCGTCTCGAGGCCCAGGCCCTCCGTGTTCGGCGCGCGGCCGGTGGCGACGAGGATGCAGTCGGCGGCAAGCTCGGCGCGATCGCCGCCGTCGGGGCCGACGGTGATGCGGACGCCGTTCTCGCCGACGACCACAGACGCCGCGTCGAACCTGGCGCTCGTGACCACGGTGATCCCGCGGCGCTCGAAGCTCCGCTGGAGCTCCCGGCTGACCTCGGCGTCCTCGAGCGGGACGACCGCCGGCAGGTACTCCAGCAGCGTGACCTTCACGCCCAGGTCGTGGAATGCCGAGGCGAACTCGCACCCCACCGCGCCGGCACCGATGACGATGAGGCTCCCGGGCAGCTCGGTCCAGCGCAGCACGTCGTCGGAGGTGACGATGCGCCGCCCGTCCGGCACGAGGCCCGGCAGGCTCTTCACGCGGGAGCCTGTGGCGAGGACCACGTCGTTCGCCTCGAGGGTGCGGGCGGACCCGTCCTCAAGGGTGACGACCACGCTCGACGGGCCGTCGAGCCGGCCGCGCCCCGCGACCCACTCGACCTTGTTCTTGCCGACGAGGCTCTTCAGCCCCGTCCACATGCGCTTGACGACGGCGTCCTTGTTGGCGGCCGTCGCGGCGTAGTCGAGCCGAACGCCCTCGACGAGCACGCCGAGCCCGGCGGCCTGCTCGCGGACGCGGTGGGCGAGGTCGGCCGACTCGAGGATCGCCTTGGTCGGGATGCAGCCGCGGTGGAGGCAGGTGCCGCCGATCTTGTCGGCGTCCACGAGGGCCACCTTGAGGCCCAGCTGGGCGGCCCGGAACGCCGCGCTGTAGCCGCCGGTGCCGGCGCCCAGGACCACGACGTCGAACCAGTCGGCCCTGTCCGGGAAGCGCGGGCGGGCGGGCTCGGGCGCCGGGACCCCCAGCCGGAAGCCGTCGGCCCGCTCGAGGCGCGCCTGGAGCGCGCGCAGGAACTGGGCGCCCATCGCCCCGTCCACGATCCGATGGTCGGCGGACAGCGTGACCTTCATGACCGGCCGGACCTCGACCCGGCCGTCCACCGCGACCGGTGTCGGGATCGCTGCCGACACGGCGAGGATCGCCGCCTCGCCCGGGTTGATGATGGCGCTGAACTCCTCGACGCCGAGCATGCCCAGGTTCGACACCGTGAACGTGGAGCCCGCCAGGTCGTCCACCGACGCGGTGCCGTTGCGGGCGGCAGCGGCGAGCGCGACGGCGCGATCGTGCACCTCGGCGACGGTCAGCGTGTCCGCGTCGCGGATCACCGGCACCACGAGGCCCGACGGGACGGACACGGCCATGCCGAGATGGACCCGCGGCCGCGGCCACACGGACGTGCCGTCGGTGCGGGCGTTGACGTCGGGGAACTCGGCAAGCGTGTCCGCGGTGGCGGCGAGGATGAAGTCGGTCACGGTGGGGCTCGCGCCGGCGGCCTTGAGGTCGGCGCGCAGGGCCATGAGCCTCGACGCGTCCACGGCCACGGTGACCGTGAAGTGCGGCGTGGTGGTCCACGACTCGGTCAGACGCTTCGCGATGACGCGGCGCATCTGCGACATCCTCCGCGGCTCGCCCTCGCCGGCAACGCTCGAGGCGGGGGACGGGGCGGATGGGGCGGCGGCCGAGGCGATGGCCGCCCGGACGTCGCGCTCGACCACCCGGCCGTCGGGGCCGGTGCCGCGGAGGACCGACGCGTCGACACCGGCCGACGTCGCCAGACGACGGGCCCGGGGGCTCACCCTGGCGTCCCCGGACGACGCGGTCGGCGCCGGGGCGGCCGCCGGAGCAGGCACAGGCGCCGGCGCGGCGTCGGGCACCGCGGGCGTGGGCGAGGCTGCCGGCGCTGAAGACGGGGTGGACACGGGCGCGGCGGGAGTGGCGGCGGGCGTCGGCCTCGGTGCGGCGGGCGCCTCGGGGACCGCCTCGCCGGCCTGCCCGATCCAGCCGCAGACGGCGTTGACGGGGACGGTGTCGCCCTCGGCGGCGACCTGCGCGAGCAGCACGCCCTCCTCGAAGGTCTCGACCTCCATCGTGCTCTTGTCGGTCTCGATCTCGAACAGCACGTCGCCGCGGTGGACGGGATCGCCAACGGCCTTGCGCCACAGGATGAGGGTGCACTCCTGGGTCATCTGGCCGGGCTTCGGCATCAGGATCGGGCGGGCCATCGGTGGGCCTCCTTGTCGCTCGGCGGCCTAGCGGACGATGGCGCTGACGGCGGCGACGATGTCGGCCGGCGTCGGCAGGAATGCCTTCTCGAGGCTCTCCGCCTGGGGGCTGATGCCCGGGGCGGCGCCGACTCGGCCCACCGGCCCGTCGAGGTCGTCGAACGCCTCGGCCTGGATCCGCGCCACGACCTCGTTGACGAAGCTGCCGGTCAGCACGGCCTGCGCGGCGACCACCGCGCGACCGGTCTTGCGCACCGACGCGAGGATCGTCTCCATGTCCAGCGGCACCAGGCTCCGCAGGTCGATGACCTCGGCCGCCAGGCCGTGCTCGGCCGCCAGCACGTCCGCCGCGGCCAATGCGTCCGGCACCGCCGGCCCCCACGCGACGATCGTGGCGTCCGTGCCCGCGCGGGCGATGCGCGCCACCCCGATCGGCGTGGTGTACTCGGCCTCGGGCACCACGCCCCTGGTGGAGTAGAGCCCCTGGCTCTCGACGAACACGACCGGGTTGTTCGTCCGGATCGCGCTCTTGAGCAGGCCCTTCGCGTCCTCGGCCGTGGCCGGGTAGACCACCCACAGCCCGGGGATGTGCGTGAACAGGCTCTCGAGGCTCTGGCTGTGCTGGCCGCCGTAGCCCTTGCCCGCGCCCACAGAGCAGCGGTACACGACCGGCACCTCGACCTGGCCGCCGGACATGTAGTGCCACTTCGCGGCCTGGTTCGCGATCTGGTCGGAGCTCATGAGCGCGAAGTCCATGTACATGAGCTCGACCACCGGCCGCAGCCCGACGATGCCGGCGCCGACCGCCGTCCCGCAGATGCACGCCTCGGAGATGGGCGTGTTGAACACGCGGCGGCGGCCGAAGGCCTCCATCAGGCCCTTGGTCAGCTTGAACGCGCCGCCGTAGTCGGCCACGTCCTCGCCGTAGAAGATCACGCGGTTGTCGCGCAGCATCTCCTCGACCAGCGCCTCGCGGAGCGCGTCGCGGTAGAGGATCCGGCCGTCGGCATCGCGCTTGGCCTGGGGCGGCTCGGCGGCGAGGACCACCTGGGCTGCCTCGGCCGGGACGACCTCGGACGTGCCGTCGGTGTAGAGCAGGTCGAGCAGCGTCTCGGGTGCCGGGTCCGTGGCGGCCGCAGCGCGCTGGGCGGCGCGTGCGTTGCGCCCGGCCGCGGCGGCGACCAGGGCGGCCACCTCGTCCGCCGTCGCGGCACCGGTGCCCACCAGCTGGGCCTTCAGCGTCTCGATCGGGTCCACGGCGCGCCAGGCCGCCTCCTCATCGCGGGTCCGGTACTCGTTGCGCGGGTCCGACAGCGAGTGGCCGTAGTAGCGGTACGTGGAGGCCTCGATGAGCACGGGGCCCTCGCCGCGCCGGCAGAGCTCGGCGGCCCGCGTCACCGCGTCGCGCACGGCCAGCACGTCCATGCCGTTGACGACCTCGGCGTGCATGTTCGTGTCGCTGAAGCCCGCCGCGCGCCGGGCGAGGTGCGCGACGCCGGTGACCTCGTCGTCGGTCCGGTGCGTCATGCCGTAGTGGTTGTTCTGGATGAAGAAGATGACCGGCAGGCCGAACGGCCGCTCGCCGGCGTAGTGGTTGGTCCACTGGCTCTGGGCCGCCCAGTTGAGCGCCTCGAGCACGACGCCGTTGGCGTACGCGCCGTCGCCGGCGAAGCAGCACACGACGCCGTCGCCCGCCTGGTACCGGCGGGCCATGGCCGCGCCCGTCGCGATGGGCACCGAGCCGCCCACGATGGCGTTCGCGCCCAGGTTGCCCGTCGCGAAGTCGCCGATGTGCATGCCGCCGCCGCGCCCGCGGGAGTAGCCCTCGTCCTTGCCGAACAGCTCGGCGACCACGTGGTAGACGTGGTCCTCGAGGGCGGCGGCGAGGAGCTCCTCGCGCGTGCCGTCGGCCCGGCCGAGCCGCTCCCGGAGCTGCTCGAGCGTCATCTGGCGCAGGGCGGAGAAGCCCTTCGCGATGGCGTCGCCGTGGCCGCGGTGGCTCGACGTGACGTTGTCGGAGATCCGCAGCGCGGACGACGCGCCCACCGCCGCGGCCTCCTGGCCGATCGAGACGTGCGTGGGGCCGCGGTAGTCGTAGGCGGGCAGGGGCTCGTAGCCGCCGCCGCCCCGCAGGCGGACGATCATCTCCTCCATCTCGCGGATGGCGAGCATGTCGTCGAGCAGGTCCATCGCCGAGCGCCGGTCCAGCCGCCCGGCGGCGAGCTCCGACGCGAGGTCGCCCGCGTAGGCGAATCCGCGAATGGACCCCAGGTCCTCCGTGAACGGCGCGAAGTCGGGGCGGGCGTCGCTGTGGAACGCGATGGACGGGTCGGGTCGGACTTCGAGCGTCACTGGGGTCTCCGTGGGTGCGCGTCGCGCGCAGTCGATCTGGGGGTCAAACCGTGATCACCGTGATGCCCCGCTTCTCGAGGCTGTGGACGACGCCGCGGTCGGCGCGGTCGTCGGTGACGAGGATGTCCACGTCGTCCAGGCGCCCCGCGCGGGCGAACGAGCTGGTGCCCAGCTTGCGGCTGTCTGCGAGGACGATCACCTGGGTGGCCCGCTCGAGCGCGAGGCCCTTGGTGAACGCCTCGGCGGCGTCCGTCGTGGACAGGCCGTCCTCGAGGGACAGGGCGTAGGTGCCGATCAGCGCCCGGTTGACGTGGATGTCGCCCAGCAGGTGCCGCGTCAAGGGGCCCACGAACGCCTGGCTCGTCGGGCGGAACTCGCCACCCACGACGATCAGCCTCGGGCCCTGGCCGCCGAGCTCCACAGCAACGGGCAGGCTGTTGGTGACCACCGTCAGCCGGTCCCAGCCGTGGAGCAGGCGCGCGACTGCGAGCACCGTGCTCCCGCTGTCGAGGTACAGGGTGTCGTCCGGAGCGATGAGATCGACGGCGCGCGCGGCGATCCGCTCCTTCTCGTCGGCGGCCACGCCAGCCTTCGCGTCGAAGTGCGGCTCGGCGCCAGACGGGTCAACGGCGACCGCGCCACCGTGGACCCGCCGCAGCAGGCCCTGCGCCGCGAGCTCGCTGATGTCCCGCCGGACCGTCGCCTGGGACACCCCGAGCGCGGCGCTCAGGTCCTCGAGCCGCACCCCGCGCCGGGACGACACGATGGACAGCAGGCGCTGCTGCCGCCGGGGCGCGAGGTCGCGCGAGCCCGGGGCGTCCACGTGGAGGGCTTGGTCGGCCTGCGTCACATGTCA
>JBBIIL010000029.1:0-20005 GCA_037446495.1 Chloroflexota bacterium | reverse complement strand
CATCATTGGTCATCATCGGCGTGCAGTGGTGCTGGTACATGGTGGCGGTCGGCGCGGTGCTGATCCTCGCCGTCTGGTTCGAACGCGTCTGGCGGAGTCCGCAGGGCCGCCGCTACGCTCGAGCCCGCGCCTTGCTCGTGCAGCCACAGCGAACGGGAAAGCATCGTGACCGAGCACCTCGTCGTCCCCGGAGACCGAGCCTGGCGGGCCGCAGAACGGGCACGGCTGCTGCGCTTCGCCGAGGGATCGCTGCTCGCCTCGGGCGGGTTCGCCTGGCTCGACGACCGGGGCGTGCCAGACCCGAACGAGCCGCTACAGCTTTGGATCCACGGCCGGATGACCCACATCTTCGGCCTCGAGTCCATCCATACCGGCTCGGTGCGGGCGCTGCGGCTCGCCACCAACGGGATCGACGTCCTGGGCAGTCTGTTCGAGGATCGTCGCAACGGCGGCTGGTACCAGGCCGTGGACGCCACCGGTGCGCCCGTGGACCCGACGAAGGCGTCCTACGGTCACGCCTTTGTGGTGCTCGCCGCGGCGACCGGTGTTGCGGCTGGGATCCCCGCAGCCGAGCCGCTGCTCCGGCGCTCGCTCGGGGTGCTGATGGCGCGGTTCTGGGAGCCGGAGGTCGGGTGCGTCCGCGAGCGGTTCCTGAGCGCCGACTGGACCGACGAGGAACCGTATCGTGGCGTGAACGCGAACATGCACACGGTGGAGGCGCTGCTCACCGCAGCGTCGGCGACCGGTGAGGTGTCCCGTGCGCGGGACGCGGAGCGCATCGCCGCATCGCTCATGAACGTGCAGGCCCGTGGTCTGGGATGGCGCATCCCCGAGCACTTCGACGCCGCGTGGACGCTCCTTCCTGAGTTCAACGCGGACAATCGCGGCGACCACTTCCGGCCCTACGGCCTGACGATCGGCCACTGGCTGGAGTGGTCGCGCCTCCTGATCGCCATCGATGCCGCGCTGCCGAACCCGGCCCCTTGGCTGATCGAGGGCGCCACGCACCTGTTCGAGAACTCGGTGCGCGCCGGCTGGCCCACCCCGGACGCCATCGGCTGCCCGTACACGGTGGACTGGGACGGCCGGCCGATCGTCGAGGCACGCCTGTTCTGGCCCATGGCCGAGTTCGTGCTCGCCGCGGACGCGCTTGCCCGCCGGACGGGCAACGCCCTCGCAGTCAAGATGGGCCCGAGGATCTGGGCGGACATCGACCGCTACTTCCTCGACCGCGAGCTCGGCGCCTGGCACTCGGAACTCGACGCGGCGGGTGCGCCCGCATCGACCGTCTGGTCGGGCAAGCCCGACACATACCATGCGTATCAGGCGTGTCTGTTTCCGGACCTCCCGCTGGGGCTGGGCCGATCCGGCAACCGCTGAGCCATCGCGCGGCACAGACCCCGCCTGCGGCAAGGAGCCCGCGGAATGCGGGCTGTGGTGCTCCCGGCTGCGCAGCGGCCCTACGCCGCACCCGTCAGCGCATCGTGGAGGCGCGAGCCGCCAGCTCGGGCATGAAGACGACCTGCTGCGAGGTGCTGCGCCGCTCGTCGCCCGACGCCATCGCTGCGGCCAGCAGCTCCATCGCCCGCCGGCCCATCTGGTAGCTGGGCTGACGGACCGACGACAGCGGGACGCTGGCGAGGGCGGCAAACGCGATGTCGTCGTAGCCGATGACGGCGACGTCCTCGGGCACCCGGATCCCCGCGAGGATGAGGGCCTGCAGGATGGCGAGCGCGAGCAGGTCGTTGGCCGCGAACACGCCGTCGGGCCTCGCTGCCGGCGGCGTGGCCGCGATCTCGAACCCGACCCGTCGGCCCTCGTCGGCCGCCATGCGCGCGGTGGCGAGGTGCGAGATGCGGACACCCGCCGCCTCGGCGGCCCGCTGCGCCCCGGCGAGTCGGTTCCGCACCTGCTCCAGGGTCACCGGCCCGCCGACGACTGCGATGTCGCGGCATCCGGCGTCCACGAGGTGCTGGCCCGCCAGGCGGCCTCCCTCGATGTCGTCCACGGCCACCGAGCTGAAGCCCGGGGTTGTGGCCAGGCGGTCCAGCAGGACGATGGGCGTGCCGCGGTCGCTGATCGCCCGGAGCTGCTTGATCGAGCCGCCGACCGGCGTGACGAGGAGCCCGTCCACCCGGCTCTGCTCGAAGCGGTCCAGGTACATGCGCTCGCGGTCGGCCCGCTCGGAGCTGGTGGCGAGCAGGACGGCCAGGTCCATGGCGCCGGCAGCGTCCTCGACCCCCGCCGCGAGGTCGTTGAAGAACGGGTTCCGCGCGTCGAGCACCAGGAGCCCGACCGAGCCGCTCCGTCCGCGGCTGAGCTGGCGTGCTGCGGCATTGGGGACGTAGCCCATCTCCGCGATGACGGCCTGCACCTTGTCGAGCGTCTCGGGGGCCACCTTGTCGGGGTGGTGGAGGACGTTCGAGATGGTGCCGGTGGCGACGCCGGCCCGCTCCGCGACGTCGCGCAGCAGCGGACCCCGTGTCGGTCTCGCCTCGCCGGTCACGCCAGCCTTCCCCTCGTGTCCGCAGCCACCGCGGTCGGATCACCATGCCGGGCTGCCCACAGCAGCGCACGACGCCATGATACGCACGGAACTGAACCGCTTCATTCATCATGACGCGAAGTTCATGCCGCCTCAAGCGCCTGGTCGGGGCGTCGCAGCCTTCGCGCCGTGCCTCCCCCGACCGGCGTGCGCCCTCACCCTGATCGTAACCAGTCCGATTCCGCGTCTCCTCTTGAACTCGCCTATTGACGCGGGGGAACGCCACCCGGCATCATGGGAATTGAAGCGCTTCAAGCCGCGCTTGGAGGTGGGCGGGTCGTTGGAGGTGAGCGGGTCGGTGGATCGCGCGACGCTTGCGAGGACGGAGGGCGGCAGTTGCCGCCACGGCTCGGCCGATGAGGCTGCCCGATGACGCCGCGGCTCCAGCTGAGCGGCATCTCGAAGCGATTCGCCGCCACTGCAGCCCTGACCGACGTTTCGCTCGAGCTGCTGCCCGGCGAGGTCCACGCGCTGGTGGGGGAGAACGGCGCCGGCAAGAGCACCCTCGTCAAGACGATTGCCGGCGTGCACCAGCCGGACGCGGGCGAGATTCGTCTCGATGGGGAGCTGATCACCGTCCCCAGCCCGGCCGCGGCCCGAGCGCTGGGGATCGCCGTCGTCCACCAGGAGCCGCGGCTCTTCCCCGATCTGTCGGTGGCCGAGAACATCTTCCTCGTCGCGCCGCCGACGGACCGCCTCCACACCATCGCCTGGAAGGAGATGCGCCGCCGGGCCGCCGACCTGTTCGAGCAGCTCGACGTGCACATGGACGTCACGGCGCCGGTCCGCGGCCTCTCGATGGCGGACCAGCAGCTGATCGAGATCGCGAAGGCGCTGTCGGTCGAGGCGCGGGTCCTGATCCTGGACGAGCCCACGGCGTCGCTGTCCGCCCACGAGGTGGAGCGGCTGTTCACGATCGTGCGCCGCACGAGGGAGCGGGGCGTGGCGGTCCTGTTCGTGAGCCACCGCCTCGACGAGGTCTTCGCGCTCTGCGACCGCGCCACCGTCTTCCGCGACGGCCGTCACGTCGTGACCGCCCCCACCGCCGAGCTGACCACAGCTTCGCTCGTCCGCCACATGGTGGGCCGCGAAGTCTCGCTGTTCCCCAAGGAGGCGAGCACCGTCGGCGAGCCGCTGCTCGAGGTGCGCAACCTGTCTGACGCGTCCGGCTTTCGCGACGTCTCGTTCACGGTCCACGCTGGCGAGATCCTGGGCCTTGCCGGCCTGGTGGGGGCCGGTCGCACAGAGATCGCCCGGGTGCTGTTCGGCATCGAGCCGCGAACCTCCGGCGAGGTCCTCCTGGACGGCAAGCCGGTCAACTTCCGCTCGCCGTCCGAGGCCCTCGGCAGCGGCATCGCCTACGTGCCCGAGGACCGCCACCAGGACGGGCTGGTCCTGGACTTCTCGATCGCCCACAACATCACCCTGCCGGTCCTGCCCCGCCTGTTCCCAAGGCTGTTCCTGCACGCGCGGACCGAGGCGGAGATCGCCGCCCGCTTCTCGGACCGCCTGCGGGTTCGAACAACCGGCGTGGACCAGGCGGTCAGCGCCCTCTCGGGCGGCAACCAGCAGAAGGTGGTCATCGCCAAGTGGCTCGCCGCCAGGCCCCGGGTGCTGATCCTCGACGAGCCCACGCGGGGCGTGGACATCGGCGCCAAGGTGGAGGTGCACCGGATCGTGTCCGAGCTCGCCGCCACGGGCCTCGCGATCATCATGATCTCGTCGGACCTGCCGGAGGTCCTCGCGATGAGCGACCGGAT
This sequence comes from Chloroflexota bacterium, assembly GCA_037446495.1. Taxonomy (GTDB): domain Bacteria; phylum Chloroflexota; class Limnocylindria; order Limnocylindrales; family CSP1-4; genus CAIXZV01. Next base: position 15,700 of record JBBIIL010000029.1, on the reverse strand, counting down.
CATCGTCCTCCACGAGGGCCGGATCGCCGCGGAGATCGCCCGCGCGGACGCCTCCGAGGAGCGCGTGATGTTCGCGGCCACCGGCCAGCACGAGGCCGTCGTCGCGGGGGGTGCCCATGGCCGCTAGCGCCACGCCGGGAACCCGGAGCGGGCCCGGCGTCGTCGGGCGCATCACCGGTGGCCTCGGCCGCTCGCGTGAGCTGACGCTCGTCGCGCTGATGGTGGTGATGGCCGCGGTCGTCACGGTCGGCGCCCCGCAGTTCCTGTCGGCCTCGAACCTGGGCCAGGTCACCGCGATGGCCGCGATCATCGCGATCGCCGCCTCGGGCGAGGCGATGGTCGTCATGACCAAGAACATCGACATGTCGGTCGAGTCGGTGATCGGCCTCGTGGCGTTCCTGGTGGGGGTCATCCTCCGCTCGGGCGACCTGCCGGTGCCTGCGGCGTGGCTGGTGGGGATCGGTGTCGGCCTGCTGCTCGGGATGATCAACGGCGCGGTCATCAGCGCGTTCCGCATCCCGGCCATCGTGGTCACGCTGGGCACGCTCAGCATCTTCCGCGGAATCGTGTTCATCCTCGCCGGCGGCAAGGAGGTCAATCTCGGGGACCTGCCGCCCGGCTACGCGGACCTGGCCACGGACACCATCCTGGGCATCCCAGTCTTCGTCCTCGTCGCGGTCGTCATCGTGTCCGCCGTGGGGCTGATGCTGTGGAAGACCCGCTTCGGGCGCCAGGTGTACGCCGTGGGCAGCAATGCCGAGGCGGCCGCCATCCTGGGCATCCGGTCCCGCCTCGTGACGTTCGCCGTGTTCGCCCTGGCCGGCGCACTGGGGGGCATCGCCGGGGTCATGTGGGGGATCTACTTCGGCACGATCTACGCCACCTCGGCGAGCGGCCTGGTGCTCCAGATCGTGGCGGCCGTCGTCGTGGGCGGCGTGTCGATCTCGGGCGGCTCCGGCACCGTCGTCGGCGCCGCGCTGGGGGCGCTGTTCCTCGCGCTGATCAACAACGCGCTGCTGGTGCTCCAGCTGCCGCAGGAGTTGCTGCAGGCGATCTACGGCGCCGTGATCCTGGTGGCCGTGAGCGCCGACGCCGTGCTCAGCAGACGCCATCGCCTCGGCGCCCGGGAGGCTCGCCGGTGAGCGCGTCGAAGGCTGCGCCCGGCACGGCGCCGGCGGCCGCGAGGCGCTCACGCCGCATCAGCCCGGCCTCGCTGGCCCGCTGGGAGACGCTGCTGGTCCTGCTGCTCGTGGCGCTGATCATCGCCGGCACGCGGCTCTCGAAGGTCTTCCTGACCGGCAACAACTTCGCCAACCTCACGAGCTCCGTGATGGAGGTGGCGATCATGGCGCTGCCCATGACGCTGATCATCATCACTGGTGACATCGACCTCTCCGTGGAGTCGATGGTGGGCCTCGCGGGCGCCGTCCTCGGCACGCTCATGGTGGCCGGCCTGCCGCTCCCCGTCGCGATCCCGATCGTGCTGGTGGTGGGCGCCCTCGGCGGGCTGCTCAACGGGCTGCTCGTCACCCGCGGCGGCCTGCCCGCGCTGGTGGTGACGCTCGGCACGCTCGCGCTGTTCCGGGGCCTGGCCAACGTGATCCTGGGTCCCACGGTCATCAGCGTGTGGCCCGACTGGTTCACCGAGTTCGGCTTCGGGACCATCGCGAAGTCGCCGATCCCCTACACACTCGTCGCCTTCGCGATCCTGGTCGTCGTCTTCTGGCTGGTCACCCACGGCACCTGGCTCGGCCGCCAGGTGTTCGCGATCGGCAAGAGCAAGGCCGCTGCCCGCTACTCGGGCGTCCCCGTCGCCTCGCTGCGCACCTGGCTGTTCGTCGTGAGCGGCGCCGTCGCCGCCCTGGCCGGGATCATCCTGGCCGCGCGCTTCTCGTCGGCACGGAACGACAACGGCACGGGCATGACGCTCACCGTCGTCACCGTCGTGCTGCTGGGTGGAGTTGACATCAACGGCGGCAAGGGCTCGATCCCCGGGGTCGTGCTCGCCGTCTTCGTCCTTGCCGTGCTGCAGAACGTCCTGCGGCTGGCCGGTGTCTCGAGTGAGTACCAGGGCATTGGCGTCGGCCTGCTCCTGATCCTCTCGGTCATCGTTCCCCAACTCGCTCGCCAAACCAGGGTCGTTGCCGACCGGGCTCGAAGGGGTCGGCGTCCGCCGGCCGGCCCGGTCACCCAGGGCGAGACCACGGCTCTATCGTGAGGAGGAAACGCACCCAATGAATGGTTCCACTCGGCGCTTCGTCGCCGGGCTGTCCGCGATGGCATTCGTGCTCTCGGCGTGCGGCTCGACGGCGTCCACCACCTCCCCGAGCGTCGCTGCGTCCGCAGCCGCCACGCCGGCCCCGACCGCTGTCGCCAGCACGCCCGCCTCCGCCCCGGCCTCCGCCCCGGCGTCCGCGGCCGCCGGCGTCACGGCGGTGATGATCCCCAAGCAGATCAACAACCCGTACTTCGACGTCGCCTTCAAGGGCGCCCAGAAGGCCGCCACGGACCTCGGCGGGACGGTGACCCAGGTCGGCCCGAGCGCCGCTGACGCCACCCAGCAGGTCCCGTTCATCCAGACCGCCACCACGCAGGGCGTGGGCGCGATCATCATCTCGGCCGACGACGCCACCGCCGTCGCCCCGGCCCTCAAGGCCGCCATGCAGGCGGGCGTCAAGGTCGTCGGCTACGACTCCAGCCCGGCCGTCGGCGCGTACAACGTGTTCGTGAACCAGGCTGACACCGCGGGCATCGGCAAGGGCCTCGCGGACATGGCCTGCGACATCGCCCCGTCGTGCACCGGCGAGATCGCCGTCCTCTCCGCCTCCCAGTCGGCCACGAACCAGAACGCCTGGATCGACGCCATGAAGACGACCCTCAAGGACCCCAAGTACAGCAAGCTCGTCCTCGACGGCGTCGTCTACGGCAACGACGACCCGCAGGTCAGCACCCAGCAGGCCCAGGCGCTGCTGCAGGCGCACCCGAACCTCAAGGTCATCATCGCCCCGACCACCGTGGGCATCGTGGCCGCAGCCCAGGTTGTCCGCGCCGCCAAGAAGACCGGCTCGGTCTTCGTGACCGGCCTCGGCACCCCCAAGGGCATGGTCGACTACGTCAAGGGCGGCGAGTCCCCCGAGTTCGCCCTCTGGAACGTCACCGACCTCGGCTACCTCGCGTTCGCGGTGGCCAACCAGCTCGCCGCCGGCACCATCAAGGGCACCGAGGGCGAGACCTTCACGGTTCCGAGCCTCAACAGCGGCGCCCCCTACACCATCGGCAAGGACAGCGTCGTCGTCCTCGGCCCGCCGTTCGTGTTCAACAAGGACAATATCGACCAGTACGTGGCGTCCTTCGGCTTCTAGCCTCCGCCCCTCCTTCGGTCCCGGCGGGCCTCACCTGCCCGCCGGGACCAACCCCAGGACCCTGTTATGGAACGCGTCGCCTTCACCATGCGCCTCCTGCCCGGGGCAGAGGCCGAGTACCGCGAGCGACACGCGCACGTGTGGCCCGAGATGCTCGGGGCACTGCGGGACGGCGGCGTCAGCAACTACTCCATCTACCAGCTCGACGACCGCCTGATCGGGATCTTCGACGTCGAGGACTTCGACCGCTTCCGCGCCCACATGGCCGCGCAGGAGGTCAACGACCGCTGGCAGGCGGACATGACGCGGCTGATCGACTCGTGCATCGACCCAGCGACGGGATTCCACCGTCGCCTTGACGAGGTCTTCCGACTTGACTGAGGCCCCCGGAAGGCGGCTTGCCGCGGTCGACCTGGGCGCTGAGAGCGGGCGCGTCCTTGTCGGCACGCTGGCCGCCGACCGCCTGTCCATCGACGAGGTCCACCGGTTCCCCAACGTCCCGGTCCGCCTCGGCGCGACGCTCCACTGGGACGCGCTCCGCCTCTGGGGCGACGTCGCGGCGGGGCTGCGCCGCGCGGGTGCCGAGGGTGACATCGCGTCCGTCGCGGTGGACACATGGGGCGTGGACTTCGGCCTGCTGGACGTCCGCGGGCGCCTGGTCGCGAACCCGGTTCACTACCGCGATTCCCGCACCGACGGGGTGCCGGAGCGCGTGTTCGCCATGGTGCCGCGTGCGGCGGTCTATGCGGCGACGGGCATCCAGGTGATGCCGATCAACACGCTCTACCAGCTGGCCTCGATGGCCTTCGATCGGGATCCGCTCCTCGAGCGCGCCGACCGGCTGCTGCTGATGGCGGACCTGTTCACCTACTGGCTCTCAGGCACGCAGGTCGGCGAGTACACCAACGCCACCACCACGGGGTGCCTCGACGCCCGCACCCGGACATGGGCGCGGGCGCTGCTCGAGCGCATCGGGATCCCCACCGCCATCCTGCCCGAGGTCGCTGTCCCCGGCACCAGCGTCGGACGACTCCTCCCCGACCTGGCCGGGGCAGCGGGCCTGGGCGGGACGCGGGTGGTGCTGGCGGGTTCCCACGACACCGCGTCGGCGGTCGCCGGGACGCCCCTCGCCTCGCCGCGGACCGCGTACCTCTCGTCCGGGACATGGTCGCTGCTGGGGCTAGAGGCCCCGGCGCCGGTCATCAACGACGCGTCGGCGGCAGCCAACCTGACCAACGAGGGAGGAGTCGCGGGCACCATCCGCCTCCTCCGCAACGTGGCTGGGCTGTGGCTGGTCCAGGAGAGCCGGCGGGCCGTGTGGCCGGCGGGCGCGGCGCCTTCCTACGGGGAGATCGCCGCGATGGCCGAGGCCGCCCCGCCGTTCACCGCCTTCATCGACCCCGACGACGAGCGCTTCCTCCGCCCGGGTGACCTGCCCGCCCGGATCCGCGAGTTCTGCGCCCAGACGGGGCAGCCCGTGCCCTCGGGCAGCGCGACCATCTTCCGGGTGATCCTCGAGAGCCTGGCGCTCCGCTACGCCGTCGTGCTGGACCAGCTCGCGGGCGCCTCGGGCGTCGTCCCCGACGGCGTGCACGTCGTGGGCGGCGGCTCGAACAACACGTTCCTCAACCGGCTGACCGCCGGGGCGACGGGGCTCGAGGTGCGGGCCGGCCCCGTCGAGGCGACCGCCATCGGCAACCTACTCGTCCAGGCGATCGCGTCGGGCGACCTCGGCTCGCTCGACGAGGGCCGGGAGCTGGTCGCCCGCTCATTCCCGATCACCGTCTTCGAGCCGACCGGCGACTGGACCGATGCGCGCGCCCGGTTCGCCGCCCTCACCGCCAGCTGAAGGAGTCACGCTGTGGCCGCCATCGCCGTCGTCGCCAAGCCTGCCGTCGCCCCCGCCATCGAGCGCATCGCTTGGGCGGTGGACGGGCTCAACGTCGAGATCCCGTCGTGGGGCTTCGTGAACACCGGGACGCGGTTCCGCGTGTTCCCCCAGCAGGGCGTGCCGCGAACCGTGTTCGAGAAGGTCGACGACGCGGCGACGGTCAACCGGTACACGGGCGTCGCCCGGACCGTGTCGCTCCACATCCCGTGGGACAAGGTGGACGACTGGGAGGAGCTGGCGGCGCACGCCAGGGCGGGGGGGCTCGCATTCGGGGGGATCAACAGCAACACCTTCCAGGACCTCGACTACCGGCTCGGGTCGGTCTGCCACCCGGACCCGGCCGTGCGCGCGAAGGCCGTGGCGGCCATCGTGGAGTGCTGCGAGATCGCGACCGTGCTCGACGCCCAGGCCGTCAAGGTCTGGCTCGGCGACGGCACCAACTACCCGGGCCAGGACGACCTCCGCGGTCGGCACCGACGGCTCGTCGCCGGCCTGCGCGAGGCGTACGCGGCACTGCCGGCGAACGCCCGCATGTACCTCGAGTACAAGCTGTACGAGCCGGCGCTCTACAGCACCGACGTCCAGGACTGGGGGCAGAGCCTCAACGTGGTCCGCCAGCTGGGCGACCGTGCGGGCGTGTGCGTGGACACGGGCCACCACGCGATGGGCGTGAACATCGAGCAGATCGTGGCGCTCCTCCTGGCGGAGGGGAGGCTGTTCGCGTTCGACCTCAATGACAAGAAGTACGGCGACGACGACCTGATGGTGGGCTCGATCGACCCGTACCAGCTGTTCCGGATCACCCACGAGCTGGTCAACGCCATGCGCGACGACGCGGACCCGATCGCCCAGGCGACCGCCAACGCGACGACCTACATGCTCGACCAGTGCCACAACATCGAGCCCAAGGTCCCGGCCATGATCCGCAGCGTCATGAACCTCCAGGAGACGGTCGCGAAGGCGCTGCTGGTGGACCGCGAGCGGCTGGTGGCGGCGCAGGCGGCGGGCGACGTCCTGGAGGCGAACGCCTGCCTGTGGGACGCGTTCAACACCGACGTCCGGCCGCTCCTCGCCCAGCTGCGCGCTGCGCGCGGGCTGCCGGCGGACCCGTACCGGGCCTACCTCGCGTCGGGCGAGGAGCAGGCGAAGTACGCCGCCCGCGTGGGCGGCACGGCCGCGAGCTGGTAGGCCGACGATGCCGCTGACCGCTCCGCTTCCCGACCTCGACGAGATCCTCGCCTCGATGGGCGAGGGCGGCCTCCGGATCGCGTCCATCGACGCCGGCGAGGGCGCCGCCGGCAACATCAGCGTGTGCGTCGGCTGGCCGATCGAGGTCCGCCGCCGCTTCCCCAACGGCGAGCCGATCGCGCTGCCCGTCCCCGCCCCGCACATGGCCGGGCACGTCGTGCTGGTGACCGGCTCCGGCCGGCGCCTGCGGGACATCGGCGCCAGCCCGGCGGCGAACATCGGCGCCGTCGTCATCGACGCGGACGGCGCCACGGCGACGCTCTGGACGGCGCCCGGCCGCCTGTTCGAGCGGCTCACCTCGGAGTGGAACTCGCACCTGGCGGTCCACGAGGACACCGTCGCGCGCACCGGCACGAACTACCACGCGGTGGTTCACGCGCAGCCGCCGCACATCACCTACCTCTCGCACATCCCGGCGTACCAGGACGAGGCGTACTTCAACGCCCGGGTCATGCGCTGGGAGCCCGAGACGCTCGTCCAGCTTCCGCAGGGCGTCGGGATCCTGCGATTCATGGTCCCGGGCTCGGACACGCTCATGGCCGCCAACGTGGCGAGCCTGCGGGCGCACCGGATCGACGTCTGGGGCAAGCACGGCGTCATGGCGCGCTCGGACATCTCGGTGACTCGCGCGGTGGACCGCATCGAGTACGCCGAGGCCGGCGCCCGCTACGAGTACATGGACCTGGTGGCTGGCGGCCGCGGCGAGCGCCTCTCGGACGAGGAGCTGCGCTCGATCAAGGACGCCTTCGGCGTCCAGACGGACCTGGTGTGAACGGGCTGGCGGCGCCGGCCAGCCTCAGCGAGCTGATCGGCCTCTCGCGCCGGTTCGGGGCGGACCCGATGTTCGTCCGGGCGGGCGGCGGCAACTCGTCAGCCAAGGTCGAGGGCGTCCTGTGGATCAAGCCCTCGGGCGTCCCGCTCGCGACGCTGGCCGCCGACGACCTGGTGCCCCTGGACCGCGCGCGGCTCCGTGCGCTGCTCGACCATGACCCGGCGACCCTGCCCCGCGATGGCGACCCGGTCATGGCGACGGCCGCCGCCGCACGACTCGGCGAGGCGCACGGGCGCCGACCCAGCGTGGAGCTGCTGTTCCACGCGCTGCTGCCCGAGCGGCTCGTGCTCCACACGCACCCCATTCACGTGAATGCGGTGACGTGCAACGCGGACGGCGCGGCCCTCGCGGCACGGCTGTTCGGCGACCGAGCCGTCTGGGTGCCCTACACGGACCCCGGCCTGCCGCTGGCGCACGCGATCCTGGCGTCGCGGGCGGCCCACCTGGAGCGCACCGGACACCCGGCGCCGCCGATCACGCTGCTCGGCAACCACGGCCTGATCGTCGGCGGCGAGGCCGCGGCGGACGTCGAGGCCCAGACCGCCTGGCTCGTCGCCGTCATCGAGGCCGAGCTGGCGGCGCACCCGGCGATTGCGCTGCCGCGTACCGAGCCGCCCGACGACGCGGCCGTCGGGGCGATCTCCGCCGCGCTCGGCCAACCCGCCGTCGTCTTCGACCCGGACCCGCTCGCCTCGTCCTTCGCCGGCACGCCGGAGGGCCGTGCGTTCATGGCCGGCGGGCCGCTGATCCCCGATCAGATCGTGTACACGGGCTCGTGGCCGATGGTCCTCGATATCGCGGGGCTGGCGCTCGAGCGCATCGCCGGGGCGGTCAGCGGCGGCCTCCGCGCGTTCGAGGCCACGCGCCGCGTCGCCCCGATCGTGACCGTCGTCCCCGGGCTCGGGCTGTTCGCGACCGGCGACGCTCCAGCCCAGGCGGAAACCGCGCGCGACGTGTACCTCGACATGCTGCGCACGGGCATGGGTGCCGCGCGGCTCGGCGGCGTCCGCCCCATGCGCGATGCCGAGCGCGCGTTCATCGAGCACTGGGAGGCCGAGGCCTACCGGCGGCAGATCGCGGCGGGGGCGTAGGCTCCCGGCGCCAACCCCCGTGACTGGGCCTATCCTGTGCGCGCCCCGCCCGCCCGGAGACCCGCCCAGCCATGCGCTTCATCAACGACGTCGTGCCGCCGTACGACCTCACCTACTCGGACGTGTTCATGGTGCCCAGCCTGTCCGAGGTGCCGTCGCGCCTGGAGGTGGACCTGTCCACGCCCGACGGCCTCGGCACCACGATCCCGGTGGTCGTCGCCAACATGACCGCGGTCGCCGGGCGGCGCATGGCCGAGACGGTGGCTCGCCGAGGCGGACTCACGGTCCTGCCGCAGGACATCCCGCTCGAGGTCATCCGCGAGAACGTGCGGTACCAGAAGAGCCGCCACCCGGTGTTCGAGACCGCGATCACCCTCGGCCCCACCGAGACCGTGGGCCTCGCGCTGAACCTGATCCACAAGCGGGCGCACGGCGTGCTGGTGGTGGTGGACGAGGAGCAGCGGCCGATCGGAATCTTCGCCGAGCGCGACGCGGCCGGCTTCGACCGCTTCACGCAGCTGCAGAACGTGATGACCCGCGACCTCGTGCTCGTGGACGCGAATGCCGGGCTCGAGCCGATCTTCAACACGCTCAACGAGCACCGGATCAGCGCGGCACCGGTGGTGGACGGCGAGGGGCGGCTTGTGGGCGTGGTCACACGACGGGGGGCGCTCCGCTCGACCATCTACAAGCCCGCGCTCAACGCGCGCGGCGAGTTGATGAGCGCGGTGGCCGTGGGCATCAGCGGCGATTCGGCGGGGCGGGCAGCGGCGCTGCGCGAGATGGGCTGCGACGTGATCGTCGTGGACACGGCGCACGGGCACCAGGCCAAGATGCTGCGCGCCATCGAGGCGGTCCGCGGCGTGACGGGCGACCTGCCCGTCGTGGCAGGCAACGTCGCGACGCCCGCGGGCGCCCGGGACCTGATCGCCGCGGGCGCCGACATCGTGAAGGTGGGGATCGGCCCGGGCGCCATGTGCACCACGCGGATGATGACCGGCGTGGGGCGGCCGCAGTTCACCGCGGTCCTGGAGTGCGCGGCCGAGGCGGCGAAGCACGGCAGGCACGTCTGGGCCGACGGCGGGGTGCGCTACCCGCGCGACGTGGCCCTCGGCCTGGCGGCGGGCGCGGCGTCGGTGATGTTCGGCTCGTGGCTGGCGGGCACGTACGAGAGCGCCGCCGACACGCTGCGTGATCCCGACGGGCGGCTGTACAAGGAGAGCTTCGGCATGGCGTCGAACCGGGCGGTGCGCAACCGGACGCGGCAGGAGACGCCGTTCCAGCGCGCCCGCAAGGAGCTGTTCGAGGAGGGGATCAGCACGTCGCGGATGTACCTGGACACGGAGCGTCCGGGCGTGGAGGACATCCTCGACCAGGTGGTGGCGGGGGTGCGCTCGTCCTGCACGTACGCCGGTGCCCGCACCATCCCCGAGTTCCAGGAGCGCGCGCTCGTGGGCGTCCAGAGCAGCGCGGGCTACGAGGAGGGGCGGCCCCAGCCTACCAGCTGGTAGCCGGGCCGGCCGCACGCCGCCCCACGGCGCCGTGCCGCTGGGCGTGGCGAGGCCGGTTCCTGTGGGCCTTCTCACCTGAGTCGCCACAGCGGTAATCAAGTCGAAAGGCGCCGAGGCCGAGACTCCGGGGCGTAACGAGTCCTCGCGGCCCGCGGTGCGGGGCGCCCCGGAGATGCACCATGACCGCCCACTCGCTCGCCGGCACCCGACGCCGGCTCACCGCCGCGCCGCTCCCCCGCGACTGGCACGAGATCACCTCCCGCGACGTCTGGCTCGTCGTGGTCGGCGTCGGCTCGGTGCTCACCGCCATGTGGGTCCGCCACGGCGGGCTCACACGTGACCCGCTCACGGCCATCGGCGAGGTCACCGCGCTCGGTGGCACGTTCGCCGCGCTGCTGGGCGTGCTCTTCGCGTCGCGCGCGCCGTGGCTCGACCAGGTGATGGGCACGGACCGGCTGCGCAGCGCGCACCGGTGGCTCGGGTTCATCTCGGTCTGGGCGATCGGCGCTCACGCGGTCACGTCCACGCTGGCCTTCGCGGGCGGTTCGGTCGCCCAGTCCGTGCCGACGCTCGTGTCCCTGGTCGCCACCGTGCCCGGCATGCTCGGTGCGATCGTCGGCATGGGGCTGTTCGTCCTGGTCGGCGTGACCTCGGTCCGCGCCGCCCGTCGCCGGATGAGCTACGAGGCCTGGCAGGGCGTCCACTTCTACGCGTACCTCGCAGTCGCCTTCGGGTTCCTGCACCAGTTGACCATCGGCAGCGACTTCGCGTCCGACCGGCTGGCCGTCGCGTTCTGGATTGCCCTCTACGCCGCCGCCTTCATCCCGCTGCTGGTCCACCGCGTCGCCTGGCCGCTGTTCGTCACGCTCCGGCACCGGCCGCGCATCCGGGCGATCGTCCCGGAGGCGGACGGCATCGTCAGCCTGTATGTGGAGGGTCGCGACCTCGATCGGCTCGCCGCCCGCGCCGGCCAGTTCTTCGTCGTCCGGGCGCTGACGCTGCGCGACTGGAACCACGGCCACCCGTTCAGCCTGTCGGCTGCGCCCAGCGGGGATCGCCTGCGGTTCACGATCAAGCTGTTCGGCGAGGGGACGCGGGCGCTGGCGGCCCTGCCGGCCGGGACCCCGCTCCTGCTCGAGGGCCCGTACGGCTCCATGCACGGGGCGCGGCGCACCGGTCGCCGCCTGCTGCTGGTGGCCGGCGGCATCGGGATCGCGCCCATCCGCGCCCTGGCCGAGGGCTTCGCCTTCCGGCCCGGCGACATGGACCTCGTCTACCGCACGCGGACGCCGGGCGAGACCGCGCTCCGCCGCGAGCTCGACGCCCTGGCCGCGCAACGCGGGATCAACGTCCACTACGTGACCGGCCGCCGCGGCGGGCCGGGCGTGGGCGCCGACCCGCTGGGGGCCGAGGCGCTCGCGCGGATCGTCCCCGACGCCTCGGATCGCGACATCTACCTCTGCGGGCCGAACGACCTGATGGAGCACGCTCGCTCTTCGCTGCTCTCGCTCGGCGCCAGCCCGGCCCGCATCAACCTCGAGCTCTTCGGCTAGGAGCCGCCCGACATGCGCACCAGCACCGTCAAGTCCCTGGCCGCCATCGCGCTCACCGGCGCGGGCTCCGCCCTCGTCATCGGCTTCCAGCCCGCGCCGACGCTGAGTCAGCCGGCCGGCTCGTCTTCCGCGACCTCGACCCCGAGGACCTCGAGCACGACCCCGAGGACCGCGACCTCGACCCCGAGGACCTCGAGCACGAGCCCGAGCGCCGCCTCCGCCACGACGCCGACGAGTTCCGCGGGCGCGACCGCCACGACCGCATCCGCGACCTACACCGACGGCACGTACACCGGGGCCGCAGTCTCGGAGCCGTGGGGCGCCTTCCAGGTCCAGGTCACGATCGGCGGCGGCAGGATCACCGCGGTCAACGTGGTGCAGTCGCCGCAGGACCACCACTCGAGCCGGATCAACAGCTCCGCCGTCCCGACACTCACGCAGGCTGCCCTGGCCGCGCAGAGCGCGAGCATCGACCTCGTCAGCGGGGCCACGTGGACGTCCAACTCGTACCTCACCTCCCTCCAGGCCGCGCTCGACCAGGCGAAGGCCGCGGCGACCACGACCGGCGCGGCGGGATGACGATGCGCACGCTCGTCGCGCCCACCATGGGCACCACCGTGAGCATCGACGTGCGCAACCCGGGCATCGGCCAGGACGCGCTCGAGGCCGCGGTCGCGGTGCTGGGCGAGCTCGAGGCGCGGTTCACCACGTTCCGCGAGACGTCCGAGATCCGGCGCATCGACCGGGGCGAGCTCACGATCGAGGATGCGCACCCCGACGTCCGCGAGGTCCTGGCCGCGTGCGCGGTGCTCCGCGCGGAGAGCGACGGGGCGTTTGACGCCAATCGCGACGGCCGCCTCGACCCGTCCGGGTACGTGAAGGGCTGGGCCGCCGAGCGGGCCGCCGAGGTCCTGCGCGAGGCCGGCGCGCGCGACTTCTCGCTCAACGTGGGCGGCGACATCGTGTGCGCGGGCGAACCCGAGCCGGGGCGGCCGTGGCGCGTGGGCGTGCGCTATCCCGACGATGCGAGCCGCGTCGCGCTCGTCCTGGGCGTCCGCACCGGCGCCGTGGCCACGTCCGGGCTGTACGAGCGCGGCGCGCATGTGACCGACGCCCGCACGGGCGCCGCGCCGACCGCTTGGCGCTCGATCACCGTGCTCGCCCCCGACCTGGCCGCCGCGGATGCCATCGCCACCGCGGCCCTCGCGATGGGCGAGGCCGGGCCGGCGTGGGCCGCCGCGCGCTTCGGCTGCGAGGTGGCGGCGATCGACGCCGTGGGACGACTCTTCACGGCGCCTGGGCTCGAGGCGGTGCGCGTCGCCTGACCCGGCGCGCTACGCTCGCACCGTGACCGAGCTGCCGGCGTCCTGTCCCCGCTGCGGCGCCGTCGCGCATCCCGGCACCGTCTGCACGCCGGCCATCGTGATGGTCGAGGCGAGGCTGGGCGCGTCGTGCCGCAACTGCCTGCCCGCGCCGGAGCCCGAGTGGGTGTCCTGCGCGACGTGCGGCCTCGCCCAGCGCCCCGGCAAGGCGTTCTGCGACTTCTGCGGCTCGCGCTGGAGGACGGCCGAGCCCGCTCCGCTCGGCTGAGCCAGGGGGCCCGGACCGGGACCCGTGATAGCGTCGGGGACATGGCCGCCCGCCGTTTCGACGCCGTTGTGTTCGATCTCGACGGGACCCTCTGCGACTCGGAGCCGCTCATCGCGGCGGCCGCCGCGGAGGCGCTCCGGCGGCGCTACGGGATCACCGTCGGACGTGAGGACTTCGCGCCGTTCGTGGGCGCGGGCGACGACCGGTTCATCAGCGGCGCCGCGGCCCTCCACGGCGTGACGGCGGACCTCGCGATCGACAAGGCGCTGACCTACCGGGTCTACCTGGAGCTGATCCCGGGCGCGCTCCAGCCGGTCAGCGGGGCGCGGGCGTTCATCGAGGCGCTGCGCGCGTCGGGGATGCGCGTGGCGCTCGCCACCGGCGGCGACCTGCTGAGGGTGCGCGCGAACCTGGCGGCCATCGGCATCGCCGAGACCGCGTTCGACGTCGTGGTCACCGCCGAGATGATCAGCCGCCGGAAGCCCGATCCCGAGACGTTCATCGTGGCGATCCAGCGACTGGGACTCGAGCCCGCCCGGTGCCTGGTGGTGGAGGACGCGCGCAACGGCGTGCTCGCCGGGTGCGCGGCCGGCTGCGAGGTCCTCGCGATCACCTCGTCCCAGTCGGCCGAGACGCTGCTCGGGGCGGGGGCGCGCGCCGCCGTGCCGGACTACACGGCGCTTCCCCCGCACATCCTGGCCGCCCTCGGGCTGGGCGTTGCGTGACCGTGTCGCCGGCCCGCCTCGACACGGTTGTCTTCGACCTTGGCGGCGTGCTGCTCGACTGGAGCCCGCACTACCTCTACCGCAAGCTCCTCCCCGACGACGCGGCGATCGACGCCTACCTCGCCGAGGTCCGCTTCGCCGACTGGAACGCGACGCTCGACGCGGGGCGGCCGTGGGCCGAGGCCGTTGAGGACCTCGCGGCGCGTCACCCTGAGCGGCGCGAGCTGATCGAGGCGTTCCACGCCCGCTGGCCCGAGACGCTCGGCGGAGCCATCGAGGGGACCGTCGCCGTCATGGCCGATCTCCGCTCGACCGGCATCCGGCTGCTCGCGCTGAGCAACTGGGCGGCTGAGACCTTCCGCACCGCGCGCGACCGATTCGAGGTCCTCGACTGGTTCGACGGCATCACCATCTCGGGCGAGGTGGGCGTCGGCAAGCCCGACCGGCGGATCTTCGAGCACTTCATCGCCACGTTCGAGGTGGACCCCGCCGCCGCGGTCTACGTCGACGACATGCCCGCGAACGTCGAGGTGGCGACGAGCCTGGGCTTTCGTGCGATCCGCTTCACGGACCCCGACGCGCTGCGCGACGAGCTGGCGGACCTCGGGCTGCTGCCGGGCTAGTGCCTCACGCCGCGCACTAGCCGCGGACAGCGAAGCTGTCGATCGCGACGGTCTGGTGGCCCGGAGATGAGAGCACGCGGAGCGTGAGCGTGTGCCGCCCCGCGGTCCTGAAGGACTGCGAGAAGAGCACCACCTGCGGGCTGAAGCCGGACCGCCACAGGTTGACCGAGCCGACCGAGCGCCCGTCGAGGAGCACCTGCACGGTGCCGCGGGTGGGGCCGACCGGGCCGATCCAGCGGACCTGTGTGCCGGTGAAGTCCAGCGTCGCCGAGGCTCCCGCGCTGGTGGAGTAGGCGACCGCGCCGCCCTGGTACGGACCGCTCGCGCTGGCCCAGCTGCCGCGGTAGGTGATCGCGCCACTGTGCTCGGAGAGCGCCAGTGTGACGTGCCCGGCGGCGGGTGCAGCCGCGGGCCTCGGGTTTGTCGTCGTCGTTGCGGCCGGCGTCGGCACGAGGGTGCGCGCGGGCGTCGCGATGGGCGGCGGCATCATGAGCCCCTGCGCGGGCCATGGCGAAGGTGAGGCCACAGCCGGCGGGCTGGCCGAGGGCGAGGCTGAGACCGATGTCGTCGGCGACGAGGCGAACCCCGCTGCCGGGCCCTCGTACGGGACTGCGGGCCTCAAGCTGGCGTCGGTCTCGGCTGGCACGGCATCGGAGAACCACGTGCCCACCGGCGCGTATGCGGCGAGCAGCGTCGGGTCGCCGAGGACGCTCATGGTGACCGAGAGCCAGTTCGTCGAGCGGCCGGCGAGCTCCTGGATCGACTCGACGGGGAACGTGGCGGTGTCGCCGGGCAGGAGGTCGGCGGTGAGCGGCGTCGAGAGGAGCAGCACCGGCGCCGGGTCGTTCGCGCTGCTCGACGCGGCGGTGACGGTCACGACCGAGCGGATCGCTGTGGCCTCCGGGTCGGCAGACGCCGCCGCCGGGAGCTGCGGCGCCGCGGGAATCGCCTGGCGGCCCATGTTCGTGATCGTGACGATCGCGCCGTTCGCGTCCGGGCTCGCCTCGATGTTGACGCTGACCGCGCTGTCTCCCCAGACGCGCACCGGTACGCCCGGGATCGTGACGCGCTGCGTCGCGGGCAGCGCCGAGCGTCCGGCGTCGCGCATCGCCATCATGAGCAGGTACTGGCCGGGCTGGCGCGGCGCCGTGAGCGCGAGGGTGACGGTGCGCGGGCTCGAGGCCGCTCGCCACGTCGCCGTGGTGATCGGCGGCGCGGCCGGGACCGGCGCCGTCTGGGCCAGCGTGCCCGCGGTGGCGCTGCCCGCCGCCCCG
>JBBIIL010000028.1:27133-38824 GCA_037446495.1 Chloroflexota bacterium | reverse complement strand
CGACACAGAACGACGGCGCCCGCAAGGGCGCCGTTCGAGATTCCCGTGGCCTAGAGCTCGCGCCCTCGGAACGCGACGACCGCGCCGCCAGCCGCGACGACGACGAGCACGATCGACCCCACCACAGCCGTCGCCAGCTTTGCCGGGTCGAGCCCGTCCGTCAGCCCGGTCGCCAGCGCGGATGCCGGCCCAGCGAGTCCCGCCGGCAATACCCGCTCGAGCGCGGGGACCACCGCGGCGAGGCTCAGGACGATCATCACCACGAACCCCAGCCCGGCCGCGGCCGTGGTGGAGCCCGTGGCCGCCGAGGCCCACAGCGTGAGCGCGGCCCAGGTGGACAGCGCGAGCCACTGGAGGGCGAAGAGCGCCAGCCAGCCACCGATCGGGGGGACCTCGAACAGGATCGCCGTGTACACCCACGCGACGGCGACGCCGAGGCCGGTCGCGACCGCGAGCACCACGCCGATCGCGACGAGCTTGGCGGCAAGGAACGCCGGGCGCCCGACCGGCTGGGCGAGCACGAGTGCCGCCGTGCCCTTGTCAAGCTCGCCAGAGACCGAGCCCATCGCCAGCGCGATGGCGGCCAGCGCCCCGAGCTGCCCCAGGTTCTTGAGCAGCTGTGCCACAGCCTGAGCCGCGTCGGCGGGCGGCAGCGGGATGCCGGTGGCCTGGTCGCCCAGCGCCGCCCGCAGGATGTCCGGCAGGAACTTCGCGGTGAGCGGGGAGATGAGCCCCACGAGGACGAACAGGATCGTGACCAGCGGCAGCCGCCGCGTCCGCCACGACTCGAGGAGCTCCTTGCGCAGGAGCACGACAAACCCGCTCATGCCGCCACCTCCCGGTCACCGGTCAGGCGGAGGAACACATCCTCGAGCGTTGGCCGGGCGCGCGCGACGGACACCACCGCCACCCCCGACGCGGCCACCGACGACAGCAGCTCCCGCGCGGCGACGCCCGTGTCGGACACGGCGACGGTGAGGAGCCCGTGCTCGACGACCGCCGCGGTGACCCACGGGAATGCGCGCAGCCGATCCGCCAACGCCTCGACGGCGGCCTCCTCGCCCGGCTCCACCTCCACGCGCCAGACCGGCTGGGCATACCGGTCGAGCAGCTCGTCGATGGCGCCCTCCACCACCAGCTGGCCGTGGTCGAGGATCGCGACCCGATCGCAGATGCGCTCCACGTCGCCGAGCACGTGGCTCGAGAAGAGCACGGTGGTCTCGCCGCGCAGCGAGGCGATGAGTCCCAGCACGTCGCGGCGCCCCTCAGGGTCGAGCGCGCTGACCGGCTCGTCGAGGATGACCACCGGCGGCCGGTGGACGAGCGCCCCGGCGATTCCGAGCCGCTGGCGCATCCCGCCCGAGTAGCCGCCCGCACGGCGATCAGCCGCGTCGCGCAGGGCGACGCGGTGCAGCGCGTCGTCGATGGCCGCCTCGAGGGCGGGTCCGGCCATCCCGTGCAGCTGGCCCACCAGCCGCAGCTGCTCGCGACCGGTCATCCAGCCGTAGGCTCGAGGGTCCTGCTCGAGGTACCCGAGGCGGCTGCGGACGCCGAGCGGATCGGCCGCCGGGTCGCGGCCCCCCACCGTCGCTCGGCCGGCCGTGGGGTGGGTGAGGCCCGCGAGCAGCCGCAGGCACGTCGTCTTGCCGGCGCCGTTGGGGCCCAGCAGGCCGAAGACGGACCCGGCCGGAACCGACAGATCGAGCCCGTCCAGCGCCGTGACCCCGCCCGGGTACCGCCGCACCAGACGCTCCACCACGATGGCGGGCGGCGCGTCCGGGAGGGGCGTGGAGCGCGGCGACTCCAGCGCTGCGCGGACGTGCTCGGGCGCCCGCTCGGGTGTGAGCGGCGCGCTGATCGGCGGGTCGTGCGGACTGCCCCAGCCGGGCATGGCTCCCGGGCCGGGCGCCTCGTCGATGGGTCCCTCCTGGCGCCCGACGAGGAAGTACAGGATCGGCCCGATGAGGTTGGCGAACACGATGATGACGGCCCATATCGCCTTGCTGCCGCCGCGCACCCGCCGCTCCTCGCGCAGGAGGTCGAACGCGGCCAGCAGCATCAGCCCGATCTGGATGACCGCGATCGGAATGACGAGCGCGATGAGCGCGGGGTTGATGTTCTCGAGTCCGGGGATGGTCACGATCCGCCTCCCACGGAGCGGCGGTTGGGGTCCGACTTCCAGACCCGGTACGAGTAGACGAGTGCCACCGCGACCGACCCGATCGAGAACACGAGGATCACCGCCAGGAGCAGGACCGTGCGCCCGAGGAGCGACGAGAGCAGGATCGCCACCCCGCCGACCACCCACAGCCGGCCGGTCAGCCGGTGGGTCTTGTCCCAGCTGAGATCGCTGGTGAGCGTCCAAGGCGTCCGCACGCCGACCATGAAGTTGCTCCGCACCGTCGTCATCACGTTGCCGAGGATGACGAACAGGAGGCCCACCCCGCCACCGACGAGGGCCGTGATGGGCACGTTGTAGCCCGCCCCGGCCGCCACCGCGGCAAGCTGCACGCCCAGCATCAGGACCAGCGTCGCCATCGCGATCGTGGTGTAGGCGGAACTGGACTTGAGCAAGTTCGCCCGGCGCGGCTCGATCCTGGGGATCAGCACGAGGAGCCCGACCAAGCCCGCTGTGATCGCCGGCACCACGAGGAACCCCAACCAGGCGGGCGCGTAGCCGTTGGCCTTGCCGGCGGCATTCCAGTGGATGGGCACCTGCGCCGTCAGGCCCACCTGGGCGAAGCCCCAGGCGCTGACGACGACCTGGCTGACGACCACGATGACCGCCAGGCGGTAGAACGGGCGGAGGTTCATGCGGGCCGCTCGCCGCGGTCAACGCCGAGGGCGTCCATCAGGGCCATGAGCGACTCCTGCAGCACTGTCTGATTGAGCCGGTAGGTGATGGTCGAGCCCGCCCGCTCCGCCTGGACGAGGTCCGCCTCCCGGAGGACCGCGAAGTGACCGGACATCGTGGGCCAGCTGAGCTGGAACTGGGACGCGATCTCACCCGCGGTCATCGGCCGGTCCCGGAGCAGGGCGAGGATCTGACGACGGGTGGGATCGGCGAGGGCACGGTAGACGCGGTTCACGGCCGCCTCCTGTTTCGGCAACCACCGAATTAGGCACTTGCCAAAATAGCCCCATTGCACCCGGCTGTCGAGGATCGCGCTGCTAGACTCTCCCCACTCCCGCCGCGCCGTTCGCGCGAGCTCCCGACGACACCCGGAGGCGCACCCATGACCGACGACCGCGAACGCTGGGCGCTGATCCTCGGCGCGTCCTCCGGGATGGGCGAGGCGACCGCGCGGGCGCTGGCCGCGGCCGGCTACAACATCGCGGGCGTCCACCTCGACTTCCGGGCGAGCCTGCCCCACATCGAGGAGCTCACGCACGATCTCACCGCCCTCGGCGTGGAGGCGTTCTACGTCAACATGAACGCCGCCGACGACGACAAGCGCCATAGGTTCCTCGACGCGCTCAACGCCCGCTTCGAGACCGCCCGCGCCGCGGGCCGCAAGCCGTACGTCCGGGTCGTCATGCACTCGCTCGCGTTCGGCAGCCTGGTCCCGTTCCTGGCGGAGGACCCCAAGGCCGGGGTCGACCGCAAGAAGATGGAGATGACCCAGGACGTCATGGCGAACAGCCTCGTGTACTGGGCCCAGGACCTCTGGCGTGGCGGCTTCCTGGACCGGGGCTCGCGCTTCTTCGCGATGACCTCCGAGGGCTCGTCGCGCGTCGTCCCCAGCTATGGCGTCGTGTCGTCGGCCAAGGCCGCCCTCGAGTCCCATGTCCGCCAGCTGGCCATGGAGTTCGCGCGGCTGGGAACGGGCGTCACCGCCAACGCCATCCGCGCCGGAGTGACGCTCACCCCGGCGCTGCTGAAGATCCCCGAGAAGGACCTCATCATCGCCGCGGCCAAGAAGCGCAACCCCACCGGCCGCATGACGACGCCGCAGGACGTGGCGAACACCATCGTCGCCCTGTCGGGGCCGGGGACGGACTTCCTCAGCGGCGAGATCATCGGGGTTGACGGTGGCGAGTACGTCACCGGGTCATGACGCACGAAGTGGCGCCTGGGCGCAGAGGGAAGGGGACAGTCCCGTGAGCGGTCGGGTCCTGGTCGTCGGTTCGGTCAATGTGGACCTGGTGGTGCAGGCGGAGCGGCTGCCCGCGCCCGGCGAGACCGTCATGGGCGGCACGTTCAGCCGGTTCCACGGGGGCAAGGGCGGCAATCAGGCTGTCGCGGCCGCTCGCCTCGGTGTGCCCGTGATGCTGATCGCCGCCCTGGGCGACGACGAGTTCGGCGCCACCGCGCGAGCCGCGCTCGCCCGGGAGGGCATCGGCACGGACGTGTTGGTCACACTCGACCACACCGCGACGGGTGTCGCGCTGATCCTCGTGGACGGCAAGGCCGAGAACATGATCTCCGTGGCGCCGGGTGCCAACGCCAGCCTGACGGCAGCGCACGTCAGGATGGCGCTCGTACGTCTGGCCCCGCACCCGGGCGACGTGGTCCTGGTGACCCACGAGATCTCGACCGAGGCCGCGCGCGAGGCGCTGCGCATCGGCCGCGAGGGCGGAGCGTGGACCGTGTTCAACCCGGCGCCGGCGGGCGGCCTGGACCGCTCCGTGCTCGCCCTCGCGGATGTGCTCACGCCCAACCGCGGCGAGCTGGCCCGCCTGGTTGCCGACGACGCGAAGCGATCCGAGCGCGTCGCAGCCGTGCCCGAGGAGCCGGTTCGCGCCGCGAAGCTGCTGCTCGGGGCCGCCGGTGCTGGGCCCTCCGCCACCGGTGCACTGCTCGTCACTTTGGGTGCCACCGGGGCGGTGCTCGTCCGCCGCGACGCGCCGCCGCTCGAGATCAAGTCGCCCAAGGTCAAGGCCGTGGACGGCACGGGCGCCGGCGATGCGCTCAACGGAGCTCTGGCGGCGGCGCTGGCCGTCGGCCTCGACCTGGAGATGGCGTGCCGGAGGGCCGTCGTGGCCGCGTCGCTCTCGGTGACGCGTGCCGGCGCTCGCGAGGGCATGTCGTCGCTGCTCGAGCTCAACGACAAGTTGATCGAGCTGGGCATCATGCCGCCGCCTCCGCCGCAGGAGACGGACGAGGCAGGCGTCCCCGACGCGACCGAGACGGACGCCGAGCCGGGCTGATCGCCGGGGAGGGAATCCCCCGTCAGCCGACGCGCGCCTCGTTGACCCACGGGCTCCGGACGCGCGCCTCGGGCGTCATGCCCAGTCGGCCGCGGTCGTCGACCCACCACACCGCGAGGCCCCGCCGACGCGCCTCCTCGCCGATCGACTCCCGGCCGCCGAGAAACAGCGCCTTGCTCCAGACCTCGTTCCAGGCGGGGTCGTCGCCGGCCACCGACACACTGACGAGGCCGCCCCGGGCAGGCTCGCGCGTGGACGGGTCGATGAGGTGGTGCACCGGGCGGCCGTCTGGCCCCGCCCAGTTCCGGACCGCCACCGAGGAGGTGCTCACGCCGCCCGCGACGAGCGCGTAGACGGCGAGGTGCTCGCGCGGGCCGTCCGCTGGCGCGATCGGATCCTCGACGCCGATCGCCCACCCGTCCGGCGGCGACGTTCCAGCACACACGATGTCGCCGCCAGCGTCGAGGAGAAGCCCGGCGGCACCGGGGAGTGATGCCATCGCGGCCCGGGCCGCCCATCGGAGCGCGAGTCCCTTGCCGATTCCCCCGCTGTCGACCGGGCGGCCGGGGACGTTGACGAGCGAGGCGCCGGACGTCCCGGGCGGGACGATGGCGACCGGGTCGCCGGGAGACGCGCCATCCCCTGCCACGACGTCAGCACCTCCGATCGCGGCGCCGTGCTCCCCGATCCGCTCCAGAGCGTCAAGGACGGACGCGTCGAACCGTCCGTCCGTCAGCCGCGCGGCGCGGTGAACCGCGGCCAGCATCGTCCTGAGGCGCCACGACACGAGCGCCAGGCGTCCGCTGCCGGCGAGGCGGTTGAGGGCGGTGAGCTCGGAGTCATCGCGGAAGCGCGACAGCGCCGCGTCGACCGCGCGGAACTCTGCCTCGACGTCGGCCCAGGCGGCCTCTGCCGCTCCGCGGACGGCGTCGGGCGGCCCTCCCGGTGGCGTGCTCACGAAGAGCTTGAGCCGAGACCCGAGCGCGCGCCCCGAGAAGCGGAGGAGCGGCTCGTCGGGATCGGCCGATCCGTCGTCGGCCGCGGACGGCGTTGCTGCCGAGGGGTGCATCGCGGGCTCGTTCAGGGATCGGCGGGCGGACCGCCGCCTACGGCTTGCCCGAGGCGCTGGTGGTCGTGACGACGACGGAACCGCCGCCGCCTCCGCCGCCGCCGATCGCCCCATTCATGGTCACGGCCGGCAGCTTGAAGTTGGCGTTCATCGCCGCCGCGGAGCCCTGGATCTCGGCGACGAGCGCGCTGAGCTTCGCGAAGTTCGCCTGGTATGCCGTCATGTCGGTGCTGGCTGTGTTGTAGTCGTGGGTCAGGGCCTGGAGCCGGGCACTCGCGTCCTTGACGGCGGCGTCGATCTGGTCATTCCCGGCCCTCGCGCCTGCGAGGGCGTCAAGCGCGGGCTGCGTGTCTGCCGCGGCCTGCGCCTGGCTCTGGGACTGGAGCCCTGACACCGTGGCCAGCGAGACGGCGTACACGGCGGCGGACACACCGATCAGCACGCCGGCCCGCGTTGCCGTCGAGAACATCGCATCGCCGCGCGGCTTGGCGAGCCGGGCGACCGAGGCAATGCGCGGTGCCGGCTCCGCGACGGTGGGCACGGCGCCCCTGCTGGGCCCGACCGGGGGGAGGACGCGGTCAGTCGCCACCTTCGCCCCCGGCGGCAGCGCCGCTGGCGCCCGTGGTCGTGGTGACCTTCTTGACGACGGTCGTCGGGGGCTTCGCCGCCGCGTTGAGCGCCGTCTGCTTGGCCGCCGCCGCGTTGAGCTGCGCGAGCCGCTGCTGGGCGGTCTTGAGCTGGCCCTGGATGGTCGTGAGCTTGGTCTGGGCGGCCTTCAGCTGCGCCTGCACGGTCGAGGCGCTGCCGTTCTGATTGGCCAGCGCGCCGTTGGCGGCCTGGAGCGCGGACCGGAGCTGGGCCATCTGGAGGGCGACCTGGTCGATCTCGCCGGCGAGCGCAGCCGTGCGCTGGTGCTCCGCGTCGAGCGAGCTGCCGATCGAGGCCGCCGAGACCGGGCTGGCGTCGAGGGGCGCCGAGGCGGCCCGCCAGTTCGCGGCGTAGTTGACGGACGCGGCGCCAGCGCCGATCACGCTGGCGGTGGCGCCCACCACGAGCGCCTTGCGGGTTGCCCGCTGCAGGACGGAGCTGCTCATCGTGATTCCTCCGATGCGGTCGCCGGCGCGGGCCGGCGGAGGGGAATGGCGCTTGCGTCGGCGGCCGCCCTGGCGTCGCGCTGCGTACGCGACGAGACGGACCACCAGCGGTGGGCGATCCCGGCCAGCACCAGGCCACCGGTGATCAGGTACATGGGCAGCAGAGCGACGCTGTCCGTCCCGGCCGTGACGCCGTGGACCCAGGCCGCCAGGAAGATCAGCGCGGTCAGGCGATGGATCCTCAGCCACCACCCAGCCGGCAGCAGCCTCGTCCACTTGGCGGTGACCGCGGTGACGATCAGCGCGTAGAGGGCCACCGACCCGATCGCCACCGGCACCGGGCGGTACTGCGCGAACCCGGGCACGAACGCCCCGACCCAGTCCACCCCGGCGTACGGGTCCAGCGCGAGCAGGACGATGTGGAGCGCGAGGAACGCCCCGGTGAACACCGTGAGCAGCTCGTGCCACGGGAACACGACGCGCGACCTGCGCGGGTCGCCGCTGTTGCGGGGATGACTGAGCCACACGCCGGCCGCGACCTCGAGGGTGAGCAGCAGGTAAGCGGTGATCCCCAGCGCGCGAGCCGCAACCCATGGCCGAACCGACGAGGTGAGTGCGTCGGTGGCGGGGATCACCTGGTCGGTGATGCCCAGGGCGACCAGCGCGGCCACCGCCCCGATGGCGACCAGCGTGGCGATCCCGGCGCGCATCAGCGCACGACCGCGGGGAGCGGGATGACCGGGGACGCAGGACGCTGGCTGGGACGGTGCATCGGTGCCTCGTAGCGTGTGGTACGGCTCCGAGGCGCCGCATCGCCCGAAGGTTTCACCCGCCCACGAGCCGATGGTCCTGTGGTCGCGATGGGACCGTGTCCTGCCGAGGGCGGTCCGCGGCCCGTGTCAGGTCTGCCACCGGCGGGGCGGGCCGAAGGTCAGCTGCCGCCGAGCGCGGCGGCGACGCGGTCGGTGTTCCACGTCATCATGCCGATGTACGTGTCCTGTGGCGCGTTGCCGAGCGTGTCGTCGTACAGGCCGTAGACGACGGTCGCCCCGGTCTCGGCGGCGATCGCCTTGGCCAGCGCGTCGTTGAACTGGGCCTCGGCGAAGATCGCCTTCGCACCGCTCGCCTTGATCTTCGAGACGAGGTCGGCGATCTGCCCGGCGCTCGGATCCTGACCTGGCGCGTCCACGATCGTGCCCACCACGCTGAGCCCGTAGGCGGCGGCGAAGTACGGGAATGCGTCGTGGAACGAGACGACGACGCGGTTGGCAACGGGGATGGCGCCCAGCCGCGCCGTGATGCTGCTGTCGAGCGCCGCCAGCTGCGCCTTGTAGGCGGCGGCGTTGGCGGCGAACGACGCGGCATCGGCCGGGTCCGCGGCGGCGAGGGCGGCCTCGATGCGGTCGACATACTTGGCCGCGTAGGCGACGTTCATCCAGACATGCGGGTTGAGCTGGCCCGACGCCGCCGTCATGTACTGCACGCCGGAAAGTCCCTCGCCCAGGGTGATCACGGAAGCGGTGCTGCCCGCGTCGGCGACGAGCTTTGCCAGCCAGTCGTCGAGGCCGAGGCCGTTGCGGAACAGCAGCGATGCCGTGCTCACGCCGCGGATGTCGGTGGGCGTCGGGTCGAAGGTGTGGACGTCGCCGCCCTTGGGCACCAGCGAGTGCACGTCCACCCGGTTGCCGCCGACCTGCGACACGAGATCTGCGAACACCGTGGTGGTGGTGATGACCACGAGCTGGCCCGCCGCGGAGCCCGAGGCGGCAGGGCCCGCCCCGCATGCGGCGACGAGCGCTGCGGCGAGCAGCAGGACAGGGCCCAGCCGGGCGGGCGCGGAGCGGTGCATCATGGCCTCCTCAGATCGAGATTCAGTCTCAGTGTGGGCGGGACGTCGGCGAAGGCGCACGAGGGAAGGTTCAGTGAGCGGCGACGCCGTGGCATTCGGCGCAGATGCCGAAGACCTCGAGGCGGTGGGACGTGATGCGGAAGTCGAGCTGGCTGCCGACCTGGTCGAGGACTCGGGCAAGGCCGACGTCGCTGACGTCAAACGACCGTCCGCACGAGGTGCAGATGGCGTGGTGGTGGTGAACCGCCTCGCACGCGACGTAGGCATGGTCGCCATTGGGCAGGTCGACCCGCTCCACCAGTCCGAGCTCGGTGAACAGCTCGAGGGTCCGGAACACGGTGGCCCGCCCGATGCCGGTCCGCGCCCGTCGCGCGTCGGTGACCAGGTCGGCCGCTGTGAAGTGGCCCTCGCGGGCCGCAACCAGTTCGGCGACAGCGCGGCGCGGCGCCGTCAGGCGGTGCCCGGCGCGATCGATGGATTCGACCAGCTCCTGGGTGCTGGTCATGCCTCGGCCTCCGCCGCCAGCGGGTTCGGGTGGACGAGGTGCTCCAGCCGCCGGAAGGCGAGCGTGCACGCGAAGACGAACGTCTGGACCAGCACGATGGTCGCGCCGCTCGCGACGTCGAGCCAGTACGAGAGGTAGAGGCCGACGACGGCCGTCACCACCCCGATCACCGCGGCGGTCAGCATCAGCCGGGTGAACCGGACGGTCAGGAGCTGGGCGGTGGCGGCGGGCGTGATGAGCATCGCAACGACCAGGATGATCCCGACCGCCTGGAGGCTGACCACGATGGTCATGGCCACGAGCGCGAGGAACAGGTATTCGAGCTGCTCCACCCGGATGCCCGAGGCCGCGGCGCCGAGCGGATCGAACGTCGCGTACAGCAGCTCCTTCCACAGCACCGCCACCACCACGATGACCGCGACGCCCAGCAGCAGCAGGACGAGCAGGTCCGTGGGGCTGATCGCGAGGACGTTCCCGAACAGGAACGTGAACAGGTCCACCACGTAGCCCTTGATCGTGCTGAACAGGAACACGCCCAGGGCGAACGCACCCGCGAACAGCACGCCGATCGCGGTGTCCTGGCGCAGCTCGCCGCGCTTGGACACGTAGCCGATGGCGAGTGCCGTGGCGACCGCGGCGACCGCGGCCCCGAGGTAGTAGGGGATGCTGAGCATGTACGCCGCCACCACGCCCGGGAAGGCAGCGTGCGAGATCGCGTCGCCCAGGAACGCGATGCCGCGGAGGACGACGTAGGTCCCGACCACCGCGGTGACCACGCTCACCATCATGGACGCGGTGAGCGCGCGCAGGAAGAATCCGTAGGAGAGCGGCTCGAGCAGCAGGTTCATCGATGCGTCCCCCCGGGCTGGTCGTGGAAGTGCTGCTCGCCGGGGGCGGGATTGTCGTGGTGGTGGGCATCGTCGAGGAGGATGGTGCGTCCGTCGAGCACGAGCAGGTGGCCGCCATAGGCCCGGGCGAGGACGTCGGCGTCGAGGACCAGGTTCGAGGGCCCGTAGGCGACGACCGTCCTGTTGATCGCGAGCACCTGCTGGAACCGCTGGGCGGCGCAGGCGAGGTCGTGCGTGGTGGCGACGACCGTTTTGCCGCGCTCCGCCTGCCCCTCGAGGATGTCCATCAGGAGCTCCTGCGTCGTGGCGTCGATGCCCGTGACCGGCTCGTCGAGGAGGAACAGGTCCGGCTCTGCGGCGAGCGCGCGGGCGAGGAAGACCCGGCGGCGCTGGCCACCGGAGAGCCGCCCGATCTGGGTGCGGACGTGATGCGCCATGCCCACCTGCTGGAGCGCCTGCTCCACGGCGCGGCGGTCGTCGGCGCCAATGCGGCGGCCAGGACCGAGGCGCGGGAAGCGGCCCATCGCGACCACGTCCTCCACCGTCACCGGGAACGCCCAGTCCACAAGCTCGGCCTGGGGGACGTAGGCCACGCGCCGGGCCTCGCGGCCGGGAGGCTGGCCCAGGATCTCGATCCGGCCCGTCCACGGCGCGGCGAGGCCGGCCATCAGCTTGAGGAGGGTGGACTTGCCGGCGCCATTCGGACCGACCACGGCGAGGAGGCTGCCCGGCTCCACCGCCAGCGAGACATGCTCGAGCGCGACGCGCTGGCCGTACCCCGCGGAGACGTCGCTCAGCCAGACGTCGGCGTGGGCATGGGCGTGCGCCGGGTCTAGCGACTCGTGCTCATGGGTGTGCACCTCCGCCACCGGCAGGCGCCGGGCGTGCGGATGGTCTGGGCGGCTGTCCGGTGTGCTGGTCTCCATATGAGACACGGTATCAATTGGAGTTGGCGAGCGCAAGTGGACCGCCGGCCCGTGCACGGGGCCCGAAGGTCCCTACCGCGTCCACCCACGAGCCAGCGAGGCTTGCGGGGCACGACCACGCGACAATCCATCCGAACGCGCCGAACCGACAGCACCCGGGAGGCCTCCCCTGAGCGGCAGCAAGCAATCCCCCGAGCCGATATCGCGCAAGGAGCGACGCGCCGCCGAGCGTCAGCAGGACCGTTTCGA
>JBBIIL010000028.1:0-27033 GCA_037446495.1 Chloroflexota bacterium | reverse complement strand
TCCCGGGTCAACAGCCGGACGATGACCATCGGCGCCGTCGTCGTCGGGATCCTCATCGTCGCCCTCGTGGGGTACTCGCAGCTCTCGGGTCGCGTGACGGGCAAGCTGGTGGACCCCGGGATTGCCTACCCGGCGTCGATCCAGCACGCCAACGAGCTCGGCAGCAGTGCCGCGCCCGTGACCCTGGAGGTCTACAGTGACTTCCAGTGCCCGTACTGCGCCAGGAGCGCGCTCGACACGGAGCCCGCGATCGTGAGCACGTACGTGATCCCGGGCAAGGTGCGGATCGTCCACCACGACTTCGAGTGGATCGGCGTGGGCACCAGCGCCCGGGAGTCCCGCCTCGCGTCGGCGGGCGCGATCTGCGCCATCCGGCAGGGCAAGTACTGGGACTACGAGCACTGGACGTTCGCCAACCAGCTGGGCGAGAACGTGGGCTCGTTCACCCGCGACCGCCTGATCAGCATCGCCACCGCCGCCGGCCTCGACCCCGCCGCCTTCGTCACCTGTATCGATGGCGCCGACGTGCTGGCCCAGGTCGACGCCAACACGGCCAAGTTCACCCCGATCGTCGAGGCGAACGGCGGCACGCCGATGTTCTTCATCAACGGGGCGTTCGCGGTTGCCGGCTACCAGACGCCGAGCGCCCTGGGCAAGCTGATCGACGCCGCGCTCGCGGGCGGACCGGCGGCACCGGCGTCCAACGGTCCCGAGTCTTCCGCATCGGTCCCGTCCCCGGCCGTCCCGGCTCCATCCGCTGCGAGCCAGAACCCCTGACCGCGTCCGCGTTGGCGTCCGGGCGGCTCGCTCGCGTCAGCGCGCCGGCGGGTACCCGGTGAGCTCCACGTACGCCTCGCCGCCCACGCTGCGACCGGCGACCGACGCGGTGACCGTCTGGGAGCCCTCCCAGTAGACGACGCCAGTGGTGGCGCGCGTGTCCAGCTCCTGCTGCGGGACCGTGGGCGCGAGGTGCGCTGTGATGCCGGCGGACGGGAGCGACACCGTCCAGCCCGCCGGGTACACGGCTCCGGTGGCGGGCGAGGTCCAGTGCCCGGTCACGGTCACCGTGAAGTCACCCGGCCCGAGGTGGCGGCTGGACCCGTCGCGCGCCACGAGCGTCCCGTACACCAGCGGGTAGGTGCCGTCCGCGGCCCGGACCATCGAGAGCGTGACGTCCGTGCCGTCGCCCAGGTTGAGCGCGAACCAGTCCCAGCCGCCGGCCCCCACCGAGATGAAGTCGCCCCACTGGTGGTCGAACCAGGCTGTGCCCGTGACCGCGAGCTGGTTCGTGCCCACCGTGATCGTCCCGCTCGCCGTCATCGCGGTCCGCGAGTAGTAGTAGGAGCCGCCGGCGGGCCCGAAGTCAAGGTAGCCGTCGCCGTTGTGGAGGGCGGCGGGCTTGGTGGAGGTCAGCGACAGCGCGAGGCCGAAGCCCGACGCGGGGTCGCCTCGGCTCTCGGCGGGCAGCGCGGCGGCATCGAGTCTGTCCGTCCCGTTCGCCCCCTGCATCGTCCACGCCGACCGGGTGAAGGTGGCCGGATCGCTCGCGTCCAGCCCGCGGATCGCGAGGTCGAAGCCGGCCGTCGCAGGCCCGCCCGCGTTGACTTGGGGGCCGATCTCCGCGCGCTGGGCATAGTGGAACTGGTGGCCCGACTCGTCGGTCAGCGCCAGGTGCGAGGCCCACGACACGGGGAAGGCGCCGCGCTCGGCCCGGAAGACCACGTATTCGAAGCCCCAGTGCCCGCCCGTCGCGTCGACCAGGTGGCCGGTGTAGTACCACCACTCGGTCAGGCGGTCATGGGGCGCGTCGTCCCGAGGCAGGACGACGGGCTGTGGGTCCGGCGGGTGGGGCGAGCCCGCGGTCGAGGGCGTGACGACCGGGTGGGCGGCTGGCGGGTTGGCGAGGATCGGTCCGCCACAGGCGGCGGCGACGACGGCGAGGGCCGCCAGTGAAACCAGGACGCGCCATCGGCGCCGGGATTCGCGCGCGCCGGGACGGGATGCGCTCATCGCTCGGCCCCCGTGGCTGCCGCCTCGGCGTCGGCCTCCGTCCGCGGCAACACCCCGGCCAGCGCGCGGTCCAGCCGCGCGGGGACCCACCAGTTCCACTTGCCCAGCAGCCGCATCGTCGCCGGGACGAGCAGCGCCCGAACGATGGTGGCATCGAGCGCGACCGCGACGGCCACGCCCAGGCCCAGCGCCTTGATCAGCACGATGTCCGCGAAGGCGAACGAGCCCGCGACCACCACCACGATCAGCGCCGCCGACGACACGATGCGCCCGCTGCGCTCGAGGCCGCGGGCGACGGCCT
Source organism: Chloroflexota bacterium (assembly GCA_037446495.1). Lineage (GTDB taxonomy): Bacteria > Chloroflexota > Limnocylindria > Limnocylindrales > CSP1-4 > CAIXZV01. The sequence continues at coordinate 24,722 of JBBIIL010000028.1, read as the reverse complement.
CCGTGTTGTCGCCGGTCCGATCCCAGACCTCCTTCATGCGCGAGAGCAGGAACACCTCGTAGTCCATGGAAAGCCCGAACAGCACGCAGAACAGGATCACCGGCTGTGTGGTCTCCACGAAGCCCAGAGGCTGGAAGCCCAAGATCGCCGACAGGTTGCCGTCCTGGAAGATCCACACGAGCGCGCCGAAGCTGGCGACGATCGAGAGCGTGTTCATCACCAGCGCCTTCACTGGCAGGATCGCCGAGCGCAGCAGCACGAACAGCACCACGAGCGTGGTCAGGACGATGAACGCCGCCGTGCGCGGGAAGTCGGCCCACACGCGCGTGACCACGTCCTCGACGTCGGCCGCGCCTCCGCCCACCAGCACGGTCATGCCCGCCGGCGGCGCGATCGGGCTGGTGGGGCTCCGCAGGTCGTGGACCAGCGCGCGGCCCTCGGCGGCGTTGGGACCGTAGGGCGTCGTGATGGTGAAGGCTGTCAGGCTGCCGTTCGTCGTGGCGGCCAGGCCCGTGGCGACATAGCGGTCTGGCGGGCCGGCCGGCGCGCTGTACATGAGCTGGTACTGCGCCAGCGTCAGGCGCGGATCGACGTTCACGAGGCCGTCCACGCGGGTGATCCGGGGGTCGGCCGCCAGCCGCCTCGAGTAGTCGTACAGGGCGGCGACGTTGGCGGGCGTCGTGGCGTCGCCCTGCGTCCGGATCGCCAGCACGATCGGCGCGAACTCGCCCTCGCCGAAGTTCTGGACCAGCACGTCGTAGGCGGCCCGCGATGGGACGCTGGCCGGCAGGATCGTGGCGTCTGGGGCGTTGAAGCTGACATGGAGGAACGGGACGCCGAGCGCCAGCAGGATCGCCAGCGTCGGGACGAAGACGGCCACGGGGTGGCGCATCACGCGCCGGGCCAGTCGGGCCCACGGGCCCTCGGTGCCCGGCTCCACCCGGACCTTGCGGACGGCGAGCGCGTCCACGCGGGTGCCCACGATGGCGAGGATCGCCGGCAGCAGCGTGAGCGCGGAGGCGACGGCGAGCCCGACCACGATCGCGCCTGCGATGCCCACCGAGCGCAGGATCATGAACTCGAAGAGCACCAGGCCCAGCAGGCCCAGCAGGACGGTGAGGCCGGAAAAGAACACAGCGCGTCCGGCCGTTGCCACGGTCACGCGCACGGCTTCGGCCACCTGGTCCGGCTCGCCGCGCCGATGCGCGAGCTCCTCGCGGAAGCGGCTCGTCATGAGCAGCGAGTAGTCCACGCCCAGGCCCAGGCCCAGCAGCGTGGCCAGGTTGAGCACGAAGATGCTCATTGGGGTCACCGAGGCCACGAGGAAGATCCCCGCCAGCGCCACGAGGACCGCCGTCCCGCCCACGGCCAGGGGCACGGCCGCCGCGACCACGGAGCCGAAGACGATGAGCAGGGCGAGCGCAGCCAGCGGGAACGAGATCAGCTCCGAGCGCCGAAGGTCCGTCTCGGTGACGGACTGCACGTCGCCATAGAACGCGGGCCCGCCGCCGATCATGACGGTCAGCCCGGGCTGCTGATGGAGCGCCGCCTGGACGCCGGGGATGGCCGCCGGCGAATCGTCGGGCGGCAGGTCCAGGAACACGATGTCGTAGGCGGTGTGGCCATCGGCCGAGACCTGGCGGGGGGCCAGGGCGTGCGACAGGACCCGGGTGACGTGCGGGGCTGCGGCCACGTCGCGGGTGGCGGCGCTCACCGCCTGCAGCCACGGCAGCGTGCCCGCGGTCATCGTCCGCGACGCGTAGACGAGCACGAACGCGGATGGCTCCACGCCCAGCTCCGTCTGGAGGAGCTGCTTCGCGCGCGCCGACTCGAGGTCGTCGAGGATGAAGCCGCCGGCGGAGAGCGCACCCGGGGCGCGCGGGGCGAGCGGGACCGCCGCGAGGATCAGGAGGGCCCACGCGGCCACGATCCACCACCGGCGGCGGACCGCGAAGCGCCCGAGTCGATCGAAGGTCATGCACGCACCGCTTCGCGCGCATTGGGCCCCTCGGATTGGCGATCGAACATGCGCTTCACAGGTAGCAGGTTACGTCAGACCGGGAGAGTGCGTCGTCATGCCACTTCCGACCGGGGTGGCGCCTCCCCGAGGGCTCGTCGGGCGCGGTCCAGTCTGCTAGCATCGACCGGCCGCCAGCGCCGCGGCACGTCCCCACTCGCTGCAGCTGTAGGACCACCCACGTGACGCTCTTCACGATCTGGTTCACCAAGCTCCCGGACTTCCTGGTCATCCTGATCGGCGCGATCATCCTCGCCGGCGGCTTCGTGTTCGTGTTTGCGCGCTCAGCCATGGTCGCCGAGGGCGGCCGCCACGGCTGGACCAAGCGAATGACGCAGCCGCGCGGGAAGCTCCTGTTTGCTGGTCTCGCGGTTGTGTGGGCGCTCGTGTTCGGCATCGGGCTGCAGCTGGTCCCGCACGAGGGCGCAAGCTCGCCGTACGGCGGCCTCGGCCTGATCGCCCTGTTCAGCGGCTTCTTCATCATGATGGGCTTCATCTGGAGCGTCATCGGCGAGTAGCCGGCTCGAGAACAGCAGCCAACGAAGCCCGGCTCCGGCCGGGCTTCTCGATTCCGCGCCTCATCCCCGCACGGGCCGCCTTCGCGAGGCGCGGCGTCCCGCAGCCGCCACGTCGAATCCGCCGCGTTCGGCACGGCTGGCCGGCCCACGGCGGACGAGGCGAATGGGCGGGCTCCGCAGACAGAACACGGCAGGCGCGAAACGACCCGGCCGGGAGACCGGCCGGGTCGTGAACGGTCGAGACCGGGAGCGGCTTCGGCCGCCCTCGGTCAGGGGAGGGCGGCGAAGATCGCGGCTGCGTCCTTGTCGGGCGCGATGACGATGAACACGATGTCGTCCTTGGTGTAGTAGCCCGTCGTGAAGCCGCCCTGCGACGTCCCGACGACTGCCTTGCCGCCAATCGTCATCTTGGTGCCGTCAGCGGTGCTCCCGCCGAGGGTGCTGGCGAACTCGGTCGCGGGCACGCCCTTCAGTTGGAGGGCGTAGACCATCTCGGGCATCGGGCTGGTGCCCCCGGCTCCGGTGGCGATGGCAAGGCGGACGTCGGCGACGGTCTTGCCGTACTTCGAGAGCACCGGGTCAACCTTCGACGTGTCGAACGGCGATCCGGCGCCCGGGATCTGCGACCCGTCCACGCTGGTCTTCTGGAAGGTCACACTGCCGACGGACGACGGGAGCATCGCCTCGAGGTCCCCAGCGGCACCGGGCGTGAGGCTGAAGGCGGGTCCCGAGGCGGCGGGCGCAGACGTGTCCGCGGGCGAGGCCGTGTCCGCGGGCGAGGCCGTGTCTGCTGCGGCCGCCTGGCTGGCGGGCGCCTGCGTTGCGGCGGCCTGTGTGGCCGCGGGCGCCTGCGATGCGGCCGGAGTTGCGGACGAGCCGCTACAGGCGGCCACGAACAGCGCAACCCCGAGCGCGGCGCCGATGAGGCGTCGATCGGTTGTCATGTCGGATGCGTCCTTTCGTGCGGGGACGCGCCGCCCAGGTACTCCCCGATGACTGGTTCGGCGACGCAGGCTGATTGTAGAGGCGCACGCAATGGGTTCCATAGTCCGATGGGGTCATGTCGTGGACGCCGGTGAGCGGGCTCGTGTATGCTCCCTGTTCATTCAGACTGCATAAGATTTATGCGGTCGCACTCCCAGGGCGAGGCGGCGGAGGTAGCGGGCAGGTGGAGACTCAGGCGCACGGCGCAGATGCCCGGAAGGCGCTGGAGGCGGCGCCGTTCGTCAACCGCCGCGACCCCGCCAAGCGCCTCGGGCCGGACGGCCAGCCAGCCGTCAGCAGCCGTGCGCCGCGCTGGGCGGACGTCCCCGACGAGAAGTGGAACGACTGGCGCTGGCAGCTCTCGAATCGCGTCAACGATCTGGCGGACCTCGAGGAGATCCTCGAGCTCACCGATGACGAGCGCGAGGGCCTCAGCGCCCCGGACAAGTTCCGCGTGGACGTCACGCCCTACTTCGTGTCGCTGATCGACCCGAAGGACCCCAACGACCCGATCCGCCGACAGATCATCCCGCTTGGCCGAGAGCTCCACAGCTTCACCGGGATGATGGAGGACAGCCTGGCGGAGGACCGCCACTCGCCGGTGCCGGGCCTCGTCCACCGATACCCGGACCGCGTCCTGATGCTCATCACCACGCAGTGCGCGGTGTACTGCCGGTACTGCACGCGGAGCCGGATCGTCGGCGACGCGTCGCAGAACTTCAACCGCAAGGAGCACGAGGCCCAGCTCGACTACATCCGCAACAACCCGCAGATCCGCGACGTGCTGATCTCGGGCGGCGACGCGCTCACGCTGGCGCCCAAGCTGCTCGAGGGGGCGCTCCGGGCGCTGCGCGAGATCCCCCACGTCGAGATCGTGCGCATCGGCTCCCGGGTGCCCGTGTTCATGCCCCAGCGCATCGACGACGAGCTGTGCGCGATGCTCGAGCAGTACCACCCGCTGTGGCTGAACATCCACGTCAACCACCCCAATGAGATCACGCCCGAGCTGTCGCGCGCCTGCGACAAGCTGGCCAAGGCCGGGATCCCGCTGGGCAACCAGTCGGTCCTGCTGGCAGGGGTCAACGACTGTGTCCACACGCAGCGCGAGCTCGTCCAGCGCCTGGTCGAGAACCGCGTCCGGCCGTACTACCTCTACCAGTGCGACCTCGTCGAGGGCGCCGGGCACTTCCGGACGCCGATCGGCAAGGGCCTCGAGATCATCGAGGGCCTGCGCGGGCACACGTCGGGGTATGCCGTGCCGCAGTACATCGTGGACGCCCCCGGCGGCGGCGGGAAGATCCCGGTCATGCCCAACTACCTGGTGAGCTACTCGGACCACAAGGTGATCCTGCGCAACTACGAGGGCTACATCACCACCTACGAGGAGCCCACCGAGTACACGCCGCACGATTCGAGGAACTGCCAGTTCTGCCAGCACCCGCGACCCGAGCCGGGCCAGGAGGGCATCACGGGGCTGCTCGACGGCAAGCGGATGTGGATCGAGCCGGCCGGCTTCGAGCAGGTCCACGAGCGCGGCGCCGAAGGCGGGCACCGGCTCAAGGACCCCTCGAAGTGGGTGCCGCTTGGCGTCGGGGCGATCGAGGGGCAGGCGGTCTCCGCCGATCGCCAGGTGCCGGTGCTGGAGGCGGGGGCGCCGCCGACCGAGTAGCCGTCAGGGCGTGGCCGCGCATCGGCGGTTTCGCCTGTGTCGCGACCCGCTGCCCCGGGCATCGTGGTCGCTTCGTGCTTGAACGGCGGGGCGCACTTCGGGGGAGGGCGGCCCCGCGCTTCGATCCGTCCTCGGGGATCCGCGTGGCACTTTTCGTTAGGAACGAACAAGACGTCGCTCAACCGCCGTGAACCGCCACCGATGTCCCGGAGCCCCGCCGCCGGGAGGCGGATTCCGAGGCCGCTCGGCCATCGAGCCCGCGATTCCGCCTCGAGACGGAGCCGAGCCGGGGCCGGCATGCCCGCAGACGGCGCCCGGTGTTCGCTAGGAACGAAAGGTCGCCCGACGGCCGGCCCCGGCGCCCGAGGATCGGGCACGCCGGCGCGCCGCACGCCGGCGTGCCCGACGTCCGCTCCGCACCGAGATCCCCTGGCCGATCGCGTAGGACTGACCAGTCGCGCGGCTCGCCCGGTCGGGAACTCAGGAGCCCAGCTTCATCCCGCTACAATCGCCGCCCATGTCCCCGAAGCACGTCCCTCCCGCCCCCCACGATGATGAGGCCGAGGCCGCCGCCGACGGCGAGCTTGCAGAGGTGGCCCGCGCCCGCGACGCCAACGTGGAGGCCGAGGCCGCCGAGTTCGCCCTGCCCAGGCCGAAGCGCCGGAAGGGTCCCACGGCGGCGCAGACGATGGGCGGCATCATCTTCGGCTTCGAGCAGCAGGTCTGGCGGACCGCGCCGCCGCCGCAGGAGCTGGTGGAGCACGCCCGGCCGGACAAGCCCGTGGCCGCGCCCGACGGCTCGTTCCTCACCATCGTGATGCCCGATGACCTGGCGATCGACGACGAGAAGGAGAGCCGATGAGCGCCAACCCCTCGTCCTTCGGCCGCCCCGCGCCCGACGGACTCCCGGCTGATCGCCCCGCCCCGCCGGTCATCGCCGAGTCGGACGACCCGTTCACCTCATTGCGCGTGCTCGACGCGGTGGCGCGGATGGACCGGGGTCAGAGCGTGTCCATCGACGCGCTCGTGGCGCACCTCAACGCCGCGCACCTGGACTGGCTGTTCACCCGCGACGTGGTGGTGTCGGTGCTGGTCACGCTCCAGGCCAACTGGATGGCCGACTACCGCAACTCGTCGGGGATCGTGCTTGACGAGGGCACTGGCGGTGCGACCATCATGCTCGAGGATTCCTCGCGAGTGGACCCGTGGCTCGTGCGCCAGGCGCTTCGCGAGGCGGCCGCGTGCAAGGACGCGCTCGCGGAGTTCGCGCGGCGCGATCGGATCGCGACGGGAGGCTGAGGCGTTGGAGCGGTTGCGACGGGTTCACGTTCCGCGGGGGCTGATCGCGCTCGCCGGGCTGATGCTCGGCACCATCGGCAGCTGCACCCTTCCCAGCATCAAGCCGCCGAGCCTGTAGCGGAACCCTTCGCGGCGCCAACTCTCACCGATGGACTCGGCGATCCGACAGGCGTGCCGACGGCTACAGCAGGCCGCCGTTGACGAGGCGCAGCTGGGGATCCACCGGATCGGTGGGGCCGGCGCAGTGGATGTCGCGATCGTCGATCTTGAAGCCCAGCTCCAGCATCTCGGCAAGCGCCGGGCTGGGGCCGGGCACGGTGATCTCGATCACCTCGCCGTGCGCCATTGACCGGCTGATCGCGCTGAGCACGGGACCCACGGGGTGAGCGCCGGGCCGGATCACCAGCCGATCCACCGCTCGAACGTCTGGCCCGACCTGGCGGTCGCGCCCGTAGCCAACCGCGACGGGGCCCTCGGCGTCGCGCACGACAAAGGGGTCCGAGCCCGACATGGCCGTCCAGTAGACAACGTCGCGCATCCGGTCCGCGCCGGTCCACTGGTGTTCGAGGGCCACCAGCTCCAGCGGATCGCCATCGACAACCTCAAGCGCGCGCGCCCTGGGATCGGCCGCTGCCCGGGCCACCTCCGGCGCGCCGCCGCGCACGTACAGCGTCACCCAGCGCGCCGTCATGCCCGCTCGCACGTAGAGGGGCAGTGCGCGCGAATCGTCTGAGGAGAATGTCGTCCGCGGCCAGCGGTCGCCGAACGTCGCCGTCAGGAGCGGCCGCCCGATCCCCTGCCCGAGGTGCGTCGGCCGGACGAACAGGTCGGCGAGGTGCCACGAGGCTCCGACGTCGGCGACCGCTCCGAACGCCACAACCCCCGTCCCGGGCAGTTCGCTCACCAGCACGCGGTGCACCGAGATCAGGTGCTGCAGGTACGGTCCCACGACGTCCGGGCCGCGCAGGTGGCCCGCCGGGTCGTCGTTACCGTGCGCGGCAAGGACCTCGCGGATCGCCGCCACGTCGTCCTGCGTCGCGGCGCGGATGGTCGCATTGAGGGCCGTCGCCACGGTGTCGAGCGCTCCGCCAGCCACGAGTGCGTCGGCCACGGGCGCTCCGGCGGCCTTGGGTGCATCGGCCACGGTGTCGAGCGCTCCGGTCAGCCGACCGTGAACTTCGGCAGGCCGGGCTTCGGCTCGGGCGCCCCGTCGAGGTTCGCCTCGGGCTCCTCGTCGAGGTTCGCGCGCTTCACCAGTGTCTTGGGACCGCGGCCGTAGCGGGCCATGACGTCCACGAGTCGGACCGGGTCCAGCTTGTGCGCGGTGACCCCGTCGCGGCCCGTCATCGTCTCGGCGGCAAGGAGCGCGTTGACGATGGCCGCCTCGGTGGCCTCGACGGCAGCCTGGAAGAGCGGCGTGATCGCGCGGTCCACCACCATCTGCGCGCCGACCGTGATGTGTGGATCGCGCTCGCCGGCCGTGCGCGACAGCCCGCGATTGCCCGTCGCGAAGGCGATGAACAGGTCGCCCGACCCGTGCGACGCGATGCCGCCCATCCGGGCGATCCCCAGGGAAGCGCGCTGCGCCAGCCGCTCGCACTGGTGCGGCAGCAGCGGCGCATTGGTGGCCAGCACCACGATGATCGAGCCCTCCGGCCCGGTCCGCGCGGACGCCGCCAGGTGCCCGGCCTGCCCGGCCTGCCCGGCCTGCGTCGCCTGCGTCGCCTGGGTCGCCAGCCCGGCAGCCTCCAGCCGCTCCAGCTGGTCCCACGGGCTGGGCACGTCGGAGGTGGGGATCTCCTGGCCCACCGGCACGCCGTCGATCCGCAGCAGGTCGCGCGAGCCGTAGTTCGCCTGGACCAGCGCGCCCACCACCCAGCCGCCGTCCGCGTCGTCCACCCTGCGCGACGCGGTGCCGATGCCGCCCTTGAACTCGTGGCAGATCATCCCGGTCCCGCCGCCGACGTTGCCCTCGGCCACCGGGCCGCCTGCCGCCGCCGTGATCGCCGCGTCCACATGGGACTGTTTCACGTGAAACCCGTTCATGTCGCTCAGGGCCCCGTCGTACGTCTCGCCGACCACCGGCAGCGACCAGAAGACGGACTCGTTCGCGCGCGAGCGGGCGGCGTGGACGATCAGCGCGTCGCGGACGACGCCCACCGAGTGCGTGTTGGTGAGGCCGATGACCCCGCCCAGGAACCCGGACTCGCGGACCCACTCGAGGCCCGTCAGCTCGCCGTTGCCGTTGAGCCGGTGGCAGCCGGCGAACACGGGCTCGGTCCAGACGTCGTCCTCGTGCGGGATCACGATCGTCACGCCGGTTCGAATCGGGCCCTGCCCCACCACCAGCGGGCCATCGCCCGCGATCAGGGTCGTGTGCCCCACCAGGACCCCGGGGACGTCGGTGATGGCGTCGAGCGGACCCGGCTCCAGGAGGCCGATCTTGATGCCCAGCTCGCGAGCGCGCATCGCTCCTCCGCCTCTCCCCGTCGCGCCGCCGTGCGGCGCTTCCCGTCCACCCTATCATCGCCGCGTGCCCTCGATGCCCGACGCCAGGCCCGAGCTGCGCTCCGCCTCGATCGGCGCTGCCACGTCCGCGGCGCCCACGCCGGCGCGCGTTGCGCGGCTCCCGGAGCTCGACGGCGCCGCACCGATGGACGTGGCCGAGGCCTTCCGCGATCTGCCCGGGCTCGCACTGCTGGAGAGCGCCCGGCCGGGCCGCACGGGCCGATGGAGCCTGCTGACAGCCGACCCGATCGTCGTGCTCGAGACGCCGAGTGGCGGCGCCGACCCCTTCGCCGATGCGCGACGCCTGCTGGCGCGGCTTGCGGGCGGCGAGGCCGACGTCGACGTCGAAGCGGACGTGGAGGCCGAAGCGGCGGCCGAAGCGGAAGCGGGACTGGAGGCCGAACCGCAAGCGGGACTGGAGGCCGGAGCGGCGTCCCGCCGGGCCGATCGGTTCCCGTTCGTCGGTGGGCTCGTGGGATATCTCGGGTACGACCTCGGGCGGCGATTCGAGCACCTGCCCTCGATCGCCGTGGCAGACCAGCCCCTGCCGGAGTTGCGCCTCGCGCTGCACGACTGGGCCATCGCGTGGGACCGCCGGACCGGGCGCGCCTGGCTGGGCGGCCGCGCCCTCGACAGCGACGTGGCGCGGCTGGAGCGACGGCTGGCCGGCGTTCGGGCACGGGCCCTCGCGGGCAGGCACGCTGCGAGGCCCGCCGCCCCGGCGCCCGATCCCACCGCCTCCCTCGCGTTCGTCTCCGGCACGAGCCACGCCGAATGGGTCGAGCGCGTGGAGGCCGTCCGGGCCGCCATCGCCGCCGGCGAGATCTACCAGGCCAACCTGACGCGCCGGCTCGCCGCCCCCTTCGGCGGCGACCCGTGGCCCCTGTTCCGCCGCCTGCGCACCGGCGACCCCGCCCTGTTCGCGGGGTATCTGGACCTGGGCCCGGAGCCGCGGACCGGCGCCCCCCGCGCGCTCCTCTCCGCGTCGCCCGAGCCCTTCCTCGCGGTGGACGCCCACGGCAACGTCGCCACGGACCCCATCAAGGGCACCCGCCCTCGTGGCCGGACCCGCGAGGAGGACCGCGACTTGGCGCGCGAGCTCCTTGCCAGCCGCAAGGACCGGGCCGAGAACGTGATGATCGCGGACGTGCTCCGCAACGACCTCGGGCGCGTCTGCGTTCCCGGGACCGTCCGGGTGCCAAGGCTCCTGCGCCTGGAGCGGACCGCCGCGGTCCAGCACCTCGTGACCACCGTGACCGGCCGGCTGGCGCGGGGGAAGGACGCGTTCGACCTGCTGGCCGCCTCGTTCCCCGGCGGCAGCATCACCGGCGCGCCCAAGATCCGCGCGATGGAGGTCGTCGAGCGCATGGAGCCGGTGCGCCGTGGGCCGTACTGCGGCACCATGGTCTGGCTCGGCGCCGACGGCCGGATGGGCTCGTCCATCCTGATCCGGACGCTCGTCGCGGACGGCGCGCGCCTGACCCTCCACGTGGGCGGCGGGATCACATACCGAAGCGATCCCGACGCCGAGTGGGACGAGACCGTCGCGAAGGCGCGCGGGCCGCTGTCGGCGATCGGCGCGGTGGAGCGGCGCGCAGAGGAGGACCGGTGAGCGGCACGGCACCGCGGTTCGTCTGGGTTGACGGCGAGGTGCTGCCCGCCGACGCCCGCCAGCTCTCCGTCAGCGACCGCGGCTTCCAGCTCGGCGACGGCATCTTCGAGACGCTGCGCGCGAGGGGCGGCCGATGCACCGAGCTGCCCGAGCACGTCGCGCGCCTTCGCCGGTCGGCGTCCGGCCTTGCCTTCGAGCTGCCCGACGACGTGGACTCCGTGCTGGCGGACGGGATCGCGACACTGCTCGCCGCCGAGGGGCTCGACGGGCCCGATGCCGACGCCTCGGTCCGCATCACCGCCTCGCGCGGCGCCTGGGCCTCGCGCGGCCTCCTGCCCCCGCGCGACGTGCACCTGACGCCCACCATCGTCATCCAGGCGTGGCCCGTGGAGCCGCCGCCGGCCGGTCATCTCGAGCACGGCCTCGCGCTGGTGGCGTCGGCCATTCGCCGCGACCCGCAGAACCCCATCGTCACCCTCAAGACCACCTCGCGCGCGGATTACGTGTACGCGCGCCTAGAGGCCCGCCGCGCCGGCGCCGACGACGCGCTGTTCCTCACCAACACCGGCCACCTGTCCGAGGCCACGACCGCCAACGTGTTCCTCGTCCGCACCGCGCCCGACGGCGTGCTCGAGCTCGCCACCCCCGCGCTCGACTGCGCGATCCTGCCCGGCACCACGCGCTCGTGGCTGCTGCGATGGGCCGCGTCGGTCGGGCTGCGCCCCGCGGAGGGCTGGCTCACCCCCGACGAGCTCGCGACCGCGCAGGAGGCGTTCATCTCCTCCTCGGTCGCCGGCGTGCTGCCGGTCACCCGATTCAACGGCCATCCCATCGGGGACGGCCTGCCCGGCCCGTGGACCCGGCGTGCGCGCGCCGACCGCGAGGCCGTGTTCGGCCGGGGTTGAGGGCGCTGACAGGCTCCGGCGGTCGTATCGTCGTGGTCCACACCGAGGAGGACTGCCGATGCGCCGCGTGACCTATTCGATGGGGACCTCCCTCGACGGCTACATCGTCGGCCCGGACGGCGACATCCCGGCGCCGCCGCCCGACGAGGAGATCTGGCGACTGGTCACCGACGAGATCCGAGGCGTCGGGGTCCACCTGATGGGGCGACGCCTCTACGAGACGATGCTGTACTGGGAGACCGCCGCCGAGGACCAATCGCTCGACGACGCGGAGGTCGAGTGGACCGCGCTGTGGAAGCCGCTCCCGAAGGTGGTGTTCTCGAGGACGCTGTCGGCGGTGGAGGGCCATGCCCGCCTGGCCTCCGGCGGCCTCGCGGAGGAGGTCGAGCGCCTGCGGGCCGAGCCGGGCGTGGGCGACATCGCGATCGGCGGCGCGACGCTCGCGGCCGACGCGGCGGCCCTGGGCCTGATCGACGAGTACCGGATCAGGGTCTACCCGGTGCTGGCCGGCGGCGGAATCCCGTACTTCCCGCAGGGCGGGCGCCGGGTGGACCTCGAGCTCGTCGAGATCCGCACCTTCAGCTCCGGGGTCGTCTACCTCCGCTACCGCGTCGCGAGATAGCCGAGGCTCGGCTCGCGCCGCCGGCTGGTCCGCGGCCGGCCCACCGAGGTCCTGCTGATGACGCCGGGGTGGACCACGGCACGCCACGGCAGTGAAGCAAGTTGACAACGTAAGACAAACGCGCAGGATAGCTGCATGGCGCGGCCCTTCTCAGTCCCGCAGATCGCCGAGCGCTTCGGCGTGACCACCCAAACCGTTCGGAATTGGATCGCGAGCGGTCGGCTCAGGAGCGTCCAAACCACGCCGCGCGGCCGTCATCGGATTGACCCCGCGGCGCTTGCGTCCTTCGAGCGCGACGCCTTCGCGCGCAGCGCCCAGGGTGTCGGCCGAGACGCACCAGCCGCGAGTGTCGGACGACCAGCCTCAGGGCGGAACCCCGCTCTCACGATGGGCCCGGAGCTCGCCCGCCTGGTCGGTGCCATCGTCGCAGCCATCGGGCCGGAGGCCGTGGTGCTCTTCGGATCACGGGCGCGCGGCGATGCGACGTCAGGATCTGACTTCGACCTCGCGATCCTGACGCCGAACGGAACGAGTCGTCGGCGTCTGGTGATGCAGGCGTACGAGGCGGTCGCTCGCGTGGAGGGGCGCACGGCGGGCGTCGACATCGTCGTGCTGACCCCGGCGATCATCGCGGCCGAGCGGGATCTGGTCGGATCGGTCGCGAGGGCGGTCGCGAGGGACGGGGTGCTGGTCTATGGATCCGCGTCCATCAACTGAGGCGGTCAAGCGCCGAGCTGCCGCGGCGTGGATCGGCGACGCCGCGTCTGACCTCGCCACAGCGAGGAGTGCATCGTTGCACCGCGACGAGGGCACCGCGCCGTTCGCGGCGGCCTTCCACGCGCAGCAGGCGATCGAGAAGGGCCTGAAGGCGCTGCTGGTCTGGCATGCCGTCGATCACCCTCCCAAGCACGACCTGGGCCTCCTCATGACGCTGTTACCGGACGGCTCGCGGGCGAAGGGCCTCCCTGTGGCCGGCCTCACCGTGTACGCCGTGGACCAGCGGTACGTGGCTGGCGCCTCGGACCCGATGGCGCCGTCGGAGCGCCCGACCTGGGACGAAGCGGACGAGGCGATCGAGGAGGCGCAGCGCGCCCTCACCGTGATCCGCGCCGATCTCGAAGCCGCCGGCTGGTCCGCGTAGGCGTCGATTCCGCAGGCCCGTTCGCCTGGAGGCGGCGGCCCGAGTGGTGCGCCGGCGAGCTGACAGCACTCAGGCGAACGGCAGGTGGTCCGCCAGGCGGACGACGGTGATCCGCGACGCCATGTCCTTGAGCTTCGCCTGCCACGCGAGGACGTTGGTCAACACCATCGCGCGAGCGCCTTACCGCCGACTCACACCCTCAGATACCGGCCGAGCCCGCCGCGGGCCCGGGGCGGCCGCCGCTGAGCGCCCAATCCGGGGCGGCACTCTCAGATACCGGCCGCGGCGGTGTTGGGGATCAAGTCCTGCTCAGGCACCGGCGCCGGCGGTGCTCGGGGGGTGTCTCGTGTGTGGCGGCCTCGCGGCCCCTGGTCGAACACCGGCGTGGCCGGTAGGTGAGAAGCGGCGTCCGCGGAGGCCGGGGCCCTCTCGGTGGCAGTGCGCCGGCCGCCCCGGCTCGTCGGCAGGCTGCGTCCCGCGAGCCCCCCGAGGGTCGGATCGCAGCGGCACGCGCATCCCCCGAAGCGCCTCCACCTGCGCCACGTTTCGCGCGCTCCAGACGCTCCCCGGCCCGCGCGGCGTCACCGCGTAACCCGCTCCGCGTGCGAGTCGGGCGGCAGCGGCATCCGCACCGAGTCGATCCAGCCCACCGCCAGCAGCTCGTCTACGAGCTCCGGCCGGGCGAACGGGGGCCTCGCCGCCCTCGTGGTCCGGGGCAGCCCGACTCAGAGCTTTTGCGCGCCCTCCCCGTTGGCCCCGAGCCGTTGGCCCCGAGCCACTCGCGCAGCTCCCCGAGGGAGGCGAAGAGCGCGACGTCACGGGGTTCGGAGGCCAGCCATCGGCCGGGTCAGCCGCTGATCCCGGGTGTTCTTCGACCGCGTCCCGCTTCATATGCCGCCACCCACGACTTCGTGCTGTACCAGCCACCTGGCTTGCGCACCGCTCGCAGGGTGTTGCGCTCCGCGGCGCGGCGCAGGGCGAGAGCCGACACCGATTTGCTCGCAAGCGCAGCCAACGGCAGGAGCTGATGTGGGCCGCCGAGCGCAGGCAGGAGGAAGCGATCGAGGCAGTCCTTCACCGCACGGGCGATCAGTTCGCCAAGCGGTCCGTATTCGCCGTGGTCACCCCGGTCCAGCGCCCGCAGGTACTTCGGGCGATCCTTCTTGTAGATGATCGCCGGCGCGAGCCCATGGCGGACGAGGAGGAGGTCAAGCACGAGCCGTCCCGCCCGCCCGTTGCCGTCTCGGAAGGGGTGGATGCGCTCAAGCTCGGCGTGGACGTGGGCGAGGTGCTCCATGAGCTCTCCACCCTCGCCCGGATCCAAATTGGCGAGGACCAGCCAGTCCGACACGAGCGCCGGGATCTCGGGGAACTCCGGCGGTGTCATCCCACCGCCGAATGCGCGGATGTTGTGCTGCCGGAACCCACCTGCTGTCTCGCCCGGGTGCAGATCGTCCGGCGGCTGGACCGTCCAGGCGGGCTCCACCACGAGCCGGTGGATCTCGCGGAGCTCGGTCAAGGTGATGTAGGGCGAGCCCTCGTCGCGGTCCGTCTCGAGGTCGGACGCCTGTGCATAGACCCAGGTCGCGGCATCGGCGTATCCCCGCACCTCGAGATACTCGGCGAGCTGCTTGTCGCCGACGGCCTGTCCCGTGGCGAGGAGCGCCTGCACCTGCTTGAGGATGAGCGTGTTGCCCTCGATGGCCGTGGAGTTGTGCGTCTCCTCATACCAGATGTCGGTCCAGATCTCGCCGGCGACGTCCGGCCCGGGCAACCCGCCCATGCGGTTCAGGTCCGCGGTGGTCTGCTCGACGGCCGCGTAGATGGAGGCCCGGCTCGGTCGCCCGCGACCGTCCTTGGTGATGACCAACTTGGTACATCCTTCACGAACGAAATAGACCGTACCAACATCATCGCCGCTGGTACGCCCACGGTCAACGGCCGGCGCGGCGTCACCCGCTGCGCGTGCGAATCGGCCGTGAGCGGCATCCGGACACCCCGTCGATCCAGCCGACCGCGAGTGGCTCGTCCACCATCTCGGCCCAGGAGAAGGCGGGCCGGCGCCCCTCGCCAGCCTTGTGCGACCCGACCCAGAGCTCCTGCGCGCCCTCCCCGTTGGCTTCGAGCCACGCGCGGAGCTCCTCGGCGGAGGCGAAGAACGCGACGTCACGGGGTGCGTGGCGAGGCATGGTGGTTTCCCCTCTAGTGTCCCGATTCGCTGATCGCTGAGCGCTTGCGCACCGCCTTGGCGAGGATCTGGTCGGCGGACTTCACCCAGGCGAAGGGCGAGGCGCCGGCATTCCAGCTCGCGGTGAAGGCGTCGATCCGCTCGACGAGCTCCCTGACCGAGCGGAAGGCGCCCCGCCGGATCGCCTGGCGGCTCAGGATCCCGAACCAGGTCTCGATCTGGTTCATCCAGGACGCCGAGGTCGGCGTGAAGTGGAAGCTGATCCGCGGCCGCTCGGCGAGCCAGGCCTGCACGGCGGGCGTCTTGTGGGTGCTCACGTTGTCGAGGACGACGTGGAGGTCGCCGTCGGGGTAGGCCCGCTCGACCTGGCGCAGGAAGGCGAGGAAGTCGTCGCCGGTGTGGCGCGCCCGGGCCTGGGCCGTGACCCTGCCCGTGCCGACCTCGAGCGCCGCGAACAGGCGCGTCGTGCCGTGGCGCGCGTAGTCGTGGGTGTGGCGCTCGACCTGCCCGGGCCGCAGGGGGAGCATGGGCTGCGTCCGGTCGAGGGCCTGGATCTGGGTCTTCTCGTCGAGCGAGAGGACGACCGCCCGCTCGGGCGGGGCGAGGTACAGCCCGACCACGTCGCGCACCTTCGCCTCGAGCTCGGGGTCCCGGCTGAACTCGAGGGTCTCGGTGCGGTGCGGCTTGAGGCGCGCCTCTGCCCAGATGCGCTGGACCGTGGTGGTGCTGATCCCGGTCCGCGCCGCCATCCGGCGGGCGCTCCAGTGGGTCGTCCCGTCGGCCGGCGGCTCGAGGGTGAGCGCGATCACCCGGTCGCGATCCGCCCGCCCGTACGTGGGGGCGCGGCCGGGGCGCGGGGCGTCGGCGAGGCCGGCCAGGCGCTCCCGCTCGAACCGGCCCCGCCACAGCAGGACCGTCATCTTGTGGACCCCGAGCTCCGCCGCGATCCGCTCGTTGGCCGTGCCGTCGGCCGCGGCGAGGACCACCCTCGCCCGCATCGCCGTCCGCTGCTCCGTCGGCCGCTGGAAGTTCGGTCTAGCTGCCCCGGTAGAGGCGTTCGATGTCCACGAGCGCGATGTCCCTCCTCGGGGCGGCGGTCGCGACGAGATCGCGGTCGAAGCCTGAGCGCGAGAACAGCAACAGCGTGGCGTTCCCAGCCTCGGCCCGCTCGCCAAGGATCGCGCGGCCCCGCTCCAACCTGCGGAGGTCGGCGACGGTCCGGGGAGCGGTTCCCCCTTTCGCCTCGCCAACCGCCATGACGACAGGACGATCCGCGTGCGTGCTGCCTTCAACCGCAACGACGTCCAGCTCGATCCGGCTCCGTGCCGCCGCATCGTTCACCTGCGTGAAACCGACGGCAGTGGGCCGCCCCCCGAGCGTGGCCGAGCTAGCGTGCTGTCGCGTCCAGACCCGGGCGAGCTGCTCGAAGTGCGGGCCCAGGACCTGGGCGTTGAACGTCGTCGAGGCATCCGGCCAGGCCTCGGCGGTCAGGCGCGCCTCGAACCGGGCCAGGTCCCGACGGACGACGGCGAAGTAGAACCGAAGGTACGGGTCCTCCAGCCGAAGGAGCGGGCGCTTCGAGCGCCAGAGGTCGTCGTCCCGCCGGATGAACGACGCGCGCTCGAGCACGAGGAGCGGGTGGCGGAGCGCGGCGTCGTCTCGACCGAGCAGGCTGCCAACCGCGCTGCGGGTGGTGTGACCCTCGGCGATGGCCGCGAGCACGGACTGGTACAGCGCGCGATCCGTGATCGCCGGGTCCTCGGTCAGCAGGTAGTCCGCCTCACGGAAGAGCGCGCTCGACGGGTTGAGCATCCCGTCGAACAGCCATCCCTCGAACTCCGCCACAGTCTGAGGAGCCGGTCCCGGGAGCAGGGCGCGGTAGCCCGGCGTGCCCCCGGCCACGGCATGCACCAGAAACGCGGTCTGCGGATCGCGGATGCCCCAGAACTCTGCAGCCTCGCGGTAGCCGAACGGCCGGATCAGCGCTTCAAGGGACACGCGGCCGCGCAGCGCCTTCTGCCCTGAGAGCAGGCCCGACATCACCGACATCGCGGAGCCGCACAAGAGCAGTCGGAACGATGGACCCTGACCCGAGCGCGCCGCGTCGAAGGCCTCCGCGATGATGGACGGCAGTTCCGGCGACTTGGCGATCAGGTAGGGGAACTCGTCGAGGATGATCGGTCGGTCGGGGCCGGCGCGGCGGGCGAGCTCGGTGAACGCCACATGCCAGTCGGGGTAGCCCACCGCCCCGCCAATGCCCGCGTCGGCCGCCACCACTCCGCCGATCCGTGCGAGGGACGGCTCCCGCTCCTCCTCGAGCGCCTGGTGATACAGCCCGCGGTGCTCGGCCGCGATGGCGCGGAGCAGGTAGCTCTTGCCCTGACGACGCCGACCGTAGACGATGCCGATCTGCGGGCCGTCCGCCTGCTGCGCCACGAAGCGCTCAAGGTCAGACCATTCCTGATCACGACCGAAGATCGTGCTTGGCTTTGCCACGCCGCGCCTCGTCTCAATAAGTGGTAACTCCATTTACTATAAGTCCAGTTACCACTATGTCAAGACCCTCGTCCCGTTCCGTCTCGAGGTCGGACGCCCGTGCCTAGACCCAAGTCGCGGCATCGATGGCGCCGGGAGACTGGCCAGTCTTAAGGGTATCGGCTTGGGTTGTGCGGCCATGCCAAGCAAGCTGTCACACGATGGGGGATCCTGGCATCATCCCGGTTCGCATGGGGAAGGTGATGGCGCAGTGCTCAGGGCTCGATGGCTGACGAACTGATCCCCGGTCTGCACGAGGCCTTGGTCACCGAAGCGCTGCGCGCCAGGATCGATCGTGCTCGTGAGGACGGCTGGTTCATCGATCTCGAGCCGGCCGGAAACGCAGATCTTGCGTCCATCCTTGCCCGTCATGTCCACGACCGAACTGAGTTGCGTCTCACCGAAGTGCCGGACGGTGCGGGTCGTCGACAGTCTCAGGTCAAGCTCGCGAACCGATTGTTGGAGGTCCTCGAGGACTACTCAACCGCCTCGCCCGAACTCATTGATCCAGATGGCAGGCTTTTGCTCGACGTCTCGCGCCCCGCTGCGCTCGAGCCGACTCGGCGAATGCGCCCAGGCATCCCGTTGCGCCAGAGCAGGCTCCTGACGAACGGTCGTGGCGATCTGCAGATCGGCGGTCAGGTCGGACTCGAGATCCAGAGCGCAGACAGGATCGACCTGCTTTGCGCCTTTGTGCGGTTCGCCGGTGTCCGGATGATCCGCAAGGAACTGCAGGAATTTCTCCTGCGGGGCGGCCGGATGCGTGTGATCGCGAGCGTGTACACGGGTTCGACCGAGAAGCGGGCCCTCGACGAGCTCGTTGGTCTGGGCGCCAAGGTCAAAGTCTCGTACGAAACCGCCCAGACCCGACTCCACGCCAAGTCGTGGCTGTTCGAGCGCGAGTCGGGCTTCCACACGACCTACGTAGGTTCCTCCAACCTCACTCACTCGGCATTGCTGGATGGCCTCGAATGGAACGTCCGCGCTACCGCCGTCGACAACCCGGCGATCGTGGCGCGAGTGGCAGCCACCTTCGAGCAGTACTGGAACGAACCTGAGTTCGAGAGCTATGACCCACGGGTCGATGGTGAACGGCTCCAGGCAGCGCTCGATGCCGAGGGCCACGCTGGCATCCAGCCGGCCCCATACCGCCTTCGATTGCATTTCGAGCCGAAGCCCTTTCAGGTCGAGATGCTGGAAGCGATTGCCGCGGAGCGGCAGCGTGGCCATTTCCGAAACCTCGTCGTCGCGCCGACCGGCACCGGCAAGACCTTCGTGGCTGCGTTCGACTACCAGCGCCTCCGGCGCGAGGGGTTTGAGCGGATCCTGTTCGTGGCTCACCGAAACGAGATCCTCGAGCAGAGCCAGGAGATCTTCCGGTTCGTTTTGGAAGATCTGCAGTTCGGCGAGCGTTTCATCGGCGGCGAGCGCCCTATAGCTTGGGACCACGTCTTTGCTTCGATCCAATCGTTGCACCGGCATGTCGAGGAGATCGATCCCGAACACTTCGATGTGCTGATCGTCGACGAATTCCACCATGCCGAGGCCGACACCTACATCAAGTTGCTCGAGCACATGAAGCCCCGAGTGCTCGTCGGACTCACGGCCACCCCGGAGCGCGCAGACAGCAAGAACATCTGGCGTTGGTTCGACGAGCGGACCGCCTCTGAGATGCGACTCTGGGAGGCGCTCGATCAAGGGCTTCTGGCGCCATTCCACTACTTGGGGATCAACGACGGCACCGATCTTCGAGGCGTCCGCTTCGAGGCCGGCCGCTACGTCACCAGCGATCTCGATGGCCTCCTCACCGGCGATCACGTTCGCGCCAGGCGGATCCTCGATTCAGTCGGTGAATGGGTCCTCGATCCGTTCAAGATGAGCGCGCTCGGCTTCTGTGTGACGGTGAAGCACGCGCATTTCATGGCCGAGCAGTTCACGGCCGCGGGTTTGCCGGCGATTGCGCTCGACGGCGAGAGTGGGAGTGAGATCCGGCTGTCCGAGATCGACCGCCTGCGTCGTGGCGAGATCCGCGCGATCTTCACGGTCGACATCTTCAACGAAGGTGTCGACATTCCCGAAGTCGATACGTTGTTGCTGCTCCGCCCGACGGAAAGCGCAACGGTCTTCCTCCAGCAACTCGGCCGCGGCCTGAGGTGGGCGGAAGGCAAGAGCGTTCTTACGGTGCTCGACTTCATCGGCCAGGCGAATGCCCAGTACCGCTTCGACGTGAAGTACCGCGCGCTTATCGGCGGCACGCGCAAGCAAGTTGAGGAGGCGGTCAAAGACCACTTCCCGCTAATGCCCCCCGGCTGCGCGATCCGACTGGACGAGATCTCCCAGAAGATCGTTCTCGAGAACCTACGAACAGCGATCAAGAGCCTGAGACGAGGCGTCGTCGATGACCTCCGCGGGCTCGATCCGGCAACGCGCCTCTCCGAGTTCCTCGCCAAGAGCCGCTGCGACCTCCGTGACGTCTACTCGAAGCCGCCACAGGGAACGACATTCACGCAGGCGCGACGGGATGCCGGTCACCTCAAAGGCAAGCCGCCTGTCGAGGAGGCGCCGTACAGCAAGATCCTCGGCCGTATGCTCCACATCGACGACGAGGAGCGCTGGGCGCGATGGCGCGGCTGGCTGACGGGCGATGTGCCGATCGCAAACATCGATTCTGACTCACGGCAGGAGCGCCTGCTGTGGATGTTGCTCGGCGCACTCGGCCAGCGCAAGCGACCGCTCGCCGAGATTCCGAAGGTGCTCAGTGAGATTGCGTCTGCACCTGCGCTTCGTGATGAGTTGGTCGATCTCCTCGACGTCCTTCGAGAGCGCGTCCGCCTTGAATCGCGCCCTCTTGAGCCGCTCGGCCGCCTGCCGATCCACAGCCACGCAACGTACGGGCGGTACGAAGTGTTGCCGGCCTTCGGCCTGGAGCACAACGGCACGATCAGAGAATCTCGTGAGGGCGTGCTGTGGGTACCCGACCACCAGACGGACCTGTTCTTTGTCACGCTGAACAAGGACGACGAGAACTACTCGGCGACGACCCGCTATAAGGACTATCCAATCTCGCCGACCCTGTTCCACTGGGAGTCGCAATCGCAGGCGTCGACGGCGTCGCCTACCGGACAGCGCTACATCAACCACGTTTCGCGCGGCTCGAAGATTGTGCTTTTCGTCCGGGAGGCCAACGACGACGAACGGGGTGAGAGCAACCCGTTCTTGTGCCTTGGCTTCGCGAGGCACGTGAGCCACAAGTCGGATCGGCCGATGCAGATTGTCTGGGACCTCGAGCGACCGATGCCTGCGGAGATGTACGGCCGAGCAAAGGTCGCGGCCGGCTAGGACTCACTCGCGGTTCCCCTGCCGTGGAACTTCGGCGGCGGCGGGATGTCTGCTATTCTGCGTTCCATGAAGACGTACCTGCTCACGGTCCAGTCGCGCGGCACGTTCGTGTTGCCTGCCGAGGTGCGGCGTCGCCATCACCTCGACGGACCGGATGCCCAAATCAGGCTGATCGAGCAGGACGACGGCCGCATGGAGATCGTTCCGGTGGTGAGCGTCCCCGCCGACCAGGCGTGGTTCTGGAGCGATCGGTGGCAGACCATGGAGCGCGAGGCGGACGCCGATATCGCGGCTGGCCGCACCACGACGATTGACGGTCTCGACGGGATGCTCGGCCATCTCGATTCGCTCCGCCGCCGGTGAAGTTCCAGACGACTGCGAGCTTCGACTCGGACTACCGTCGACTCAGCGAGGCGGAGGTCAAGCTGTTCTGGGAGGCGCTCGGGGCCTTCGTCGCCGCGTGCGACCGGTATGCGAGCGACTCCTCGGCGAAGTGGCCGGCATCCCTTCGGGTCAAGGACGTCGAGGGCGCGCCCGGCGTCCGGGAGATGACCTGGAGCTCCTCGGGGCCTGCTGGCCGGGCGACCTTCGAGTGGATCGACATCGACGGTGCGCTCGGACTGCGCTGGCGCCGCACCGGAGGGCACTCGATCTTCAAGCGGCCGTAACGGCTGCGGGCGTGGGGCCAACCGAGTCCGATGGGCTGCGCGGGCCTGCCCTGCGCGGGCTGAGCGACGCTGTCCCCCGGACTGGTCCTCGGCTGACCCGGCTCCCATACACTCGGTGGCGTGACCCGCGACGAGCTCATCCTGCGCACGCGCCAGCTCATCGCCGAGGGCGAGCGCCTCGACGCCGACCCCAGCCTCGTCGCGCTCCAGACGTGGCTCCAGCTGTCGGACGACCTGCTTGCCACGGCCTGGGGGACGATGGACCGCTACCACCTGGCGTGGCTGATGGTGGGCAAGCCCAAGGCGATCGTCCGCGGGCGCCCGCTCACCGCCGACGAGGAGTCGGCCTATGTGCGTGAGGTGGCGTCGGCGAAGACCGAAGTGCTCCGCATGAGCCTCCATGCCGTGGACCGCCAGCACATGCCGTTCCGCGGCGAGACGGGCGGGATCGGCGCGGGGCAGGGAATGGGGACGGTGCCGAACGCAAAGCCCGCCGGGGCCGAAGCCGGGGCCGAAGCCGAACCCGACCAAGCCGAAGCCGACGAAGCAGGGGCCGGGGCCGAGCCCGACGAAGCCGAAGCCGACGCCGCGCCCGGTTCACCCCGCCCCGAGCCCAGCCGCAACCGCCAGATCCCGCTCGATCCCGAGTTGGCCGCCCGCCTGGACGAGGTCCGCCACGCGGCCGCCGATCACGCTGCCCACGCCCCCGCCACCCCGGCCACGCCCGCCCAGCGCCGAGCGCCCCGCCCAGAGCGGCTCCAGCACTAGCGAACAGGGACGGCGCCACGCCGCTGCGGTCCCGCTCTATGTCGCCTAGAGTCCGGGACCTTCTCGGCGCCCGCCGCGAGGCGTTGTCAGTGCGTCTCCCGAGGCGGCTGGAGTGCCACCCGCGTCACCCACACGATCCGCTCGTCAGGGTCGACGCAGTACCAGACCCGCCCCGCGGCGCTGATCTCGTGCTGCCACTGCGGCAGCTTTCGGTCACCCACAACGCCCAGGTCGAGCGGCGGCTTGAGGCGATGCGTCCGATTGGGATTGTCTGAACGGTCCATCGGCCGGGTTGTCAGACGCTCGCGCACCTTGGACATGAGCTCGGCCTCGGCCCCCTTGGCTTCGGCCCACTGACGCTCGGCCGCGCGACTCGCCGCCTTCAGGATCCAGACGGCTTCGCCTGCCTCGCCCGGCCGTCCGCCACCTCGACGCGGCGTCACAGCTCGGCGGCGGCCAGCGGTTCGGGTGAGCCAGCCAGCAACTGCTCCCGGGCGTCCGCGTCGGCCCACGTCTCGGCGGTGGCCTTCCAGTCGCCCAGCAGGACCTCCACGTTGCGCATCGACAGCCCAGACGAAGCCACCAGCAGCGCCTCGCTCATCTCCTTGAAGAAGTGCTCCTGCGACTCCACGGGCAGAACGCTCAGCCAGCCGAAGTCGCCGAGGCTCGCTGCGGATCGGTCACCGAGCATCAGCGCGAGGCCGGCTCGGACCAGGTCAAGGGCGAGCGACGCGACTTCACGCTCTCGATCGATGGTCTCGGCCGGGGCCAGGAGGAGCGCGAGTCCGTCCTTGTCGCGGACGAGCGCACCGCCGCGACGTGCCGCATCGAGGACGGCACGGTGGTTCCGGGCGAGATCCGTCGCCTGGTACGCGATGGTTGGGTTGGGTGTCATCGTTGCCTCCAGCCGTATGATCATACGCGTGATCGTACGCGTCCAGGGTCCCGATGCGGCGATCAACTTGGTGCGGCGCTCGCGGCCGGACTCGCCGCCCCGCCCAGCGGCCCACCCAGCTTCGACCCGTCACGGGCGTGCAGGTAGCAGGTGACCTGCCGCTCGCCACGGGTCCACGCGTCCGCAGCGGGGAAGAAGTAGCCCACCACGACGTCGGGCGCGGGCACCGAGCGCGAGCCGAGGTAGGCGCCACGGGCGTCGAGGCCGCAGCTGTTGGCCACCCACTGGGCGAAGGCGCCACCGCCGGGATACGCGATCGGGGTGGACGGCTGCGTGTCGGCGTAGTCGCCGGTCACGAACACCTCGGCGTCATGGGGCTTGGAGCAGTCGAGGGTGGCGATGTCGCCGATCTGGGCGTCGCCCGGGATGTCGAAGCAGTCGCCGATTCGAAGGGTGAACGCGGTGGCGGGGCCCGGCCCGCGCGATCCGAACACGGCGAGACCCAGCAGGCCGATGAGGACGATCGGGACGACGAGCCAGCCGATGCGCCGCATCTCCGCCCCTCCGCCTAGCGCCCGCGCAGCCAGCCGGCGATGGCAGCGAGCAGGATCGCGAGCGGGGCCACGATGCCGAAGCGCGCCATCGCGTACTCCCAGGGGAGCAGGACGCCGCCCAGGGCGTAGGCGCGCAGGGCATCGAGCAGCAGGGCGCTGGCGATCGCCGTCGCCGCGAGCGCCGCCGCCGTGGCCGCGCGGTTCCGTCCGGCGTCCCCGCCCTGGCCCGCCGGCGCGCCGCCCGCCAGCGCGAGGCCGGTGATCCAGCCGCCGGCGAGGCCGAGGACGAGCAGGCCCGGGCCGATGTCGAACGTGATCAGCGCGAAGGTGACGACGGCGGTGCCGATGGCGACGACGATCGCGGTGCCGAGCCGTCGGCCTCGGCCAGGTCCGGCCTTGGGCGCCTCGGACTGGCGGTAGCGCTCGGCAGGCGCCCGGTCGAGCGGCTTGCGGACCTCGCCCCCCGTCGTTGGCCCAGCGCCGACCACCGGTCTCGCGCC